>CAYTMM010000167.1:0-1580 GCA_964438875.1 uncultured Sphingosinicella sp. | reverse complement strand
CTACGATCTCGCGCGCGCACCAGACGGCGTGGCCAAGGCCAAGCGGCGATTGCTGGCGGACGGAGACGATCGCTCCGGGAGAGAAGCGCGTTCTTTCGAGCGGATCAAGGCTCTTGCCGCGCTCGCGCATCGTGCTTTCCAGTTCGAAACCAATGTCGAAATGGTCCTCCAGCGCGTCCTTGCCGCGCCCGGTGACGAAGATCATCTGCTCGATGCCGGCCTCGCGCGCCTCCTCCACCGCATATTGGATCAGCGGCTTGTCGACGATGGTCAGCATCTCCTTCGGGATTGCCTTTGTGGCGGGCAGGATGCGGGTGCCCAGACCGGCGACGGGGAAGACGGCTTTGCGGACAGGTTTCATCGCGGCTCATCGTCCTCGGGCTGCGGCGGCGCTTCTTCAGTGGGCAAATCGGGCGGTGGCATGTCGAAGCGGTCGTCGCTGCGTTGCTCGGAGCGGCGCAGCAATTCGTCCACCCGCTGCGGCCGGGCAATGGGCGGCGGCGTCATCATCTCCTGCGTGGTGAGCGGTCGGTTCATCGCGGCGGGTGCCGGTGGAGCGCCTTGGCCCTCGACGGGCTGGAGCGGCTCGCGCAGCCCGCAGCCGGCGATGAGCGGCGCGATCAGCAATAAAGGCGTGAAAGACTTCATTCCCCGTCCATTCCCAGCGTCCGCCGCGCCGCCGTGATCCGTTCGCGCACCCGGTCCGGCGCGGTGCCGCCGAAGCTCGTCCGGCTCTTAACCGAGGCGTCGAGCGACAGCACATCGAAAACGCGCGCATCGATCCGTGGGTCCACGCCTTGCAACGCCTCCAGCGGCAACGTCCACAGCGCCTTACCCGCTTCGTCCGCCAGCCGCACGGCGCGCCCGGTGATATGATGCGCCTCGCGGAACGGCACATTGGCCTCGCGCACAAGCCAGTCGGCGAGGTCGGTGGCGGTGGCATGACCGCTCTCGGCGAGCGCCCGCATCCGATCGGCACGGAAGGTCACGGTATCGATCATCCCCGCCATCGCCGCGAGCGACAAAGTGAGCAGGTCGTGTGCCTCGAACACCGGTTCCTTGTCGTCCTGCATATCCTTCGAATAAGCCAGCGGCAGGCCCTTCATCGTCACCATCAGCGCCGTCATTGCGCCGAGCATCCGCCCGGCATGGCCGCGCACCAGCTCCGCCGCGTCGGGGTTGCGCTTCTGCGGCATGATCGACGAGCCGGTCGAGAAGCTGTCTGACAAAACGACGAAGCCGAATGGCTGGCTCGCCCACAGGACGAATTCCTCGGCCAGTCGCGACAGGTGCAGCGCACATTGGGCCGCGCTTGTCAGATAGTCGATCGCGAAATCGCGGTCGGACACGGCATCCAGCGAATTGGCGGTCGGCCCGTCGAAGCCGAGCGCCGCCGCCGTCGCCTCCCGGTCCAGCGGGAAGGAGGTGCCGGCCAGCGCCGCCGAGCCGAGCGGGCATTCGTTCATCCGCGCCCGCGCGTCGGCGAAGCGCGAGGCGTCGCGCCGCAGCATCTCGACATAGGCCATCAGATGATGGCCGAGCGTGACGGGCTGGGCGGACTGGAGATGGGTGAAGCCCGG
>CAYTMM010000166.1:0-1709 GCA_964438875.1 uncultured Sphingosinicella sp. | reverse complement strand
CGATGAACTCACTCACAACACGCGACACGACGGGTCGCGGCTGCCGCGCACGGGAATGCGTTCCGACAGATCGCCGGCCATCACCCGCCGGGCGGTCGCGCCGACCGCGTCGATTCGCCGCCCGATCGCCCGGCTCATCAGTCCGCCGCCGGCGATCACCAGCAGCGCCATCACCGGCATCAGCCATAGTGCGCCGACCCGAATGCCTTCGTCCAGCTCGTCGATGTCCTGAACGTCGCGGCCGAGCATCAGCCGGGTGCGATCGGGCAGCCGATGATCGAGCACCAGCGCCTCGTAATCGAATTCTTCGCCGTCGCGATAAACATCGGCTTCGATACGCAACCAGAGCCGGCTGGAAGGCGCTGGCCAGCTCGGTAGGTTGGCGGCCAGGACCGTTCCGTTTTCCGCGATCAGCGCATGATAGGCCTGACGCGGGGCGGGTTCGATAGCGCGTTCGCGCAGGGCCTCGATCAGTGCGTCCGTACCCTGCGCGCGGTATAGTGTTTCGAAACGCGCGCTATCAGCGACGAGTTCGGCCTCCACCTGCTGGATCGGTCGCCAGATGCTGATCCAGTAGAACAGTGCCAGCAAAATCGACACGGACAGCGTGAAGAGCGTGGCATAAAGCAAGGCCAGCCGGAAGGAGAAGCTGGCAAGCAGCCTCACGCGCCGGCCCGCATCCGGTAGCCTGCGCCGCGCACCGTCTCGATCAGCGGCGTTGCCGCGCCGCGCTCGATCTTCTGGCGCAGGCGGCTGACATGCTGGTCGACGACATTGGTCTGCGGGTCGAAATGATAGTCCCAGACATGCTCCAGCAGCATCGAGCGCGTGACCACCCGGCCGGCATGGCGGGCGAGATAGTCGAGGATACGGAATTCGCGCGATGTCAGTTCGATCCGCTGGCCAGCGCGCCGGACGATCCGGCCGAGCAGATCGATCTCGAGGTCGGCGATTCGCATCACCGCCTGCTCGGCAAGGCCGGGTCCGCGCCGGCCGAGCGCTTCCGCGCGGGCCACTAGTTCGGACAGGGCGAAGGGCTTGGCGAGATAGTCGTCGCCGCCGGCGCGCAGGCCCTTCACCCGTTCGTCCGTATCGCCGAGCGCCGAAAACAGCAGCACCGGTGTGGCATCGCCGGTCGCGCGGATCGTCTGGAGGATGGTGAGCCCGTCCACCTGAGGCAGCATCCTGTCGAGGATGATGAGGTCATATTGCTCGGACGCTGCCTGGATCAAGCCGGCTTTCCCATCCGGAATATGCGTGACGATATGGCCTGCTTCCCGCAGTCCCGCGCCGACATAATCGGCGACCCGTGCGTCATCTTCGATCAGCAGGATCTGCACGATCTCGTCCTGACAAGTTTCGAACGCAGCCGAAAGCGGCCTTTGCGAACATGGCCGTTTCCAAATGTTCCGGCAATCCATCCGATACCGGGCGCTGGCATGGGCGAACGGGTGAGGGGAAGCGCGGTGTTTCCTATGGTCGGAGAATATGCGGCATCGCGCGCGAGAATGGCCGGCTGCCGGTGAAGGCCGTGTGCGCCCTGTTCGACGCGACCCGCAGGAATGGCGAGGAGGCCATGTTCATCCCCGGCCGGGTTTGAGTGAAGCGTCATGGTTCCCGATACACTGATCCCGGTCCTCGACACGATCGCCCACGTCTTCGGCAAGTTGTTTTCCCGCTTCCACTGGACGTCGTTATTGTCTGCGACG
>CAYTMM010000165.1:0-2152 GCA_964438875.1 uncultured Sphingosinicella sp. | reverse complement strand
CGAAGGCTATGTCGAATCCGCCGCGATCGGCCTGATCGCCGGCCGGTTCGCAGCGGCGGAGCTTACCGGCGAAACGCTCGCTCCCCCGCCGCCGACCACCGCATTGGGCGCCCTACTCGGCCACATCACCGGCGGTGCTGCGGCGGACAGCTATCAGCCGATGAATGTCAATTTCGGTCTGTTCCCGCCGGTCGAAGGGCGCTCAAAGAAGGCCGAACGCAAAAAGCGCTACACGGATCGCGCGAAGGCCGATCTCGTGGCCTGGGCGACGGCTTCAGGCTGAAATTCCCTCCAGCGCTGTCAGCAGGCTTGCGCGGATCGTTCCGGACATCCCGCTCGGCAGCCGGGCTTCCGTGTCGGCGCGCGCGTCAAACCGGCCAACGCTCACCCGGATCAATTCCATGGACCAGTCCGGAAAACTGCGCGCTTCGATCCCGTGCTCTTCGACAATCTTCAGCTCGCAATGACGCGGATCGTTCCGAAGTCGCGTCATCAGATCATCGATAGCTTCCGAAGCGCCCTCGACGAGCTGAAGGAAGTGTGCGCCATTATATATCAGTAGGCCGGTAATGCCGTCCAATGCATTCAGATTGATTGCGGCGTGGTGAATGCGGTCGAGATCGTCAGGGCCGAGCAAGGGCGCGGACCGGCTGATATAAATCAATGATTTTAGAGAAGAAATTCCAAGCATACGAATGCAAGTGCTACGCGAACCGCCTCGCTTGTCAACACACGCAATTCTGCTGCTTGGGACGTGCGCGCGGCCTGGGCGCGGTTGTCGCATATTCGGAGCGCGTCAGATTGCCATCGCGGTCGGCATCTGCACTGCGGAACTTCTCGCGGGTGCGGACCGCCCATTCCTCGAATGAGAGCCGGCCATCGCCATTGGTGTCGAGCCGGGCGAAGGCCTTGCGGCGCGGTTCGTACAATTCGTCGAGCGTGATGCGGCCGTCCTTGTTGCGATCGGAACGGTCGAAACGGCGCTGCTCTTTCGTGCGTGCATCCGCGGCGGGCGGCAAAGGCGGCGCGGCCTCCTCATCCACCGTCTCGGCGGGCGCGGGCGGCGGCGGCACCGGGCTCTCGTCGCCCTGCGCAATGCCCTTCCACGCAAAAAATCCTGCCAAGACAAGCAATAAAGCCGCGCTGGCGCCGGACAAGAATCTCAACATTATCTTCCCCCACAAAGGGAAAATAAATCAAATTCCGGAAGAGTCAAAATGAATAGGAAGAACAGCTCTGCGAACTTAACTTCCGATAAGACGATAGCATATCATCCGGGCAATCCGTGACGGCCTACCCTGTCTTTCCGGATAGGATTTTCGCAAGTCACGATCAATCAGGCTGGCGAGCATCCCGAGCGGTCGCAAGGTTCGCGGCCAGCGACTCTTGTCACGCTTCCGTACGGCAGCGGCCATCATCGCCGCATATGCTTCGTCGCGACCAGCGCTGTGCCGCGCCAGATCGATCAGCGCCCAGGCCTCTCCTGAAGGCTCGACATGTGCGTCGCCGCCAAGCAGCCGCGCCGACAGGCGAAACAATCTGGCGCCGCGCTCCGCAGCATACAGGTTCAGCGCCTCTGCGTCCGGCGCTGCCGCGCCGACAATCGCGTCCCAGCCTTCCGTGATCCTCGACAGTTCGGCGCCCGTCACACCCGCTGGCAGGACATGGGCCGCGATCGTCTGGAGCAGCGGTTGGGGCGGCGGCGCCTCTCGGTCCAGGCGTTCCAGCGCTTCGCGCCACCAGGCCAGCCGGATACGCGTCACCATCGGCTCGGTGCCCGTCGCAAGAACGGCGCCGCATTCCGCATCCAGTTGCCACAAAGCTGCCAAAGCCGGCCGCGCCGATGCCGGCACATATGCCAGCACCAGCGCGCGTTCAGGATCCAGGTCCGCCATAGTCCTCCGGACGGGCCGGCGCGCTAAGCGCGATAGGTGACTTTCTTCGCCGCCGCGACGACGTCCGCCGCATTGATCAAAGCCAGCTTCTCCAGGTTCGCGGCATAAGGCAGCGGCACGTCCTCGTTGGTGACGCGCAGCACCGGGGCGTCGAGATCGTCGAAGCCGTCCTCCATCGCCACCGCCATGATCTCGGACGCGATCGAGCAGACCGGCCAGCCTTCCTCGACCACCACCATCCGGTTGGTCTTGGCGAG
>CAYTMM010000164.1:0-2385 GCA_964438875.1 uncultured Sphingosinicella sp. | reverse complement strand
CGGCGCGGCCGGGGCCGCCGTGGACGAGGACGGGGAGGGGGGAGCCGTGGCCGGTTGATTCCTTCGCGCTTGTCCGGTCGAGGATCACCATGCGGCCGTGATAGGCGCCCGCGCCCAGCACGAAATCGCGCGCCGTGTCGCTGGCATGGGTGAAGAGCGACAAGGCGAGGCTCCCCATGCCGCGATTGGCGAGCGCGATGGCGTCGTCGAGATCATTGTACGGCATCAGGGTCGAGACCGGGCCGAACGCCTCCACATCATGCACCGCTGAGGCGCCCCACGGATCGTCCGCGCGCAGCAGGATCGGGGAAAGGAAGGCGCCGTCACCCGGCACCGGACTGGCATCGGGATCGCCGGCGACGATCCGGGCCGATTTCGTCAGCTCTGCCACAGCAGAACGCACCGCGTCGCGCTGCGCGAGGCTGACGAGCGCGCCCATCTGCGTGTTTTCCGCGCGGGGATCGCCGATGCGGACCTTCGCCAGCCGCGCGGCCAGCGCCTCCTCTACGGCGTCGAGATGCTGCGCCGGGGCCAAGGCCCGGCGGATGGCGGTGCATTTCTGGCCCGCCTTGGACGTCATCTCGCGCGCGACCTCCTTCACGAAGAGGTCGAATTCCGGGGTGCCGGGGGTGGCATCCGGGCCGAGAATGGAGGCGTTGAGGCTGTCCCGCTCCGCGACGAAGCGCAGACTCTCCCGCCCGATGACGGGATGGGATTGCAGCTTCATCGCGGTCGCGGCCGATCCGGTGAAGCTCACCACGTCCTGACAGGTGAGCGGCGCCAGCAGATCGCCCGGTATGCCGACCAGAAGCTGGATCGCGCCCGGCGGCAGGATGTTCGCCTCGATCATGATCCGGAAGGCGGCTTCGCAGACATAGCCGGTCTGGCCGGCCGGCTTCACGATGGCGGGCACGCCCGCAAGGATCGTCGGTGCGAGCTTTTCCAGCATGCCCCAGACCGGGAAGTTGAAGGCGTTGATATGGACGGCGACGCCGTGGAGCGGGGTGAAGACATGCTGGCCGACGAAGCTGCCGCCGCGCGACAAGGGCTCCAGCGCGCCGTCGATCAGCACCTTGCCGTTGGGCAGTTCGCGCCGGCCCTTGGACGAGAAGGAAAAGAGCGTCCCCGCGCCGCCCTCGATATCGATCCAGCTGTCCTGCCGCGTGGCGCCGGTGGCGTAGGATAGTTCGTACAATTCCTCCTTGCGCGCCATGATCGCATTGCCGAGCGCCTTCAGCATATGCGCGCGCTCATGGAAGGTCAGCTTGCGCAGCGCCGGCCCGCCGACCTTGCGGGCATGATCGAGCATCCCCGTATAATCGAGCCCGTCCGCGCCGGTCTCCGCCACCACCTCGCCGGTGACGGCGCTGTGGACTTCCTCCAGCGTGCCCGCGCCGGGCACCCAGCCGTCCTGAGCGTAATTGAGGAGTTTCAGCGTTCTCATTTGTTCGTCCTCTCCGTCGTCATTGCGAGGAGCGTAGCGACGAAGCAATCCAGTGGGCCTCGGGGTCTTTCTGGATTGCTTCGCTTCGCTCGCAATGACGGTTTGTGGTCATTTCCCCGTGAAATCCGGTTTCCGCTTTTCCATGAAGGCGGCCACGCCCTCGCGATAGTCTTCGGAGAAACCAAGCTCGCGCATCGCGTCGCGCTGGCGGTCCAGTTCATCGTCCAGACTCTGATGCCAGCTCTCGCGGATCATCTGCTTGATCTTCGCCAGGCCCCGGGTCGGTCCGGCGGCGAAACGCGCGGCGAGCGCGTCCACTTCGGCATCGAGCGCCTCGTCATCCACGGCCTTCCAGATCAGCCCCCATGAGGCGGCGCGTTCCGCCTCTAGCGGCTCCCCGGTCAGCGCCAGTCCCAGCGCGCGGGCCTGCCCGACCAGGCGCGGCAACACCCAGGTGCCGCCGCTGTCGGGAATGAGGCCGATCGCCGCGAAGCTCTGGATGAATTTCGCGCTCTTGGCAGCTATCACGATGTCGCAGGCGAGCGCGATGTTCGCCCCGGCGCCCGCCGCCACACCGTTCACCCGCGCGATCACCGGGATGGGGAGCGACGTCAGCCGGCGGATCAGCGGATTGTACCTGACCTCCACCGACTCGCCGAGATCGACCGCCTCGCCCGGCGCCACCGCCCGATCGTTCAGATCCTGCCCCGCGCAAAAGCCGCGTCCCGCCCCGGTCAGCACGAGCGTGCGCGCCTCCTCGAGCTGGCTCAGCGCATCGGCCACTTCCTCGTGCATCTGCACGGTGAAGCTGTTCAGCCGGTCCGGGCGGTTCAGGGTCAGGCGGGCAATGCCGTCCTGAAGCTTGAAGTCGATCGTTTCATAGGCCATGGCGGAATTCATAGACCGATCGGTCGGGAAACCCAAGGAGCAAGTATGCGCGC
>CAYTMM010000163.1:0-2591 GCA_964438875.1 uncultured Sphingosinicella sp. | reverse complement strand
AGGCGGCCGAGCGATCGACCTTCGTCGGATCCTTGCCGCTGAACGCGCCGCCGCCATGCGGGGCCGCGCCGCCATAGGTGTCGACGATGATCTTACGGCCGGTCAGGCCCGCATCGCCGTCCGGTCCGCCGATCTCGAAGCTACCGGTCGGATTGATGTGATAGACAGTCGCGTCGGACAGCAGCTCGGCCGGGATCACCTCAGCCACCACCTTCTTCACATAAGCATGAAGCTCGGCTTCCTTGTCGCCCTGATCATAGCCCGGCGCATGTTGGGTGGAGACGACGATCGCGGTCGCGGCGACCGGTTTCCCGTTCTCGAACTTCAGCGTCACCTGGCTCTTGGCGTCCGGTTCCAGGAAGGGCGCTGCCCCGCTGTGGCGATCGGCGGCCATTTTTTCCAGGATCTTATGGCTGTAATAGAGCGTCGCCGGCATCAGGTCGGGCGTTTCGTCCGTGGCATAGCCGAACATGATGCCCTGATCGCCCGCACCTTCGTCCTTGTTCCCGCTCTCGTCCACGCCCTGGGCGATATGCGCGGACTGGCCGTGCAGATTGTTCTCGAAGCGGAAGCTTTCCCAGTGGAAACCCGACTGTTCATAGCCGATTCGCTTCACGGTCTCGCGAACCGTCTTCTCGATTTCTTCCTGCGCGCCCGGTGCCCATGCGCCATTCTCATAGACGCCCTTGCAGCGGATTTCGCCGGCCAGCACGACGAGCTGGGTGGTGGTCAGCGTTTCGCAGGCGATGCGTGCCTCAGGATCCTTGGACAGGAACAGATCGACGATGGAATCGGAAATCTGGTCGGCAACCTTGTCGGGATGTCCCTCGGACACTGATTCGGATGTGAAGAGATAGGTGCTGCGCATCGCGGAAGGCCATTCCTTCATGGGCTTGAGATTGCGGATATAAACATATCCTTATGTGCGGTTTGCTCCCTAGCGCGCCTTGCGACGAAGGGCAATCGCCACGGCGGCGAGCATCAGGGCGAATGTCAGCGGGAGGATGTTGCCGAAGCGGGCGAAAAGGGTCGGTGAGGCCGCGCCGGGCAGGTGCGCGTCGATCGCGCCGGCGCCGGACGGAATAGCGTCCAGCACCCGGCCATGCGCGTCGATCACGGCTGAAATTCCAGTCGGCGTGGAGCGGATGACGGGCAGGCCCTCCTCGATCGCACGTAGCCGTGCCTGCGCCAAATGCTGCGGCGGCCCCCAGGTGCCGAACCAGGCGTCGTTGGACGGATTGAAGATAAAGTCGGGCCGGTCGGCGCGATCGACGACCTGGCCGGAAAAGACGATTTCGTAGCAGATTTGGATGCCGGCGCGCGCGAAGCCCGGCACGGCCAGCGTGCGCGGTCCCGGCCCGGCATGGAAATCGAGATCGCCGGGCGCCAGCCGGCTGAGTCCAAGTGTGGAGAGCAGCGGACGCATCGGCAGATATTCGCCATAGGGCACCAGATGCGCCTTGTCGTAGCGCGGTCCCAATCGGCCCTGCGGATCGATCATGAAGAGGCTGTTATAGGCCGCGCTCGCATAGCCATCGTCGCCGAAGACCAGCTCGACGCCGCCGAGCAGCATCATGTCGTCCGGTCCCATCAATGCGGCGATGCGCTGGCGTGCGCGCGACTGGACGGAAAGATAATCGGGCGTCGCCGCCTCCGGCCACAGGATCAGGCGTGGCGTATCGCCCGGCTCCCCGGTGAGCCGGGCGAGCCGGCGGAAATTCTCCGCCTCGAAATTCGGGTCCCACTTATTCTGCTGGCCGATATCGGGCTGCACGACGCGGATCAGTGGCCCGTCGCCGGACAAAGCGGGTGCCATCGCCCAGGCGACCGCGCCGCCGCCGATCACCGTCAGCATGACGATCGCGCCGGACGTCCTGGCGCCGCGCAGCGCCAGATAGAGCGCCCCGCCGAAGAGCACGGCGATGCCGGACAGCCCATAAGTGCCGATCCACCGCGCAAATCCGGCCAGCCCGCTCGGCATCAGCGCCACCGCCACCGGGTTCCACGCGAAGCCCGTAAACAAAGTTGCGCGCAGCCATTCGGTGACGATCCATGCGGCAGCGAGGATGAAAACCAGGGAGGGCCGGTGGTCACGTCCCCAGCGCCAGGCGAGGCCGGCGGTGGCAGCCGGAAAGACGGCGAGGTAGAGCGACAGCAAGGGTACGGCGAGCCAGCCGATCCAGGCCGGCATCGCCGCCTGATAGGTGAAGGCGGTTGCGATCCAGTTCAGCCCCAGCACGAACTGGCCGAAGCCGAACCACCAGCCCCGCGCCAGCGCCGAACGCAGGCCGGGCGCCGTCTCGATGAGCCACAGCAACACCGCAAACGCGGCAAGCGTGAGCGGCCACAATCCAACCGGCGCGAAGCCAAGTGCCGAAACAAGGCCGGCAAGGAAGGCGAGACCGAGAGGCAGCATCACGCTGCGCTATGCGGACCCGCCACGGCCGGCGTCAATGGCCGATCAAGCGGCGCGGCGCTGGGTGAGCTCGCGGCGCGGTTTCGGGTTGCGCGCCGCGCTCCTGCGGTGCCGCCATGCCTTCGCGACGTTCCAAGCGTCTTTGAAGGGTACGATGTAGAGCGAAGCGACGGTT
>CAYTMM010000162.1:0-2603 GCA_964438875.1 uncultured Sphingosinicella sp. | reverse complement strand
TGATCCTCGCCAAGCCTGCCGGTAATAACCTTGCCGGCCGCGTCGAACGGCAGCTGTCCGGAGAGGTAGAGCAGGCCGCCGGTTTCAACGGCGGGAACATAGGCGGCGACGGGCGCAGCGGGCTCGGGCAGGGTGATGCCGAGCGCGTCGAGGCGGGCGGTATGGTTCTCGGTCATGAGCCCAAGCTAAGCACCCCCCGGCCTCCGGGGTCAAGCCAAAGGCGTTGCCGACGCGCCATTATTGAGAGTCATTCGCAGAATCCCTAGGTGAAGTGCTCTGACGGAATTGGAAGGATCCAAGCGGCGAATGACCGGAAAGAATGCATGGCAGATCGCCGACTGGAACGGCGACAATGGTGAGCGCTGGCGGGTCAATCAGGAGCGGCTCGATTGTATGCTCGCGCCTTATGGCGACGTGGCGATCGCGGCCGCAGATGCGCGGCCGGACGAAATGGTCCTCGATGTCGGCTGCGGCGCGGGGGCGACCAGTCTGGACCTCGCCGCGCGGGTGGGGCCGCAGGGGCATGTGCGCGGCGTGGACATTTCCGAGGCGTTGATCTCTCGTGCCCGGGAGCGCGTTCCCGCCGGCGCGCCATTGGCGTTTGATGTCGCGGATGCAAGCCGATCGCCGCTGCCGCAGGGCTATTTCGATCTGCTCTTCTCCCGGTTTGGCGTGATGTTTTTCGACGATCCGGTCGGCGCCTTCGCCCATTTGCGCGGCGTGCTGAAACCGGGCGGGCGACTGTGCTTCATCTGCTGGCGCGGGGCGGGGGAGAATGATTGGGTGCGCCTGCCCATGATGGCGCTGCAAGGTATCCTGCCGGTGCCGCCCGCGCCGGATCCGGAAGCGCCGGGCCCCTTCTCGTTCGGCGATCGCGTCCGCGTGGAGCATATCCTCGATTCGGCCGGTTTCGCGGACATTTCCTTCATGCCTTTCGATCATCCCCAGATTTATGGAGAGGGAAGCGATGCGCAGGCCGCGGTGGAGGATGCATTGCGCTTGTCGATGCAGATCGGTCCGCTGGCGCGTCTGCTGCCGGACCAGCCCGTTGAGATTCAGGAACGCGCGCTTGCGGTGCTGCGCAACCTATTCGCGGCGCGCGCGAAAGGGGCCGGATCGAGATCGACGGCGCGGCCTGGATCGTGAAAGCGCGGGCGCCAGCCTAGCCGGCTCCGAGCCTTTCCAGAACCCAGGGTAGGGCTTCGTCCCACAGGTCGATCCGGACATGGGCATGTGCGGCAGGCGGGGTTCGCGCCGCGTGGCGCGGATCGGCGATCATGTGCAGCCGCCACACGTCTGGCGCGTGCTTCGCCACTGATTCGTGATGCGGTCCGAGATCGTCGACGAACACAGTTGTGCCCGCGCCCATCTCCTCGATCAGCTTGCGTGCGGGTCGGCCCTTGCCGCCCTGGTTGCAGATCACCCGGTGGCGGATGCCGTAGGCCTCGAGTTGGGCGATGCGGCCAGCATGGTGCGCGTCGCCGATATTGGTGAGGATGACGATGTCGGCCACTTCGCCGATCTTGCCCAGCGCCTCGACAGCACCCACGACGAGGCTCTGGCGATGCATTTCGTCAACGAAAAAGCGATCGAGCAACGGCCAGACATCATCACTGGCGACCGGGCTGCCGTCTCTTCGGCGCAGTGCCGCGCCGAATCCCGGTGCATCGTAATCGAACAGGATATCGTGCGCCTCGTCCAGCCATTCGGCAAAATGTGGCAGGAAATGCAGCAGCACATCGTCGCAATCGCTGATCAGCAAGGGGCGTTTCACGCTTCCAGTCTCCGTCGTGCCGCTGGCAGGTCCGCAGGCGCAGCGCCGATCACGCCGGCGCAGGTGATCAGGTCCGGCTCATGCGCCTCCAGGAAGCGCAGCACCGCCGCCAGCAAGGACTGCTCGCCGATTGCAGCACGCAGCGTATCGGGTGTCAGCCCGGTCAGCGCCAGGAAGCGCTCCGCCCGCGCGTCGTCGGCCAGGATCCAGCTAAGTGCGCCCAGTGCCAACGCCTCGTCGTCAATTGTCTGTTCGCTGCGCATCGCCTAGGAATGGCTCGTGGGACAAAAAATCCTGGTTGTCGAGGACAACGAACTCAATCTGAAGCTGTTCTGCGACCTGTTGCGCGCCCACGGCTATGCAGCCGAGCCGGTGCGCGACGGCCGCGAGGCGATCGCGCGCGCGCGCGATTTCGCCCCGGACCTTGTCGTCATGGACATCCAGATGCCGCATGTCAGCGGCCTCGAGCTGATCGAACAGATGAAGACGGACGACGATCTGATGACCGTGCCGATCATGGCCGTCACCGCTTATGCTGCGAAAGGCGACGAGGAGCGCATCCGCGACGCAGGGGCGGAGGGCTATGTGTCCAAGCCGATTTCGGTCCTGAAGTTCGTCGAGGCGGTGCGCGAACTGCTGGCCAATGCGCCGGACAAAGAAAATGCCGCCCCCGGGCCGGATGCCGGGAGCGGCGAAGACGTGATCGAAAGCGCCATCCCGGACCAGGTCCGGAACGATGGGGGGCCTGACGGCGAAACGCCGTAAGGCCGCGTCTTACTTGATCTTGGCTTCCTTGAACTCGACATGCTTGCGCGCGATCGGGTCATAC
>CAYTMM010000161.1:0-2763 GCA_964438875.1 uncultured Sphingosinicella sp. | reverse complement strand
GGCACGATATAGAGCGCCGAAGCCGCCGGATTGCGCGCCGCGACCGGATTGGGGATGCGCTGCGCCCCCTGCGCCAGCTTGGCCAGCGCCGACGCGAGCGCGCGGGGATTGCCGTGAATCTCCGCGCCGCCGCGGTCCGCGCCATATTCGCGCGTCCGGCTAATCGCGAGCTGGACCAGCATCGCCGCGAAGGGCGCGACGAAGACCGCCAGCAGGGTCGCGATCATGTTCTGATTGCCATTGCCCCGGAAGAAGAGGCCGAAATTGGCGAGCATCGCAATCGCGCCGGCGATCGTCGCCGTCATCGTCATCACCAGCGTATCGCGATTCTTCACATGGGCAAGCTCGTGCGCCATTACCGCCGCGACCTCATCATGGTCCAGAATGCGCAGCAGGCCCGTCGTCGCGGCGACGGCGGCGTTGTGCGGATTGCGCCCCGTGGCGAAGGCGTTCGGATGCTGTTCGTCGATCAGATAGACCTTCGGCATCGGCATGTTGGCGCGCGTGGCCAGCTCACGCACGATGCCGTGGAGCTGCGGCGCGGCGCGCGCATCCACCTCACGCGCATTGTGCATGCGCAATACGATCCTGTCGGCATTCCAGTAGGTGAAGAAGTTCATGCCGCCCGCAATGACGAGCGCGATCATCGCGCCGCCCGATCCGCCGATCGTGTAGCCCAGACCCATGAACAGGGCGGTCAACGCCGCAAGCAGCAGCATCGTCCTGAAAAAGCTCATCTTGCCTAAACGTCCTCCTCGTCCGAAATGTGGGGGGAAGATGCCCCGATTTCAAATGGAACGCCCATGGCCGAACGCCCCGCGCATGTGAAACCGCCCGCCTATCTCTCCAAGAGCCCGCCCGTGCCGGCGCCGGAAGAGGCGTCCTCAGCCGAGGAACATGGCGGCCCCAAGGGCAAGGAGCCCACCCGCTATGGCGACTGGGAGAACAAGGGCATCTGCTGGGATTTCTAGACGCCCTCACTCCTGAGCGGGCGGGCGAGCAGTTCCTCGACCACCGATTGCACCGGCACATCGGCCAAGAGCGCGCAGACCGCCTCGACGATCGGCATGTCGACGCCGAGATCGGCCGCCGCCTGGCGCAGCACCGGCGCGGTGAAGGCGCCTTCCGCCACCGTCCGCCGATCGGCGAGCAGATCGGCGGCGCGCCGTCCCTCGCCCAGCCCCTTGCCGAGACTGAAATTGCGCGAACTGATCGATGAGCAGGTCAGCACGAGGTCGCCAAGCCCGGACAGACCTGCCAGGGTCTCCGCCCGCGCACCCTTAGCAAGGCCGAATCGAGTCATTTCCGCGAAGCCCCGCGCGATCAAAGCTGCGCGGGCGTTGAGCCCAAGACCAAGCCCCTCGACCACACCGCAGGCAATGGCGATCACGTTCTTGACCGCGCCGCCAACCTCCGCGCCGATCACGTCGTTCGAATAATAGGTCCGGAAATGGGGCCGAGCCAGCCGCGCAACCAGTCGTTCGCCGAGCGCGGGATCGGCCGTCGCCAGCGTCAGCGCGGCCGGCAGGCCCGCCGCCACCTCGTCGGCGAAGGACGGCCCGGAAAGCACTGCGATCGGCGCATCCGGCTGAACATCCGCCGCGACCTCGGTCATCAACTTGCCACTGCCCTCCTCGATGCCTTTGGAGCAGAGCACCAACGGGACATGGGCTGCCGGCAGCCGCGCGAGGACAGCGCGAAGATGCTGGGCCGGCGTGACGACCAGCACCGCCTCCCGATCCGCAAGATCGGCGAACACGCCGGTGGCGCGCAGCGAGGAGCTGAGTTTCTGCCCCGGCAGATAAAGCGCATTTTCATGGGCAACGTTGATCGACGCGACGACCTCGCTCTCCAGCGCCCAGATCAGCACATCGTCGCCGCCATCCGCCGCGACCTGTGCCAGCGCCGTCCCCCAGGCGCCCGCCCCGATAACCCCGATCCTCATGCCTTCACCCCCGCGCCGCGCGCCTTTTCCGCGTCCGGATCGAGCGGCCAGCGCGCCCGCGCCGGCGCGTCCAGCCCGTCGATCAGGCCCTGTTCGAACCGCAGCGCGCCGGCCCAGCCGATCATCGCCGCATTGTCGGTGCACAGCCAGAGCGGCGGCGCGACGAAGGGCAGATCGTGGCCGCGCGCCAGATCGGTCAACGCGCCCCGGATCGCCTGATTGGCCGCAACACCGCCGGCGACGACCAGCGCCGTCGCGCCCGGCGCAGCGGAGATCGCGCGCGCCGTCCGGTCCAGCAGGCAATCGACCACCGCCTGCTGGAAGGAGGCGGCGAGATCGGCATCGTCGTAGCGCCCCGTCTCATGCGCGCGCAGCACCGCGCTCTTGAGCCCGGCGAAGGAGAAATGCGGCTCGTCCGAACCGACCAGCGGGCGCGGCAGCGGCACGGCGCGTGGATCGCCCGCCTGCGCCGTACACTCCACCGCCGGCCCGCCCGGATAGCCGAGGCCGAGCAGCTTCGCCGTCTTGTCGAAGGCCTCGCCCGCCGCATCGTCGATCGTCGTGGCGAGCCGGCGATAGCGGCCGACGCCCTCGACGAAGAGCAACTGGCAATGGCCGCCCGAAACGAGCAGCAGCAGATAGGGAAAGGCGAGGTCCGGCGCGTCGAGCATCGGCGACAGCGCGTGCGCCTCGAGATGATTGACCGCCACGAGCGGCTTGCCGCCCGCCAGCGCCAGGCCCTTGGCAGTGACGAGGCCGACCATCACCCCGCCGATCAGGCCGGGCCCGGCGGTGGCGGCGATCGCGTCCACGTCCGC
>CAYTMM010000160.1:0-2834 GCA_964438875.1 uncultured Sphingosinicella sp. | reverse complement strand
CGGAGCGGGTGGCGCGGCTGGGCGGGCTGCACGCCTTCATGGGCTGGGAGCGCCCAGCCGCGCCACCCGCTCCGCGCCGGGGCGCAGCATGAGATGATAGGTGTTGCCGAGCAGAATATCGGCGCCGCTGGCGCGCACGTCCGCCGGCTTCACCGCCTTCACCGTCGCCGCCGTTCCCACCGGCATGAAGGCGGGGGTCGCGATCTCGCCGCGCTTCATGCGGATCGCGCCGGTGCGGGCGCGACCGTCGGTGGCGGAAATCGTGAATTCGAAGCGCGGAGCGGAAGTCATGCCGCGCCCCTTAGCGGGTACGTTATCGGGTGGAAACATCGTCGCGCGGATCAGGTCACCGGCAGCCCCCCTTCGGCATCCGGGCTTTCATATTCAATCCGGAGGTCATCGATACCGAACTCTGCCAGGATTTCATTGGCGCGCTCCACGGCCGCGAAGCTGGACGCCGGATCCAGCTCCGTGGTTCTGACCGCGTCTTCCGCCTCTTCATCGCCCAGCGCCGCGGAACACAGGAACCATGCCAACGCCTCGACGGCGTCTTGCGGTACACCCTCGCCATTGTTGTAGATGACGCCGACGCCATAAAACCCATGCGGTTCGCCAAGATGCGCCGCCGCCAGATAGTAACGTAGCGACAAGGCATAATTCCGCTCTACCCCGCGCCCATTCGCATACATGACGGCCATGCTGACCATCGCCCGCGGGCTGCCCTGCTCGGCGGCGCGGCCGATCCAGACAAAGGCCTCGGCCGGATCCTCGACCACACCATCGCCAGTGTCGAGCATGACGCCGAGTCGCCATTGCGCGTAACGATGACCGCCATTGGCCGCCAGGCGATAGAGCGCGGCGGCGCGTACCCGATCGCGCGGCACGACGCGGCCTTCGTCATGAAACCAGGCCAGATAGTTGACTGCATCCACATCATCATCTCGCGCCGCTTCATCGATCAGGGCAAAAGCAGCGGATTCGTTACCGGAGTCCATCAGCCTTTCCGCTTCGTCGGTAGCGGGTGAGGCGGCAACAAGGAAAAAACTGGCCAGAAGAAGACAACATCTTCGCATAACATATCATGACAGGAATCATTTCTGCTTGCCAAGACGGCTTTTACTTACCTGTCGATTTTCGAAGGTCATCTCCCAGATTTCGTCTTGGACCGGCGTGCCGAACGTCTCGTGCATTGCGGTCGAGACAATCCGGAAGCCGGCGCCTTCATATATCCGCCGGGCGCTCAAAAGGACGCTGTGGGTCCATAACAAGACCGTCGCATAGCCCGCCGCCCGCGCGAATTCGACGCATTCGCGCACCAGCGCCCCGCCAATCCCCAGCCCGCGCGCCTAGGGCTCGACATGGAGCAGGCGGACCTGGGCGACATCCTCGCCCGCATCGACCAGCATGACCGCGCCCGCCGTCATGCCGGCCCGCTCGGCCACCCAGCACTGCTCGCGCCCCGGCTTGCAATTGACTATGTCAACTATCTGCCAGCAGTGGCTGCTATCTGATCGAGCAGGAGCGGCGTCACCCAGTCCATGAAGGCGCACAGCCGGCGCGAGGCGTGGCGGCGATGCGGATAGAGCAGGTTCATCGGCAAGGGCGCGGGGCGGTACGCGGGCAGCACCTCGACCAGCTCACCGCGCGCGAGATGATCGCGCACGTCATAGGCTGGGATCTGGATCAGGCCGAGCCCGGCCAGCGCGCCGGCGATATAGGCCTCCGCGCCGTTCACGATGATGTCACCCGCGATCAAACGGGTTCGGGTCGTATCGCGCTCGACCCATTCCCATTCCTCCACCCGTCCGGTCGTCGGTGAGGCGTAGAGCACGGCGCGGTGGCGATCGAGATCAGCGATCGTCTCCGGTACGCCGTGCCGCGCCAGATAGGCAGGGCTGGCGCAGTTGATCAGCTCCAGCGCCCCGATGCGCCGGGCGATCAGCGTCGAATCCTCCAGCGGCCCGACCCTGAGCGCGCAATCAACCTGCTCCTCGATCAGCTTGACCGCGCGGTCGGTGACGCCGAGCGTCAATTCGATCCCCGGATAGCGCGTGATGAAGTCGGGCAGTTCCGGGATGATGATCAGCCGCCCGATCCGGCCCGGCACATCGACGGTGAGACGACCGGCCGGTCGTGCGTCGACCGACTGGAAAAAGCCTTCCGTTTCCTCGACCTCCGCCAGCAGCCGCACACAGCGTTCGTGGAACGCCGCGCCGTCGGGCGTAGCCGAGACATGGCGGGTCGTCCGGTTAAGCAGACGAACGCCGAGCCGCTCCTCCAGCTCCCGGATCGCGGCCGAGACCGAGGAGCGCGGCAGGCCGAGCCGGTCCGCGGCGCGGGTGAAGCTTGCTGCCTCGACGACATGGACGAAGACACGGAAGAGATCGATGCGGTCCAGCGGGCGAACTCCTTTGTTCGCAATATTCGACAAGTGTTGTCAGAACTGAGATCTTTATGCGGCGATCCTAACCGATAAATCTGCACTCCGACAGACATGGAACGAAAGGAACAGAACATGGCGGACCACAAGATCACTGGAAAAAAAGTGCTGATCGCGGGCGGCGCGAAGAATCTGGGCGGCCTCATCGCCCGCGACCTCGCGGCGGAGGGCGCTGCGGCCGTCGCCATCCATTACAACAGCGCCTCGGCAGCGGCCGACGCCGAAGAGACATTGGTGGCGGTGCGCGCGGCGGGCGCCGAGGCACACGCCTTCCAGGCCGATCTCACCAGCGCAGGCGCCATGGAAAAGTTGTTCGCCGACGCCTCTGCGGCGATGGGCGGGATCGACATCGCGATCAACACGGTCGGCAAGGTGCTCAAGAAGCCGATCGCCG
>CAYTMM010000159.1:0-2875 GCA_964438875.1 uncultured Sphingosinicella sp. | reverse complement strand
GCGCCTTCGCGACGTTGTTGATCAGCTCCATGATCAGCACGGTCTTGCCGACGCCCGCACCACCGAAGAGTCCGATCTTGCCGCCCTTGGCGTAAGGCGCGAGCAGATCGATGACCTTGATGCCGGTGACGAGGATGCTGGTCTCGGTCGACTGGTCGACGAAGAGCGGGGCCTCGGCGTGGATCGGCGCGGTGAGATCGGTATCGACCGGGCCGCGCTCGTCGACCGGCTCGCCGACGACGTTGAGGATGCGGCCCAGCGTGCGCGGGCCAACGGGGACGCGGATCTGCGAGCCGGTATCGGTCACCGGCTGGCCGCGGGTAAGGCCGTCGGTCGAGTCCATCGCGATGGTGCGGACAGTGCTCTCGCCGAGATGCTGCGCGACTTCGAGGACCAGGCGATTGCCGCCATTGTCCGTCTCCAGCGCCGACAGAATCTTGGGAAGCTCGCCGTCGAAGGTAACGTCGACAACGGCGCCGATCACCTGGCTGATACGGCCGGCGGCGGCGCTGGTGGTCGCGGCCGGCTTGGCGGCGGTCTTCCGGGGCGCGCGAGGTTTGGCGGGAGTCTTGGTGGCGGTGGCCATGTTCTCGTTTCCTGCTCAGTTCAATTCGGGATTCGTGTCGTCGCAGCGCGTCGGGCCGTCGATCCAGACCCACTGGCCTTCGGCGCGCTGCAATATGGCGGTGTGCTGCGTCCAGCGCCCATCGGCGCCCTGCGCCTCGTAGGAACAGCTGTACTGGATCGAGCCTTCGTCCTCGAGAGCACAGGCGATGTTGCGCGTCGCCTGGCGCGGCTCGGGGCAGGCGTCGGCGAGCGCCGCCTGGAACTGCGCGGCCGTCGGTGCCGTCGCCTGGGCGAATGCGGCGCTGGATGCCAGCGTTAGTGCGAGAACGGCATATTTCGTCATCTTACAAGGCCTCCGCTCCGGAGATGATCTCGATCAACTCCTTGGTGATGGCCGCCTGACGGGTGCGATTATATTCGATGCTCAGCCGGTTGATCATGTCGCCGGCATTGCGAGTCGCATTGTCCATGGCGGTCATGCGGCTACCCTGCTCCGACGCCGCGTTTTCCAGCAAGGCCCGGAAGATCTGGATCGCGACGTTACGTGGCAAAAGATCGGCGAGGATCTCCTCTTCGCCCGGCTCATATTCGACGGCCGCGGACACGCCGCCGGTCGCCTCGGCCTGCGCGCTTTCGATCGGCACCGGAATGATCTGCTGCGCCACCGGCTCCTGCACCAGAGCGGACTGGAACTTGGCGTAGAAGAGGTGGACGACGTCGATGCCGTCGGTGACATAGCGATCGACCAGATCCTCGGCGATCACCTGCGCGTCGGTGAAGTTCACTTGCTTGATCGCGCTGGTGTCGTGCTGATGGATGATCTGCTTGCCGAAAAAGCGGTTGATCACCGCACGGCCCTTGCGGCCGACCAGATAGAAATAAACGGTCTTGCCCTGCGCCTGCAGCTCTTCCGCCTTGCGCCGCGCGGCACGCACGATGTTCGAATTGAATGCGCCGGCAAGGCCGCGATCGGACGTGGCGACGACCAGCAAATGCGTGTCGTCCTTGCCCGTGCCGGCCAGCAGCTTCGGGCTTTGCGGACCGACGCTGATCTTGGAGGCCAGGCTCGCCATGACCTGCGCCATGCGCTCGGAATAGGGACGCGCGGCCTCGGCCGCCTGCTGCGCGCGGCGCAACTTGGCGGCGGCGACCATCTTCATCGCCTTGGTGATCTTCTGCGTCGACTTGACCGACGCGATCCGGTTCTTGAGCGCCTTGAGACTTGCCATTGTTGCTATACGTTCCGAGCAAGGGCCAGGCGGCCCGCCATACCAATGAAGAGTGCGCCGACCGCGCCTTCGAACCAGCGGACCAGACCGCTTTTCCCGACCCGCTTGCCTGCGGCCACGACCGCGACGAGCAGCAGCGAAAGCCACACGAACCCGATGCCATAGGCGATCCCGATCAGCATCATGCCTTTCATCGGAGCATCCGGCCCGGTGCCGACGAACTGCGGCAATGCGGCCAGGAAGAAGATCGCCACCTTCGGGTTGAGCACGGTGGTCAGAAAACCCTGACGGAAAGGCGCGCCAAGGGCGACGGGAGCCGCCTCCGATTCATCGGGCTTGCGGACGGCCCCGCGCAGCATCTGGATACCGAGCCAGGCAAGATAGATCGCGCCCAGCGTTTTTACGACCACGAACATGTTCGGGACAGCGTTGAGCAGACTCAGGAATCCGAACCCGCACAGCGCCATGTACCACATACCGCCGCCAATGATGCCCGCAATCGCGGCCATTCCGGCGCGCAGCCCACCCCGTGCGGCCTGCCCCAACACGATCATCGTGTCGGGACCGGGCGTCAGGGCCAGGGCCGCTGCCAGCGCCGTCCAGGCGAGAAGGGAATGGTCGGCGAACATCCGTTACGCGAAGGTTTTCACGAAATCGCCGATGATCGACTTCAGTTTGCCGGCCGTATCGTCGTCGAGCGCCTTGGTGTCGCGGATCTTTGCCAGAACATCGCCATGATCACTGCGGAAATGGGCGAGCAACGCGCTCTCGAAGCGGGTGACCTGATCGGTCGGTACGCTGTCGATGAAGCCGTTCACGCCGGCGAAGATCGAAACGACCTGTTCCTCGACGGGCATCGGGCTGAACTGCGGCTGCTTCAGCAGTTCGGTCAGCCGCGCGCCGCGATTGAGCAGGCGCTGGGTCGAGGCGTCGAGGTCGGAGCCGAACTGGGCGAAGGCCGCCATTTCGCGATACTGGGCCAGCTCCAGCTTGATCGAGCCGGCGACCTTCTTCATCGCCTTGGTCTGGGCCGAGGAGCCCACGCGCGACACCGAGATGCCGACGTTCACCGCCGGGCG
>CAYTMM010000158.1:0-2877 GCA_964438875.1 uncultured Sphingosinicella sp. | reverse complement strand
GTTCAGCGTGTCGAAGATCGTCTCGATCAGGATGAAATCGGCGCCGCCCTCCAGCAGCGCATCGGTCTGCTCGCGATAGACCGCCTTCAGCGCGTCGAAATCGATCTCGCGAAAGCCCGGATCGTTGACGTCGGGCGAGAGCGACAGCGTCTTGTTGGTCGGCCCGATCGCCCCGGCGACGAAGCGAGGCTTGCCGTCCTTGGCCGCGAAATCGTCCGCCGCCTTGCGCGCGATGCGGGCGGAGGCGATGTTGATGTCGGCGACCAGGGCTTCCGCGGCATAATCGGCCTGGCTGATCGTGTTCGCGCTGAACGTGTTGGTCGAGACGATGTCGGAGCCGGCATCCAGATAGGCGCGGGTGATCGCGTCCACCACGTCGGGCCGGGTCAGCCCCAGGATATCGTTATTGCCCTTCTGGTCGCGCGCCAGATCGAGGCCACCGCGATAATCCGCCTCGGTCAGCTTGCGGTTCTGGATCTCGGTTCCAAACGCGCCGTCGGTCAGCAGAATGCGCTCGGCCGCGGCGGCTTTCAGTCTTTCACGGGCACTCATGCCGCCTTCTCCTCGCGCACCGGCCCTGGCCGGAGACCGAGCAAGTGGCAGATCGCGTAGGTCAATTCCGCCCGGTTGAGCGTGTAGAAGTGAAAATTGCGTACGCCACCGGCGTAAAGCTGCGCGCACAATTCCGCCGCAACGGTGGCCGCGACCAGCTTGCGCGCATCGGGAAGATCGTCCAGCCCTTCGAACAACCGGTCCATCCAGGGGGGGATCGCAGCGCCGCACAGGCCGGCGAACTTGCGGGTCTGGGCGACATTGGAGACGGGCAGGATGCCGGGCGCGATCTCCGCATCGATGCCCGCTGCCGCCGCCTCGTCACGAAAGCGCAGAAAGCATTCGGCCGAGAAGAAGAACTGGGTGATCGCCCGGTCTGCACCGGCATCGATCTTGCGCTTGAGATTGTCGAGATCGGCGGCGCGAGTTGGCGAATCCGGATGGCATTCCGGATAAGCAGCAACCGAGATGTCGAACGGCGCGATCCGCTTCAGGCCCGCGACCAGAGCGGCGGCATCGGCATAGCCGTCCGCCGGGGAAGCGAAACGGGCGCCCGGTTCGGGCGGATCGCCGCGCAGCGCCACGATGTGACGCACACCCGCCTCCCAATAGGCGCGGGCGACCTCGTCGATCTCCTCGCGCGTCGCATCAACGCAGGTGAGATGCGCGGCCGGAACCAGCCCCGTCTCGCGCACGATTCGCGCGACGGTGGCATGTGTGCGCTCGCGGGTCGAGCCGCCGGCGCCATAGGTGACGGAAACGAAACGCGGTCCGAGCGGCGCGAGCGTCTGGATCGAGTCCCAGAGCGTCGTTTCCATCTTCTCCGTCCTGGGTGGGAAGAATTCGAAGCTGACCGCGATATCGCCGGTCGCATCGGCGAAAAGCGGACGGCCGATCCGCTCCAGCGCGGGCGCAGCGGGACTCATGCCACCACCTTCAGCCGCGCATCGGTGCGCCGGGCGAGCCAGATCGTGACGGTGAGTTCGCCGCCGCCCAGATGCTCGACCACCTCGCCCTCCAGCCCCGCATCCGCGAGATAACGCAACATCGCCTCGTCGGCGAAACCGAGGCGGACATGCGCGTCGCGGGTGCGCAGCTCTTCCCGCTCATGCGCGGCGAAATCGGCGATCAGCAGCCGCCCGCCGGAGGCGAGCAGTCGCGCCGCCTCGGCCACCGCGGCGGCCGGGTTCTGCGCATAATGCAGCACCTGGTGGATGATCACGGTATCCGCCGAGCCTGAGGGCTGCGGCAGTGCATACATGTCGCCCTGTCTGAGTTCGGCGGAATCGAGGCCCGCCTCGGCCAGTTTGACCCGGGCCAAACGCAGCATTTCGGGCGAACGATCAATGCCGAGCGCACATTCGGAAGCCGGACCGAACAATTCGATCATCCGGCCCGTGCCGGTGCCGATATCAACCAGCCTGCCAAGCGGCTCGCCTTCAAGCGCGCGGCCGATCGCTGCCTCAACCTCGCTTTCGGCGACATGGAGTGAGCGCAGCGCGTCCCACTGTTCGGCATGACCGGCGAAATAGCGCTCCGCCGCCGCCGCGCGATCGGCGCGCACTGCGGTCAGCCGCGCCGCATCCGCCACCGTCCAGGCATTCTCGCCGTCCAGCTCGGTCCAGCGATCGATCAGGTGGAAGAGCGGCTCGACGCGCGCGCGCTCTCCCAAACTTACGAACACCCAGCTGCCTTCCTTGCGCCGCTCGGCCAGGCTGGCATCGATCAGGATCTTCACATGGCGCGACACGCGCGGCTGGCTCTGCCCCAGCACCTGCGCGATCTCTCCTACGCTCAGCTCCATAGCACGCAACAATGCGAGAATTCGCAGCCGGGTGGGGTCGGCGAGCGAAGCGAATGTCTTGGGTGCATCAGCCATGATTTGCGGATATAAAGATATCTTTATATCAAGGTCAAGTCACGCTTCCACATTCATCGCGTACACGAACGGCGCGGCATCGTCGCTGTGTGTCGAACGCGACGATCAGGCCTCAGGGCGCCGGTCTGCGGTTCCAGTCCGGCGGTTCGGCGCCCAGCAAGTTACGGACGAAGAAGTCGAAATGCCGCCGCTGGACATAGTCGATCGGTCCGGTGGAACGGCCCACGGCATGGCCTTCGCCAGGCAGGACGATGAGGTCGAAATCCTTACCGGCGCGGATCAGCGCGTCCGCCACCTGATAGGTGGAGGCCGGATCGACATTGGAATCCTGTTCACCCAGAATCATCAGCAGCCGGCCCTGAAGTCTCCCTGCATTGTCGACGCCGGACGCGGCCGCATAATGATCGCCGACCGGCCAGCCCATCCACTGTTCGTTCCAGCTGATC
>CAYTMM010000157.1:0-2905 GCA_964438875.1 uncultured Sphingosinicella sp. | reverse complement strand
TAGCCGATGTCGCCCGCGATTTTCACCGCCTCCTCGGTATCGGCGATTTCGCCCAGATAGCCGGGGACGACATTGACGCCAGCCTCGCGTGCGAGCTTCTTCGATTCGATCTTGTCACCCATCGCGGCGATAGCGTTCGGCGGCGGGCCGATGAACGCGATGCCGGCCTCGGCCAGCGTCCTGGCGAAGCTCTCCCGCTCCGACAGGAAGCCATAGCCCGGATGCACTGCCTCCGCGCCGGTGGCGCGGCACGCCTCGATGATGAGGTCCGCCTTCAGATAGGATTCGGCCGCCGGCGGCGGGCCGAGCCGGACGCTTTCGTCCGCCATCAGCACGTGCGGCGCGCGCGCATCGGCGTCCGAATAGACGGCAACCGTCTTGATGCCCATGCGCCGCGCCGTCTTGATGACGCGGCAGGCGATTTCGCCGCGATTGGCGATCAGGATCTTGGAAAACATGGTCCCCCTATTCGACCTGGAGCGCGTGAAGCTGCGCGACACGCTGTCGGGTGAGATGGGCGCGGCAGCCATTGTAGAGCATGGGCTCCATCGATCCGCCGCGCGCCTGATAGCTTTCGACCGTGCAATGCGCGTCCCGGAAGATGATCCACGCCCGCTGCGCCTCGAGAAGTCTTTGGGCCGCGCCGGGGCGGCGATCGCCGGGCAGCGCCTCCCGGTCCTGTGCGCGGGCATAAGCGAGCGCGCCCGGCCAAGCGGCATTGAGCTGCGCATCCGCCGCATCGAACTCGATCGCAGTGCAGAGATTCATATCCAGCTGCGTGATCGGCGTGCGGCAATCCGGCGCGGGCGCATCCTGCGCAGCGGCGAGCACCGCTAGAGCATAGAATAGCGACATTATCGATCTCCCTCCTGCTTGCTCATTCCGCCGCGACCTGCGTGGGGGCCTCGGCGGCCATCGCCTTGATGCCGAGCCTTGCGAACATGGCGGCGTCATTGTCGTCGCCGGCATTGGGGGCGGTGAGCAGTTTGTCGCCGGTGAAGATCGAGTTCGCCCCGGCGAGGAAGCAGAGCGCCTGCGTCGAGACGCTCATGCTCTCCCGGCCCGCCGAGAGGCGCACCATACTCTCCGGCATGGTGATCCGCGCGACCGCGACGGTGCGGACGAATTCGATATCGTCGATCTTCGCCAGCGGCGTGTCGGCCAGCATGTCGCCGAGCACGGTGCCCTTCACCGGCACCAACGCGTTGATCGGCACGCTGCCGGGATGTTCGGGCAGGGTCGCCAGCGCGTGAATGAAGCCGACGCGATCCTCCCGCGTCTCGCCCATGCCGACAATGCCGCCGCAGCACACGTTCATGCCCGACGCGCGGACATGATCCAGCGTCTCCAGCCGGTCCCCGAAGCTGCGCGTCGAGATCACCGCGTCATAACGCTCCGGCGAGGTGTCGATATTATGGTTGTAATAATCGAGACCCGCGGCGGCGAGCGTGCGGGCCTGGCTCTCGCTCAGCATGCCGAGCGTCATGCAGGTCTCCATGCCCATCGCGCGCACGCCCTTCACCATCTCGACAATGGCGGGCATGTCGCGGTCCTTGGGGTTGCGCCAGGCGGCGCCCATGCAGAAGCGGGTCGAGCCATGGTCTCGCGCCTGCGCGGCGGCCTGCAGCACCGCCCGCACGTCCATCAGCTTGGTCGCCTTGACGCCGAACTCCGCGTGGACGGATTGCGAGCAATAGCCGCAATCCTCCGGGCAGCCGCCGGTCTTGATGCTGAGCAGGGTGGAGAGTTGGACCTCATTGGGGGCGTGATGCGCGCGATGGACCTGCTGCGCCTCGAAGACGAGGTCGAGGAGGGCGCGATCGAACAGCGCCGCGATTTCCGGACGCGACCAATCTGTCCGGAGGTCGTGCAATTGCGTCACGGTCTCGCTCATTCCCCCACCTCCTCGATATCTTCCGGCGGCATGTTGTGGCCGAGCAGCTTCAGCACCTCGCCCGCCGCATTGACCAGGTTGGTGCCGGGGCCGAAAATCGCCTGCACGCCGGCGTCGCGGAGGAACTGATAATCCTGCGCGGGGATGACGCCGCCCGCGACGACCTTGATGTCGGCGCGCCCCGCATCCTTCAGATGGCCGATCAGCTCCGGGATCAGAGTCTTGTGTCCGGCGGCGAGGCTGGAGGCGCCGACTACGTCCACGCCGGATTTGATGGCGAGATCGGCGGCTTCCTTCGGCGTCTGGAAGAGCGGACCGGCGACCACATCGAAGCCGAGATCGCCGAAGGCGGAGCTGACCAGATTGGCGCCGCGATCATGGCCATCCTGCCCCATCTTGGCGACCAGCATGCGGGGCTTGCGGCCCATCCGGTGGCCGATGGATTCGACGCCCTCGGTAAGCCGCAGCCAGCGCGCATCGTCCGTATAGGCGCCGCCATAAATGCCCGAGACGGGCGTCGGATTGGTGCCGTAGCGGCCGAACACGTCCTCCATCGTCAGGCTGATCTCGCCCAGCGTGGCGCGATGCCGCGCCGCCTCCACCGCGAGGGCGAGGAGGTTGCCGCTGCCCCGCGCCCCGTCGCGCAGCGCGTCGAGCGCGGCCTGACAGGCGGCCTCGTCGCGACCGGCCTTCACCCGGTTGATGCGGGCAATCTGCGCCTCGCGGACCGCGTGATTGTCGACATCGAGAATGTCGATCGGGTCTTCATTGTCCTTGCGGTATTTGTTGACGCCGACGATCACCTGCTCGCCCCGGTCGATCCGCGCGGCGGTCGCGGCGGCGGCCTCCTCGATCATCGCCTTGGGCCAGCCGGCGGCGACGGCCTTGGCCATGCCGCCCTCTGTCTGGACGCGTTCGATGATTTCCCAGGCCTTGTCGACCAGCTCGTTGGTCAGGGATTCGATGTAGTAGGAGCCGCCCAGCGGATCGACGACATTGCACATGCCGGTC
>CAYTMM010000156.1:0-2906 GCA_964438875.1 uncultured Sphingosinicella sp. | reverse complement strand
TCGAAAGCTGGGTGAAAACCTTCCCATTTTGTAATCGACGTCCGCTTTCCACCCATAGCGGACATCGCTGAAAGGAAACGGGATTCCCGTTTTCGTGGGAATGACGGAGGTTAGGCAACCACCTCCGCCATCAGATGCTGGTGCACCGCCGCGGCGCAGTCGCGGCCTTCGCGGATCGCCCAGACGATGAGGCTCTGGCCGCGGCGCATGTCGCCGCAGGCGAAGACGTTGGCGCGCGAGGTTTCGTAGCGGCCGAGGGCGGTGGCGATCGTGTCGCGCGGCGTCAGATCGACGGCCGCCTTGCCCGCGACGCCGTCCAGCGGCGTGCCGGTGAAACCCATGGCGAGCAGGACGAGATCGGCCTTCAGCACGATTTCCTCGCCCGCCCGATCGCAGACCAGAGCGGTGACGCGGCCGCCCTCGCCTTCGAGGCGCGAGGTGGTGACGGAGAATTCGCGCGCCGCGCCTTCCTCCTGCGAGGAGGAGGTGCGCAACTTCATCGGCCAGAGCGGCCAGGACAGCGCCTTGTTCTCCCGCGCCGGCGGCTCCGGCAGGATTTCGAGCTGGGTGACGCTGGCCGCGCCCTGGCGATTGGCGGTGCCGATACAATCGGACCCGGTATCGCCGCCGCCGATCACGACGACATGCTTGCCCGTCGCCAGAATGGGCGCATTCGCTTCCTGCAGACCGGCGACGCGGCGGTTGGACTGGCGCAGATAATCCATCGCGAAATGGACGCCGTCCAGCTCGCGGCCCGGCACCGGCAGATCGCGCGGCTGCTCCGCGCCGCCGGCGAGGACGAGCACGTCATAATCGTCCATCAGCCGTTCGACCGAGATCGTCACGCCGACCTCGACATTGGTGCGGAAGAGGACGCCCTCCGTCTCCATCTGCGCGACGCGCCGGTCGATCAGTTCCTTGCCCAGCTTGAAATCCGGGATGCCGTAGCGAAGCAGGCCGCCGACCTTGTCAGCTTTCTCGAACACCGTCGGCGAATGGCCGGCGCGGGCGAGCTGCTGCGCACAGGCGAGACCGGCCGGGCCGGAGCCGACAATCGCGATGCGGATGCCGGTGCCGCGATCGGCCAGACGCGGCGTGATCCACCCCTCGCGCCAGCCGCGATCGACGATCTCGCATTCGATCGTCTTGATCGTGACCGGGCTGTCCTGAATGTTCAGCGTGCAGGCCGCCTCGCACGGCGCGGGACAGACGCGGCCGGTGAATTCCGGGAAATTATTGGTCGCGTGGAGACGATCCAGCGCGGCGCGCCAGGCATCGCGGCCGACCAGATCGTTCCAGTCGGGGATGAAATTGTTCACCGGGCAGCCGGTGTGGCAGAAGGGCACGCCGCAATCCATGCAGCGTTCCGCCTGCCGCGTGATGCCGTCGGCGGTCAGCGGCTCGACGAATTCGCGCCAGTGGGTGAGCCGCTCCGCGACCGGACGATAGACGCGGTCCTTGCGCTCGATTTCGAGGAAGCCGGTGGGGTTGGTGGTCATTTCAGGCGGCCTCCGCCTTCAGGGTGGCGAGCGCGCGGCGATATTCGACCGGCATGACCTGCACGAACTGGCCCAAGGCGGCCGGCCAATCGGCAAGCAATTCGGCGGCGCGCTTGCTGCCGGTGAGCTTGCGGTGATTTTCGACGAGCGCGCGCAGGCGATCGGCATCCTCCACCGATTCCAGCTCGACACCGGCGAGGTTGCAGCTTCCTTCCAGCGCGCGATCCGGATCCCAGACCCAGGCGATGCCGCCCGACATGCCGGCGGCGAAATTGCGCCCGACCGCGCCGAGCACGACGACCAGCCCGCCGGTCATATATTCGCAGCCATGATCGCCGGTGCCTTCGACCACCGCGACGGCGCCCGAATTGCGGACCGCGAACCGTTCGCCCGCGACGCCGGAGAAATAGGCCTCGCCCTCGATCGCGCCGTAAAGGCAGGTGTTGCCGACGACGATATTGTCCTCGGCCTCGCGCGGAGCGGTTTCGGGCGGGCGGACGATCAGGCGGCCGCCGCTGAGGCCCTTGCCGACATAATCGTTGCCGTCGCCCACCAGCTCCAGCGTCACGCCGCGCGCCAGGAAGGCGCCGAAGCTCTGCCCCGCCGTGCCGTTGAGCCGGACGTGGAGGCTGCCTTCGGGCAGGCCGGCATGACCATGCCGCCGGGCGACCTCGCCCGAGACGAAGGCGCCGACCGAGCGATCGATATTGGTCACGTCCATCTCGATCCGCGCCGGCATCGGCCTGTCGAGCAGCTCGACCATCCGGACATCGAGCTTGGCCACGGGGGCATGGGCGATCGGCGCATCGTTCCGCCGCGCATCGCCCTCGGCAATGTGCAGCAGCCGGCCGAGCTCGACGCCATGCGCCTTCCAGTGCGCCTCGGCCTGCGTGGCGTCGAGCAGGTCGGCGCGGCCGGTCATCTCGTCGAGGCCGCGCAGGCCCAAAGAGGCCATGATCCCGCGCAGCTCCTCGGCGACATAGAAGAAGTAATTCACCACATGCTCGGGCTGGCCGGTGAAACGGGCGCGCAGCACCGGATCCTGCGTCGCGATGCCGACCGGGCAGGTGTTGAGATGGCATTTGCGCATCATCACGCAGCCGGAAGCGATCAGCGGCGCAGTGGCAAAGCCGAATTCGTCGGCACCAAGCAGGGCCGCGATGGCGACATCCCGGCCGGTCCGCAGACCGCCATCCGCCTGGACGCAGATGCGACCGCGCAGGCCGTTGCGGACCAGGGTCTGCTGGGTTTCGGCGAGACCGATCTCCCAGGGCAGGCCGGCATGGGTGAGCGAGGTCAGCGGCGAGGCGCCGGTGCCGCCTTCATAACCCGAAATGGTGACATGATCCGCCATGCACTTGGCAACGCCCGCGGCGACCGTGCCGACCCCGACTTCGGAGACCAGCT
>CAYTMM010000155.1:0-3009 GCA_964438875.1 uncultured Sphingosinicella sp. | reverse complement strand
CGCGTATGAGGGTGCGCGAAAGCAGGATGAGCGGCATCACGCCCACCGCCACGATAGTGAGCGCGGGCGCGGCAAGCTCGGCGCGGGGCAGGAACGCCTTGTTGGCGCGCGCGGCATCGGCGAAGCGGTTCCAGGGGCAGGCCGCTAGGCAATCGTCGCAACCGTAGATGCGATTGCCGATTGCGGCACGGAATTCTTCCGGAATTGGTCCCTTATGCTCGATCGTCAGATAGGAGATGCAGCGCCGCGCATCGAGCCGGAACGGCGCGGGAAAGGCATCGGTGGGGCAAGCGTCGAGGCAGGCGCGACAGGACCCGCAGTGCATCGTGTGTGTGGCGTCCGGCGCCAGTTCCAGCGTCGTGTAGATCGCGCCGAGAAACAGCCAGCTGCCGTCCGTGCGGCTGACCAGATTGGTGTGTTTGCCCTGCCAGCCGATCCCCGCCGCCTCGGCCAGCGGCTTCTCCATTACCGGCGCGGTGTCGACGAACACCTTGATCTGTTCGCCCGCGGCATCGACCAGCCAGCGGCCCAGCGCCTTCAGCGCCTTCTTGACCACGTCGTGATAATCGGCGCCCTGCGCGTAGACCGAGATGCGGCCCCGTTCCGGGTGAGCGGCCAGCGTCAGCGGATCGGCGGCGGGCGCATAGCTCATGCCCAGCGAGATAACGCTCCTGACGTCCGGCCAAAGGCCGGCGGGAGAGGCCCGGCGGTCCGCCGTTTCGGCCATCCAGATCATGTCGCCATGCGCGCCGTCGGCGAGCCAGGCGCGCAGCCGCTCGCCCGCTTTCGGCGCAGCGTCGGCGCGCGTGACACCATAAGCGGCGAAGCCCAATTCGCGGGCCTGACGCTCCAGTTCTTTCGCCAAGTTTATATTGCCATTCAACACTTTCTCGGCTTTATCACCTTACTTGTTCAGGGGGGAAGCTGGGCGGCGTGACTGACGAATTGGCGATCGAAGCGCAAGGACTTCATAAGTCTTTCGACGGCAAGCCGGCGGTGCGCGGCATCGACATCGCCGTGCCGCAGGGCAGCATCTACGGGATATTGGGACCGAACGGCGCCGGCAAGACGACGACCTTGCGGATGCTGCTCGGCATCATCGAGCCGGACACGGGCCATCGCACCCTGCTCGGCCATGAACGGCCGCTCGATGCCGCCAAAATCGTCGGCTATCTGCCCGAGGAGCGTGGCCTCTATCCGGCCATGACGACGCGCGAGGCCATCGCCTTCATGGGTGCGCTGCGCGGACTGCCGCTCGAAGTCGGGCGCAAGCGCGCGGAGATATTGCTCCGCGAGAACGGCCTTGGCGACTATGTCGACAAGCCGATCAAAAGTCTCAGCAAAGGCATGGCGCAGACTATTCAGCTGTTCGGCACGATCGTTCACAAGCCCCGGCTGATCGTGCTCGACGAGCCCTTTTCCGGTCTCGACGCGATCAATCAGGGACGGTTGGAGCATATGATCCGCGAGGAGGCGGCGGCGGGAACGACCGTCATCTTCTCCACCCATGTCATTCATCATGCCGAGCGGCTGTGCGAGCGGGTCGCCATCATCGCGGGCGGGCAGATCAGGTTCGAGGGCCAGGTGGCGGAGGCCCGCGACCGGCTGCAGCCGCAGGTCCGCCTGCGGACGCGGGACCACGAAGGGAACTGGCGCCGCGCGCTGCCGGCGGACGCGCGGCTACGGGACGATATCTGGACGTTCGATCTTCCTGACGGAGGCGTCGAAGCGTTGCTGAAAGCGCTCATCGACGGCGGCGCAGGCATCGAGGAATTGTCGATCGAGCGGCGCGGGCTGCACGACGTTTTCGTCGCCATCGCCGGAGAGGCCGTCGCGCGCGAGATGGACGATGACGACCAGGATGCGTTGGGAGAAGCGGCGTGAACAATCTGTTCGAAGCCGCCTGGGTCATCGCGCGGCGTGATTTCCTCGCGACGGTGATGTCGCGCAGCTTCATCCTGTTCCTCATCGTACCGCTGATCATCTTCGCGGCTGTCTTGGGCGTCAGCCAGATGATCGACGACGCCGATCGGCGCGCGTCCCAGCCGGTGGTGGCGCTGGTGGCGGACACTGAAACGACACGGGCTCTGAACGCCGCGCGGGGGCGGCTGGCGGCGGGAACGTCGGAGCGTAGCTTTCCGCTGCTCGAGGCCGTCGCGCCGGCGGAAAATACCGAGGTGCAGGCCGGTCAGCTGCTCGCCGACGAGGAGAATGGCTATTCGGCGGTGCTGGGCGGCACGCTGGAGCGCCCGGTGCTGATCGGCCCGGCCAAGGTCGAGGAATATGTTGGCGCGCGTATCCAGCTGATCATCGACGATGCCCGCCGGACCGCGGCGCTCGACGCTGCGGGCGGGGCACCGCCGGCCGTAGCGGTCGAGAGGGTCGTGACAGAGCAGGCGGCCGGCAACCTCCAGATGCTGCGCCGGGATATCGCGCGCGCCGTCCAGGGCCTGATCTTCGGCATTACGGTGCTGCTTGCCACTCTGCTCCTGTCGAACCTGGCGGAGGAGAAAACGAACAAGGTGATAGAAATCCTCGCCGCCGCCGTGCCGCTCGACGCGGTGTTTCTCGGCAAGCTGATCGCGATGCTGGGCATTTCCTTCGTGGGCCTCGCTCTGTGGGGCGGCATGGCCGGGCTCGCCTATCTGTTCGTCCAGGTTGTGCAGGACTGGATGACCCTGCCCCGGGTCGCGCCGGCGGTGGGTTGGCCCGTCTTCCTGGTTCTGGTCCTGGTCTATTACGGCACCAACTACATGCTGCTCGGCGCGCTCTTCCTCGGCATCGGCGGGCAGGCGAGCAATATTCGCGAGATTCAGACCCTCTCGATGCCGGTGACGATGCTGCAGGTCGCGGTCTTCCTGCTTGCCGTGACGGTGGTGGGCGACAGCGAGAGCTGGCTGGCCTGGTTCGCCTATATCTTTCCGTTCAGCTCGCCGCTGGCGATGATCGCCAATGCCGCGCGGTTCGAAACACTCTGGCCCCATTTGCTGGCGCTCGCCTGGCAGGCCG
>CAYTMM010000154.1:0-3167 GCA_964438875.1 uncultured Sphingosinicella sp. | reverse complement strand
CGTCGACCACCCGCACGCAAATCCGGCGCCGTTCATGGGCCCGGTGATCGACAATGACGCCGCGGACGGCCTCCAGGGCGCATTCCTCGACCTGCTCGGCAAGGGCGGCAAGGCCATCCGCCGGCTGGACCGCCCTCATGCCGACAAACCCTTCCTCACTCCCGCGCTGATCGACGTCACCGATGTCGAGCATCGCCCCGACACGGAATTGTTCGGCCCCGTCCTTCAGGTGATCCGGGTGGATGATTTCGACGCCGCCATCGCCGAGGCCAATGCCACCCGCTACGGCCTGTCCGCCAGCCCGGTGGGTGGCGCCCCCGATCTCTACGACCGCTTCTGGGCCAATGTCCGGGCGGGCGTGATTAACTGGAACAATCCGACGAACGGCGCACCTTCGACGGCACCGTTCGGCGGACTTGGCCTTTCCGGCAATCATCGCCCCAGCGCCTGGTATGCCGCCGATTATTGCGCCTATCCCGTGACAAGTTCCGAAGCCGAAGCGGCGCGCGCCACGATCGGCATCGGACTGGCTGACAGCGCGACGTAAGAGTCTTCAAACAGGCGCGCAGACGCGCGCACTCACCCCAACCCCTCCCTGCAAAGAGGGAGGGGAGCAAGTTTGCTGAATATCGATTGGCCCTAGCCGCGCATCTCCGGCAGATGATCCGCCTCGATATGGTCGGAGAAGCGGGTGATCTTCGCGTCGAATTTCAGTTTCACCTTGCCGGTGGCACCGTGGCGCTGCTTGGCGACGATCATCTCGGCCATCTGGTAGACGCGCTGCATGTCGCGCTGCCATTCCTCATGCGCTTCCCAGACCTTGGAATCGTCGCCCTCCATCGGCCGCTTGGGCTCGCGCGCGGCGACATAATATTCCTCGCGATAAACGAACCAGACCATATCGGCGTCCTGCTCGATCGAGCCGGATTCGCGAAGATCGGACAGCTGGGGGCGCTTGTCCTCGCGCTGCTCGACGGCGCGGCTGAGCTGGGAGAGAGCGAGCACGGGGACGCTCAATTCCTTCGCGAGCGTTTTAAGGCCGCGCGAGATTTCGGAAATTTCCTGCACGCGATTGTCATTGCCGCCGCGCCCCGTGCCCTGGAGCAACTGGAGATAGTCGACGACGACGAGGCCGATCCCCTTCTGCCGCTTCATCCGCCGGGCGCGGGTGCGCAGTGCAGCAATGGTCAGGCCGGGCGTGTCGTCGATATAGAGCGGCAGCGTCTCCAGTTCCGCCGCCGCGCGCGCAAGGTTGCGGAAATCGTGCTGGCTGATCTTGCCCATGCGCAGGGATTCGGAGCTGATGCCGCTATTTTCCGCGAGAATGCGGGTCGCGAGCTGGTCTGCGGACATTTCGAGGCTGAAGAAGGCGACGCCGGCCCCGACGCGCTTGGCCGGATCGATCCCGTCCTCCTCGTCCTGCAGCCAGCGCCGCGCGGTATTGAAGGCGATGTTGGTGGCGAGCGCCGTCTTGCCCATGCCCGGACGGCCGGCAAGGATGACGAGGTCGGAGCCATGCAGGCCACCGGTCTTGGCGTTGACTGTCTCCAGCCCCGTGGTGAGGCCGGACAGGCCACCGCCGGAATTGAGCGCCTTTTCCGCCATCTGGACGGCCATGCGGGTCGCTGCCGCGAAGCTCTTCACCGATCCCTCGCCGCCGCCTTCCTCGGCCACCCGGTAGAGCGCCGCCTCGGCATTCTCGATCTGTCCCTTGGGATCGACCTCGTCCGATGTGTCGAGCGCCTGGTCTACCATCTCGCGCCCGACGCCGACGAGCGCGCGCAACAAGGCGAGATCGTAGATCTGGTCCGCGAAATCGCGCGCGCCGATCACGGTGGCCGAGCCGGAACCGGTAAGCTGGGCGAGATAGGCCGGGCCGCCCAGTTCCTTCATATGCTCGTCCGCCTCGAACAGCGGGCGCAAAGTGACGGGGCTGGCGATCATGTTCTTGTCGAGCAGGCGCAATATCTGATCGTAGATGCGCGCGTGGAGCGGCTCGAAGAAATGCTCGGGCCGGAGACGAATCTGGATATCTTCGGCCAGCCTGTTGTCGATCATCAGCGCGCCGAGCAGCGCGGCCTCGGCCTCGATGTTGTGCGGCAGGGACTGGGCCGCGGGTTCGGATTCGATGAGATTGAAATTGGGCAGGGCCATTCCGAAGCTCTGAACCCATCCGTTGTGGCGCTCAAGCCACATTAAGTCTGTGGAACGGATGTGGATAAGCGATGCTGCACCTGCTAACAGAACCCCATGGGCAATCCCTGCATCATCGCTATCGAGCTGGACGAGCGATCGATCCTGCGCCGCAGCGCGGATATCGAGCAGGAGCGCCGCATCGCGATCTTCGATCTGCTGGAGGCGAATCAGTTCGATGTGGCCGGGCAACAGGGACCGTTCCGGGTCATGCTGCGGGTCGAGGAAGGGCGGCTCGCGATCGAGCTGGGCGACGAGGACGGCGCACCTTTGGACACGATCCGCATCGGCCTCGCCCGCTTCCGTCGGCCGATCCGCGACTATTTCCAGATCTGCGAATCCTATTTCAAGGCGATCCGGTCCGACAGCCCGCGCGGCATCGAGGCAATCGACATGGCACGTCGGGGCCTGCACAACGAGGCAGCGACCTTGCTGATCGATCGGCTGAAGGGCCAGGTCGAGATGGACTTCGACACTGCCCGACGGCTCTTCACCCTGATCTGCGTCCTGCATATCAAGGCCTCGACGACGGCGGTTGACTCGCACGGGGACCACCACGCATCCAGCATGGCATGATCCGCCGTTCGCTTGCCTGTTCGATTCGGGGCCTCGCCTAGATGTCCATCCTCTCCGACCGCTGGATTCGCGAGCAGGCGACCGCGCACGGCATGATCGAGCCTTTCGTCGAATCGCAGCGGCGCGAGGGCTGCATCAGCTACGGTCTTTCCTCCTACGGCTATGACGCGCGCGTCGCCGATGAGTTCAAGATCTTCACCAATGTCGACAGCGCCGTCGTCGATCCCAAGGACTTCGCGGCCAACAGCTTCGTCGACCGCAAGACCGACGTCTGCGTCATTCCGCCGAACAGCTTCGCGCTGGCCCGCACGGTGGAGTATTTCCGGGTGCCGCGCGACGTGCTGACCATCTGCCTGGGCAAGAGCACCTATGCGCGCTGCGGCATCATCGTCAACGTC
>CAYTMM010000153.1:286-3392 GCA_964438875.1 uncultured Sphingosinicella sp. | reverse complement strand
TGCCCATGTCCGACTTGGCGAGCACCATCTCCATATTGTCCAGCGTCGCGCGGAAAAACGGCCAGGCCTCGACCATGTCGCGGATCAGTGCCTTGTCGTCGAACGCCGCCAGCGCATGGCCCGCGCCATACCATCCGGGCAGCATCACCCGCGCCTGCGCCCAGGAGAAGACCCAGGGAATGGCGCGCAGATCCTCGATCCGATCGCTCTTCGTCCGGCTCGCCGGGCGCGATCCGATCTTGAGATCGGCGATTTCCGCGATCGGCGTCATCTGGCGGAAAAAGGCGCGAAAGCCCGGCGTCTCATAGACCAAGGCCCGATAGGCACGCTCCGCATCGGCGGAAATGCCGTCCATCGCTGCGTAGAAGATGTCGCGCCGCCGCGCGGAGCGCACCTCCAGGCTGGCGAGCAGGGTCGCCGCCGTGATCGCCTCCAGGTTGAGCGCGGCGCTTTCGGCATTGCCATATTTGGCGGCGATCACCTCGCCCTGCTCGGTGATCCGGATGCGACCCTGCACGGTGCCGCGCGGCTGGGCACGGATCGCCGCGAAGCTGGAGCCGCCGCCCCGGCCCACCGCGCCGCCCCGGCCGTGGAAAAGCTGCATGCCGGTGCCCGCCGCCGCGAACGCGTCGGCCAGCGCCCGGCTCGCCTGATGCAGGCTCCAGACGGAGGTCAGATAGCCGCCATCCTTGTTGGAATCGGAATAGCCGACCATCACCTCCTGATGGCCGCGCGCCTTGGCCGCCGCGGCGATTTCGGGCAGGCCGAGCCATTCGCTCATCACGTCGGGCGCATTCTGGAGATCGCCGATCGTCTCGAACAGCGGCACAGCCATGATCGCCGGCTTGCCGTCCCGCCACAGCCCCGCTTCCTTGAGCAGGATGTTGACCTCCAGCAGGTCGGAGACGCTCTCGGTCTTGGAGATGATATAGGTGGTGATCGCCTGCGCGCCGAACCGCCCATGCGCCTCGGCCGCGGCGCGCACGATCTCCAGCTCGGACCGGGTCTCGTCGGAATATGCGGCGAAGGGGCTGGCGAGCAGGCGCGCGCCGGTCAGTTCGCGGCGCAGCAATATTACCCGCGCCGCTTCGTCCAGCGCCAGATAGTCCGCCTCGACCCCCGCGACCGCGAGCAATTCCGCCACCACACGTTCGTGCACGTCGGCATTCTGGCGCAGGTCCAGCGTGGCGAGGTGGAAGCCAAACGTCTCGACCGCGCGGATCAGCCGGTCGAGTGCGCCGCCCCCGTCGGGCCCCAGCGCGCTGGCCAGCATATCGAGATCGGCGCGCAGTTCCTCCGGCGCCGCATAAGCGCGCGACGCGATCATGGCGGGGCGCGGCGGTGGCGCTCCGGTGAGCTTCTCATAAGTGGCGGCGAGCCGGGCATAGATGCCGGTCAGCGCACGGCGATAGGGCTCGTCGGTTCGGGTCCGCCCGTGATCGCCGCCTGCCGCCGCCAGCGCCTCCAGCTCCGGTCCCGGCGCGGCCAGTTCGGAGGAGATGGAGAGCTCCGCGCCCAGCGCGTGGATCTGCTCCAGATAGGCGCCGATCGCGGCGGCCGAGGCGCGGCCCAGTGCGTAGCGCAACGAATCCGCCTTCACATTGGGATTGCCGTCGCGGTCGCCGCCGATCCAGCTGCCCACTTTCAGGAAGTCGGGCGTGCGCCGGCCGAAGGCGCGCTCCCAGCGGGCGTGCAACATCGGCACGACCGGTAGGAACACGTCGCGCAGATATTGCAGCGCGGTCTCCACCTCGTCGGCGACATAGAGCCGCTCGCGGCGGAGCGAGCGGGTCTGCCAGAGCAGCGAGACCTGCCGCCGGATCGCCTCTTCCACCGGCTCGCCGTCCGTCGTTTCCTCCGTCCCCGCATCGCGGAGCCGCATCAGCGCCGCCACCCGGTTGCGGTGATCGATGATCGATTTGCGCCGCACCTCGGTCGGGTGGGCGGTCAGCACCGGCGCGATCAGCGCCCGTTCGAGCAGCGCGAACGCCTCGTCCTTGCCGATGCCCAGTTCCTCCAGCCGGGCCAGCGCGGAGGCGAGATCCGCGCCCGGCTCGGCGGCGAGGCCGCGCCGATCCTCGGCCAGGTTGGCGAGCATCGAGAAGAGCATGAAGCCGCGCACGAAGGCGAGCGTGTCGTCCAGGTCGAGCGCGCCCAAAGCCGCGCTGAGCGCCGCCTCATCCGCCCGCCCGCGATGCTCGTCCACCGAAGCGGCGCGGATTCGCTCGATCCGCTCGAACAGGGCCGTCCCGCCATGATCGCGGATCACGTCGCCCAACACCCGGCCGAGATAGCGGATGTCCGGATTCTGCGCGATCGGCGGCGAAGTGGAAGCCATGCCTCATGCTGCACCGCAACAGTGCACCGCGTCAATCGCTGCCCTTCCAAAGCCTCCCGCTTGCCCCTATGATGGCCGCATTCCCCGGGGGACCGCGCGAAGCGGTTGAGAGGCAGCTAGTCCGCTGCGACCCGCCGAACCTGATCCGGCTCACACCGGCGTAGGGAGGGAGAGGCGGCCCGCCCGTTCTCCTTCCGAAGAGGAGAGAAGACGATGGCTGACGTCCCCGCCCGTACCGAACTCAAGGTCACCACCGGCCCGATCCGCGGCTCCCGCAAGGTCCATGTCGGCCCGCTCGGGGTCGCGATGCGCGAGATCGATCTGGAGCCCTCGTCCGGCGAGCCGTCGCTGCGCGTCTACGACACGTCCGGCCCCTATACGGACCCTGACGCCCGCATCGACATCATGGCCGGCCTTGCCGAGCTGCGCCGCGACTGGATTCGCGGCCGCGGCGATGTCGAGGAGGTCGCCCAGCGCGAGGTGAAGCCGGAGGACAATGGCCTCAAAGGGCCGGATCGCTCCGGCGGTGTTCAGCCCTTCCCCAATGTCCGCAAGACGGTGCTGCGCGCCAAGGCGGGCGCGAACGTCTCCCAGATGCATTATGCCCGCCGCGGCATCATCACGCCCGAGATGGAATATGTCGCCGTCCGCGAGAATCTCGGCCGCGAACAGGTATTTGGCCATATCCGCGACGGGCAGGATTGGGGCGCCGCCATCCCCGATTACGTCACCCCCGAATTCGTCCGCGACGAAGTGGCGCGCGGCCGC
>CAYTMM010000153.1:0-276 GCA_964438875.1 uncultured Sphingosinicella sp. | reverse complement strand
GGCAAAAGGCCGCGCGATCATCCCCAACAACATCAACCACCCCGAAAGCGAGCCGATGGCGATCGGCCGCAATTTCCTGGTCAAGATCAACGCCAATATCGGCAATTCGGCCGTCGCCTCCGACGTCGCGTCCGAAGTCGACAAGATGGTCTGGGCGATCCGCTGGGGCGCCGACACGGTCATGGACCTGTCGACCGGCCGCAACATCCACGACACCCGCGAATGGATCCTCCGCAATTCGCCCGTCCCGATCGGCACGGTCCCCATCTATCAGGC
>CAYTMM010000152.1:0-3394 GCA_964438875.1 uncultured Sphingosinicella sp. | reverse complement strand
GTCGATCGCCTCAAGGATCGAATCCGCGGCAAAGGGCGGCGGCACATAGATCACGCTGGCGTCCGCGCCGGTCGCGGCGACAGCCTCGGCGACCGTGTCGAACACCGGCAGATCGATATGGGTCGTGCCGCCTTTGCCGGGCGTGACGCCGCCGACCATCTTCGTCCCGTAGGCAAGCGCCTGCTGGGTATGGAAGGTGCCGGTTTCGCCGGTCATCCCCTGGGTGATGACCTTGGTGTTGGAATTGACCAGTATCGACATTCTTCTTCCTTACTTCGAGATGTCGCCATCCGGGCGGCATCCAAGCAGATTGCATATGGTCCCGGCAGGCCGGGGTGACGGTTGACCCTAGGCCAGCGAACCGTCGATACCCTTACAGGCATCGAGCAGTTCCTTCACCGCGTCGACCGAGACCTGGAGATTGGCCTTCGCCTCGTCGTCCAGCTCGATCTCGACGATCTGCTCGACGCCGCCCGCGCCGATGATCACCGGCACGCCGACATAGAGGCCATCCAGACCGTATTTCCCCTCCACAAAAGCGGCGCAGGGCAGCAGGCGCTTCTGGTCGCCCAGATAGGCCTCGGCCATCGCGATGCCGCTGGTGGCGGGAGCGTAATAAGCTGACCCGGTCTTGAGCAAGGCAACGATCTCGCCGCCACCGCCACGCGTGCGCTTCACAATCTCGTCGATCCGCGCCTTGGTCGAACGGCCCTGCTTGATGAGGTCCGGCACCGGGATGCCGGCGACCGTCGAATAGTTGACGACGGGGACCATCGTATCGCCATGACCGCCGAGCACGAAAGTCGTCACGTCGCGCGCCGAAACCTGGAATTCGTCGGCGATGAAATGGCTGAAGCGGGCCGAATCGAGCACGCCCGCCATGCCGACCACCTTGTTGTGCGGCAGGCCGGAAAATTCGCGCAGCGCCCAGACCATCGCGTCCAGCGGGTTGGTGATGCAGATGACGAAAGCGTCCGGAGCATTGTTCTTGATGCCCTCGCCGACCGCCTTCATCACCTTCAGGTTGATGCCGAGCAGATCGTCGCGGCTCATGCCCGGCTTGCGGGCGACGCCGGCGGTGACGATGATCACGTCCGCGCCGGCGATGTCGGCATAGTCGTTGGACCCGGTGATCTTCGCGTCGAAGCCCTCGATCGGGCCGCACTGCGACAGATCCAGCGCCTTGCCCTGCGGCACGCCCTCGATCACGTCGAACAGGACGATGTCGCCCAGCTCCTTGATTGCCGCCAGGTGGGCAAGCGTGCCGCCGATATTGCCGGCACCGATGAGCGCGATCTTCTTACGAGCCATGAAGCCCTCCCGTCTCTCTTGCGATTCGCATGCGAAGAGGCCGCAGGGTTCCACGGCCGGAACGTGGCCGGGGCTTAGTCCTCTCGCGCGCGGGGGGCAACCGGGAGAAACGGCTTTTTCGACTTATTCGGTCGGGTTTGCCCTCGTCAGCGTGCGACGGGCGAATAAGCGGCCCTCGCCGCCGCGAGGAATCGCCATTTCAGCCACCTCCATCCGGTCATCGTCGGGCGAGCGCCGGGAACATCCTTCGCGTCTCAATCATGGCCATGTCCCTTGGCCATATAATCCGCGCTCTGCATCTCCATCAGGCGCGAGGCGGTGCGTTCGAATTCGAAGGCGCCGTCGCCGGCGGCATAGAGGTTTTGCGGCGCGGCATCGGCGGCGGCGAGCAGCTTCACCTTATGCTCGTAGAGCGCATCGACCAGGGTGACGAAGCGCGCCGCCTCGTTGCGGTTCTCCGGCCCCATGCGCGGAATGCCGACGATCAGGATCGTGTGGAAATGGCGGGCGATGGCGAGATAGTCGGCCGCGCCCCGCGCCTCGCCGCACAGCCGCTTGAACGAGAAGACCGCGACACCCTTCAGGCTCTTGGGCACATGCAGGCTGCGGCCGCCGGGAATCGCCAGTTCCTCGGTCGGCACATGGGCGCGATCCTCGGGCGGATAATCGGTGAGACGGAAAAAGGCTTCGGACAAGGCCGCCGTCGCCGCCGGGCCGTTCGGCACATGCCAGGTAGGCATCCCGCCTAACCGCTCCAGCCGGTAATCGGTGGGGCCGTTGAGGCCGACCGTCTCAAGCTTTTGCTCGATCAGGGCGATGAAGGGCAGGAACAATTCGCGGTTGAGGCCGTCCAGATAAAGATCGCGCGGCGGCCGGTTCGAGGTGGTGATGACAGTGACGCCGGCATCGAGCAGCTGGGTGAACAGGCGCGAGAGGATCATCGCATCGGCGCTGTTGTTCACAACCATCTCGTCGAAGCAGAGCAGCCGCGCCTCGGCGGCGATCGCCTTCGCCACCGGCGGGATCGGATCGCCCGCCTCCTTCGCCCGCTCGCCGCGCAGCCGCTCGTGCACCTCCTGCATGAATGCGTGGAAATGGACGCGGCGCTTGGGATCATAGGCGATCGTCTCGAACGCCAGGTCCATCAGCATGGACTTGCCGCGCCCGACCCCGCCCCACATATAGAGACCACCCGGCGGCGGCGCCTTCTTCCCCGCGATCCGCCACAATATGCTGCCCTTCTTCGGCACCTCGGCGAGCTGGACGGCCAGCCGGTCGAGCGCCGCCACAGCGCGCTGCTGATCGCCGTCGGGGCGAAGCTCGCCCGCCGCGACCAGCTCGCGATAGCGCTCGGCAAGCAGCGTCACGCGCCGCGCGCCTTGTGCAGCGTGCCCGAGAAGGCCGCGACCAGCTCGCCGTCCTGGACGACCTTGCCCTGGAGAAAGACGAGGCGCTTGGTTTCGCGGAGCAGCTCGACTTCGGCATCGAGCGGCATGCCGATCCGGCCTGGCGACAGGAAGCGCGCGTTGCAATCGAGCGTCACGGCCCAGACCACCGACGCGCCGGCCAGCGTCCCGCCGGCGAACAGGGCCATGTCGATGAAGGTCAGGATCGCGCCGCCATGGACGATGCCGCCCAGATTGGTGTGGCGCCCTTCCGGAAGCATCCGGCAGGTCGCCCGCTTCGGCCCGTCGGCACGAACCAGCAGTCGCCCGATCACCTGGTGAAAGCGCTCGTCATCCGGCAGCTCCCAGCTCCACCAGCCGGGATGATCCGGCGCGGGTTCGTGGCGGATGAGGGGGTGGATGTCCATGCGCCCGGCGTTAGCGCAGAAACGCCGAAAAGAAACCCGCTCGTCCCGAGCGTAGTCGAGAGGCGTATGTTATGAGTCTGTGCCGGCGCCCCTCGACTTCGCTCGGGACGAACGAAACCAATTGCAATTGATCAGGCTAAACCGCCCGCTCCAGCAGCATCTTCTTGGTCTCCGCGATCGCCTTGGCGGGGCTGAGGCCCTTGGGACAGACATTCGCGCAGTTCATGATCGTGTGGCAGCGATAGAGGCGGAACGGGTCCTCCAGATCGT
>CAYTMM010000151.1:0-3533 GCA_964438875.1 uncultured Sphingosinicella sp. | reverse complement strand
CCGAGCCGATCGACGAGGCCGAACATGGCGAGGAGCGTCCGGCCAATATCATCATGGCCGCCGCGATGGGCGCGCAGACCGGCGTGAAGCTCGCCGTCGCGGTCGGCGCGATGGTGCTGGCGTTCGTCGCCCTGGTGGCGCTCGCCAACGGGCTGCTTGGCGGGATCGGTGGCTGGTTCGGCTATCCCGATCTGTCGTTCCAGCAGATCCTCGGCTGGGTGTTCCAGCCGGTCATGTACATGCTGAACGTGCCGTGGAACGAGGCGGGGCAGGCAGGCGCGCTGTTCGGCACCAAGGTGGTGCTGAACGAGTTTGTCGCCTTCATCGACCTCGGCGCGGCGCAGACGGCGGGAACGCTTTCGCCCGCCACCATCGCCATCGTCACCTTCGCTCTGTGCGGCTTCGCCAATTTCAGCTCGATCGCGATCCAGATGGCGGTGACGGGCGGGCTGGCGCCCAACCAGCGGCCGATGATCGCCAAGCTGGGCCTGAAGGCGCTGGCGGCGGGCAGCCTCGCCAACCTGATGAGCGCGGCGCTGGCGGGTCTGATCCTCTCGGCCTGACCCGCAACCGTCACATCGCGGCGGTACAAGCCGACCATCGGCAAACCCTCTTCACGGGGAGCGGAACGATGGCGGTGATCAACATTGCGCGCGGACTAGGCGGGATTGGGCTCTTGCTGGGCAAGCTCGCTTTGTGCCTGCTCTACGCGGTCGGCGACAGGGTGCGCGCTCGCGCCTAGAGGTGCCAGCGCCGAGATGAATTGCCGCGCGCTCGCGGTCCAAGAGAAGCTCTGCCCATAAGCGGCGCATGTTGCGCGGTCGCACAGCAAGGCCGCGGCGGTCGCGTCGGCCAGGTCCTCGGCCATAGCGCCGACATCGTCGCTCAGCAGATCGAACGGGCCGGGCACCGGATAGGCGGCCACCGGCGTACTGCTCGCCAGCGCCTCGATGATGACAAGGCCGAACGTGTCGGTACGGCTCGGGAAGACGAAGACGTCGGCGGCGGCATAGGCGCCGGCCAGCGCTTCGCCGCGCAGCGCGCCGAGGAACAGCGCCTGCGGAAAACGGCGCTTCAGTCCTTCAAGCGCGGGGCCGTCGCCAACGACGATCTTCGCGCCGGGATGCGGGCTTTGCAGGAACGCCTCGATATTCTTTTCGACCGAGACCCGACCGGCATAGAGTTGGATCGGGTATGCCAGACCTTCGAAGGCTGGATGACGCGGTGCATCGGGGCGGAAGAGGGCGAGATCGACGCCGCGGCCCCAGAGGCGGGTGCGGGTGAGGCCATGCGCGTGGAGTTGCGCGGCGATTGTGGGCGTCGAGACCAGAACGGCGCGGGCCAGGCGGTGAAACCAGCTTATGTAGCGCCAGAACAGGGGGGATGGCAGGCCGGTGCGGGCGGCAAGGTAATCGGGGAATTGCGTGTGGTAGGCGGTGGTGAATGCGTGGTTTTGTGTGGTGCACCAGCGGCGCGCGGCGAGGCCCAGTGGACCTTCGGTGGCGATATGGAGCGAATCGGGGGCGATGGCGGCGATCCGGCGGCCGACCATGCCCGCCGTCGCCAGCGCCAGCCGGATCTCGCCATAACCGGGGCAGGGGATCGAGCGGAACAGGTCCGGCGACAGGATATGGACCTCATGGCCCATGCCCTCCAGCTCGGCACGGACCGACTGGAGCGTTCGCACCACGCCGTTGACCTGCGGGGCCCAGGCGTCGGTGACGATCAGGATGCGCATCAGGCGACTGCCCGGAGCGGAGCGCCGGCATCGCGTTTCGCGATCTCGTCGGCCCAGTGGAGGATTTCCATCCGCCCGCAGCCATGTTCGACGAGCGCGGTGCAGCCTTCCACCCAGTCGCCGTCATTGTAATAGGTGACGTCGCCGAAGCGGCGCTCCTCGGCGGTGTGGATATGGCCGCAGACCACACCGTCGACGCCGAGCCGGTGCGCCTCGTGCGCCACCATCTCCTCGTAGCGCGAGATGAACTCGACCGCGTTCTTGACCTTGTGCTTGGCGTGCTTGGAGAGAGACCAGTAAGGCAGGTCGAAGCGGCGACGCACGGCATTGACCAGCACGTTCAGCCTGAGCAGCGCCTCGTAGGCGGCGTCGCCGGCGAAGGCGAGCCAGCGATGGGCGAGCATGATCGCGTCGAACTCGTCGCCGTGGAGGACGAGCAGCCGTCGGCCGTCGGCGGTGGTGTGGATCGCCTTGCGGCGGATCTCGACCCCGCCGAAATTCATGCCGGAGAATTGCCGGAACATCTCGTCATGATTGCCGGGGATATAGACGACGCGGACGCCGTGCTTGGCGCGCTTCATGAAACGCCGCACGATCGCATTGTGCCGCTCCGGCCAATAGAAGCGCTTTTTCAGCCGCCAGCCGTCGATGATGTCGCCGACCAGGTAGAGCGTTTCGCAATCGACATGGTCGAGGAAGTCGATCAGCAACCGATCGTTGCAGCCGCGCGTGCCGAGATGCACATCGGATATCCAGACCGTGCGGTAACGCCGCCGAGGATAGCCCGACGGGCCGATCGTCTTGCCGGAGCGCGCCCTGGCGCCCGCGCCTGTTCCCGTGTTGAGCATCGTCCGCCTCCTGCTGTCAGGCTGACATCGAGGCGCTTATTGCCGCGCATTGTTACAGAACGAATCGCGGCGTTGCGGGAAAGGGGCCGAACGCCTAAATTTCCGCGATGACCGATCTCGCCCCCGCGCCCGCCACCGTCGCGTCCGTCTCGCTGCTGGACTCCGCCCGCGATCCCGAAGGTTTTGCCGAGCGGCTGGGCGGCTCCTTCGCGCGCTACGGCTTCGCCATCATCGCCGATCACGGCATTCCCGCCGACCTCATCGCCCGCGCGGAGGAGAAGGCGAAGGCCTTCTTCGCGCTGCCCGAGGCGGTGAAGCGCGGTTATCACATCGGCGGCGGCGGCGGGGCGCGCGGCTATACGCCGTTCGGCATCGAGACCGCCAAGGGCGCCACCGCCTACGATCTCAAGGAGTTCTGGCATGTCGGGCGCGAATTGCCCGATGGACATCGTTATGCCGATGTGATGGCGCCGAACCTGTGGCCTTCGGAAGTGCCGGGATTCAAGGAGACCTTCCTGGAGCTTTATGCCGCGTTCGATACGGCGGGGCTGCGCATATTGGAGGCGATCGCCCGCTATCTCGGCCTCGCGCCGGATTATTTCGAGGATACGGTGGCGGACGGCAATTCCGTCATGCGCCTGCTCCATTATCCGCCGACGCCGGGCGACGGGCCGAATGTGCGCGCCGGCGCGCATGAGGATATCAACACGATCACCCTGCTGCTCGGCGCGGAGGAAGCGGGGCTGCAACTGCTCACCCGCGACGGCCAGTGGATCGACGTCGCCCCGCCGTCCGGCGCGCTGGTCGTCAATGTGGGCGATATGCTCCAGCGGCTGACCAACTACGCCCTGCCCTCCACCAGCCACCGCGTCGTCAATCCACCGCACGAACGGGCGGACGTCTTCCTGCGGCGCCGGATCGTGCTCGCGGTCGACGGCGTCGGCGAG
>CAYTMM010000150.1:0-3603 GCA_964438875.1 uncultured Sphingosinicella sp. | reverse complement strand
CCAACACGCCGAACCAGACCTGGATCATCGCGCTCAGCGGCACACAATAGGCCATGTCGACCGGAAGGAACCGTCGTTCAAAAGCGTCCGGCGGTCCCTTCCGGTCTTGAAACGACGGAACGGTGCGCGAGAGCGGCCGAGGCCGGAGCCTGCGTCGCGGGCGAATATGCGAAAGGATTTCCTGCATTGCCAGTGGGGGGTATAAAACCCGTCGGCTCCCCGGACCCGTCAGGAGAGATGATGACAGACGGTTTCTTCCACGGCACGGTGCACGAAGCGGGCGAGGACCTGCAGGCTGCCATCCGGTCCGATCCGGAATTGCTGACGTTGTGGGAGAAGCTTACGCCGCTCGGGCGGAACGAGTTCATCTGCTGGGTCGACGACGCCAAACAGGCTGCAACGCGCCAGCGCCGCATCGCACGGACCGGCGAGGAGCTTATGGAGGGAAAGAAGCGGCCTTGCTGCTGGGCCGGCTGTATCCACCGCACGGACAAGGCGCCGAGCCGATGGCAGCAGGACGTGCTGATCGACAAGAAGAAAAGGCCCGCTCGTTAGATCGGGTATCGTGCAGTGGGCCACATTGCCGCTATCTGCCTTGCATGGCCCGCACCCGCACCCGATCCGAAACCCGCATCGCCCTGTTCGTCGCGGCGGCGATCCTGGCGCTGTCGCTTTCGTCGCGGGTTGAGATCCCGATGGCGCCGGTGCCGCTGACCCTGCAGAGCTTCGTCGTCGTGCTGATCGGCGCGCTGGGCGGCTGGCGGCTCGCGCTGGTCGTGATCGGCGCCTGGCTGGCGGCCGGTGCGCTGGGTTTGCCGGTGCTGGCCGGCGGGGCATCGGGCCTCGACCGCTTCACCGGGCCGACCGCGGGCTACCTGTTCGCCTTCCCGCTGGCCGGGGCACTGGTCGGCTGGCTGGTCGCGTGCGGCTGGGACAGGACGATCTGGCGGCTGCTTGCCGCGATGTTGTTGGGCCATGCGGTGTGCCTCGGCCTCGGCGCCGGCTGGCTGGCGACGTCGATGGGTTTGGAGCGCGCGCTCGATGCGGGCCTTTGGCCGTTCCTGTCGGGGGCGCTGGTCAAATCGGCTGCCGCTGCGCTGATCGTGCGCGCCTTTCGGCACATCTGAGATGGTCGGCGTCATCTGCCCTTGAGCAATAAGGCGTATTGTCCGCTAACGACCCATTGCGGACATTGACGGGACAGGCAAAACAGGCGGGATGAGTCAGCTCACCTTCAGATATGAACATGACGCCAGTTTCTTCGATCAGAAGCTATTGCGAGATGACTTCGGCCGCCTGTCGGTTTCTGTCACCACCGACCGCTTTTCCGGGCGCGGGGGCTTCTGGGTTCAGTGGCAAGACGTGAAGGAGTTTGGCGAGTCGCTCGCTATCTTCCCGATCGAGGACGATGCACCGCTCATCGCCCAGTGGGGCTACGACATGCAACAAGGGGACGACCTGATATTGAGGGTAGAGATCGCCCCAGCCAACAGGCGGGGTGACCTTGTGGTTCGCGTCGAGATCGCCGACGATCATGAACCACGGGAACGCCTCAGGGCATCGTTCACCACAAACTACCCTGACTTGGACGCCTTCCGCACGGACATCGTCAAGCTCATGGATAACGAGATCGACGAGGCCGTTCTGACTGGTCGGTGACTTCCGTTATCCACCCATAACCGACACAGAAAAAGGGCGGCCCCTCGCGGAGCCGCCCTTTCCTGTCGCTGAGATAGCGAAGAAGTTTATTTGAGCTCGACGGTGCCGCCGGCTTCCTCGATCTTCTTCTTGATCTCTTCGGCCTCGGCCTTGCCGACGCCTTCCTTGATCGCCTTCGGGGCTTCCTCGACGAGCGCCTTGGCTTCGCCCAGGCCCAGGCCGGTGATCGCGCGGACTTCCTTGATCACGTTGATCTTCTTGCCACCGTCGCCGGTGAGGATCACGTCGAACTCGGTCTGCTCTTCAGCAGCCGGAGCGGCGGCGCCGCCACCGGCCGGGCCGGCAACCGCAACCGCGGCGGCGGCGGAAACGCCCCACTTTTCTTCCAGCGCCTTGGCGAGGTCGGCGGCTTCGAGAACGGTCAGCTCGCTGAGCTGATCGACGAGTGCATTGATGTCTGCCATTTTAAAGTCTCCATATGCGGGGCCGCACGGCCCCAAAGGGTTCAGTTCAAAACGAAAAGGTTACGCGGCGTCCTTGGCGGCAAAAGCGCCGAACACGCGGGCCAGCTGAGCGCCGGGCTCGTTGATCGTGCGGGCGATCTTGGTCGCGGGCGCCTGAACGAGGCCCACAATCTTCGCACGCAGTTCATCGAGGCTCGGCAGTTCGGCCAGGGCCTTCACGCCATTCACGTCGAGGAGGGTGTCGCCCATCGCGCCGCCGACGATTTCGAGCTTGTCGTTCGTCTTGGCGAATTCCACCACGGCCTTGGCCGCGGCGACGGGATCGGACGAGGTGGCCAGCGCCGTCGGGCCGGTCAGCAGGTCGCCGATCGGCTGATAACGCGTGCCCTCCAGGGCGATCAGGGCGAGCCGGTTCTTCGCGACCTTGTAGGCTGCCCCGGTGTCACGCATCTTGATCCGAAGCTGGGTGGACTGAGCCACCGACAGCCCGAGGTTACGGGTGATGACCACCACGTTCGCCTCTTCGAACGTCTGCTTGAGCGCCGCGACCGCTTCCTTCTTTTGAGCGCGATCCATGCTGCTTCCTTCTAACCCGCCCGCCGGACCATCCGACGGGCGCAATGCGCGGCATGCGCGAGCGCACGCCGCAAAAGTCCGAAGGGGAGGGGGTTGCAGCCGAAGACTTCGGCAAGGCCATGCGACACGCGCACAGCCTACAAATCTCTTCCCCGTCTAGGCTGGAGATTAAGAGGGAAGCCCTCACCAGCTGTCTCGGACGGAACACACGGGCCGAGGCCCATGCGAAGCGGGGCCAATACAGGGTCCGGTGCGAAAGTCAACGTCAGCGGGCGGCGGGTTCCGCCTGCTGCGCTGATGCTTCATCGGCTGGCGCGGCTTCGGGCTGCGGCGCGGGCAGCCGGGCCGGGGCAGGCACGGAGGTTTCCTGCTTCGGCGACTCCTCATCGCGATCGCGGCGCTCGCGCAGGCCGCGGCTGGCGAGCTGGAGGATCGAGCACTCATTGCCCTCGCAGACGACAAGCGAGCCGCTGTCGGTGTTGAGGCGCACGATGCGACCGTCGCTGGTGGTCGCGACCTGGTAGGTCGCCGGCTCGGCGCCGCCGGACAGGTAAACGCCAGCGCCGATCAATGCACCGGCGAGCACGATGCCGGTGACGATCCGACGCACGGCGACGTCGATCATATCGGCCAACAGGCCGTCGCGTGACGGCGGTTCGTCGCGATAGGCGGAACGGTAGCGGCGATCATCGTCGGTCATGTGCGAGCCTCTTGTTGTGTTGCCGTGTTATTCGGATAGATCACCGGGCGCAATATAAACGAAAGGGCCGGAGCGTCGCCGCCCCGGCCCTTCGATTTCCCGTCGAGGCTCAGGTCAGGCGGTCGCCACCTCGGCGACGTCCACCTTGAGGCCCGGACCCATGGTCGAGGACAGCGCGACGCGCCGGACATATTTGCCCTTGGC
>CAYTMM010000149.1:0-3812 GCA_964438875.1 uncultured Sphingosinicella sp. | reverse complement strand
TGTAAACCGAAGGTCGCGGGTTCGATTCCTGCAACCGGCACCACTCCTTCCCGCCGCGCATGGAGCACCCGCATGGCCGACAGCAACGATCCCGCCGACAACCAGCCGCCGGGCTATGTGCCGCCCAAGGTCTGGACCTGGGAAAGCCCGAGCGGTGGTCAGTTCGCCAGCATCAACCGTCCCGTCTCTGGCGCCACGCGCGAAGCGGCGCTGCCGATTGGCCGGCATCCGCTTCAGCTCTATTCGATGGGCACGCCCAACGGCGTTAAGGTCACGATACTGCTGGAAGAGCTGCTGACGGCAGGGCATCCCGGCGCGGAATATGATGCCTGGCTGATCCGCATCGGCGCTGGCGACCAGTTCTCCTCCGGCTTCGTGGAGATCAACCCGAACAGCAAGATTCCGGCGATGATGGACCATAGCGTCGATCCGCCCGTCCGCCTGTTCGAGAGCGGATCGATCCTCGTCTATCTCGCCGAGAAATTCGGCGCCTTCCTGCCCACCGAATCACGGGCGCGGGCGGAAGTCTTCAACTGGCTGATGTGGCAGATGGGCTCCGCGCCCTTTGTCGGCGGCGGCTTCGGCCATTTCTACAATTATGCGCCGTTCAAGATCGAATATGCGATCAACCGCTACGCGATGGAAACCAAGCGGCAGCTTCACGTCCTCGATACGCTGCTGGCGACGCGCGACTATGTGGCGGGCGACGAATACAGCATCGCCGACATGGCGATCTGGCCCTGGTATGGCGCCATCATGCGCGACGCGTACAACGCGCAGGATTTCCTCTCCGTTCAGGATTATCCGAACCTGCAACGCTGGACGGACCGGATCGGTGAACGGCCAGCCGTGCAGCGCGGCCGGATGGTGAACCGTACCTTCGGCAACCCTGAGACGCAGCTGCTGGAGCGCCACGACACGAGCGATTTCGACAAGAATCGCGAGGACATGGTGCAGGCGCGGGGCGGCAAACGGGCTTAGAGTCGTTTTCAGCTGCGCTGAATCGGCACCGGCCCGCTCCCCCACCCTGCCTCCCATAGGCTACTATCGTGGGAGGCCGGGTGGGGGAGCGGGCCGGCGCCGTCTCTGTTTCAGCCAAGCTGAAACAGGCTCCAGGCAAACTCTGGCACCCCACGGATCGCCTTCCTACATGGCGGCAAAGGAACCGCTATGACCGCCCTCTCCATTCTCGATCTCGCCCGCGTCACGCAGGAGGGCGACGCCCGGATCGCGCTCGACAATGCCCGCGATGTCGCTGCGCATGCCGAACGCTGGGGCTATACCCGCTTCTGGCTGGCCGAGCATCACAACATGCCCGGCATCGCCAGCGCGGCCACCGCCGTCGCGCTCGCCCATGTCGGCGCGGGCACCAGCACGATCCGGATCGGCGCGGGCGGGATCATGCTGCCCAATCATGCGCCGCTGATCGTCGCGGAGCAGTTCGGCACGCTCGCCCGGCTCTTTCCCGGCCGGGTCGACCTCGGGTTGGGCCGCGCACCGGGAACGGACCAGCTCACCGTACAGGCGCTGCGCCGGCCGATCGCGGCGGCCGAGAACTTCCCGCGCGACGTGCGCGAGATCCAGCATTATTTCCGGGCGGCCGAACCGGGCCAGCGGGTTCAGGCCGTGCCGGCGGCGGGGGCGGATGTGCCGATCTGGATTTTGGGTTCCAGCCTGTTCGGGGCGCAGCTCGCCGCCGAATTCGGCCTGCCCTACGCCTTCGCCTCGCATTTCGCGCCGGCGCAGCTCATCGACGCGCTGCGCATCTATCGCGATCGCTTCCAGCCCTCGCCGGAGTTGGCACGGCCTTATGCGATGGTCGGCGTCAACATCATCGCCGCCGAGACGGATGCGGAGGCGCGACGGCTGGCGACGACGCAGCAAATGTCCTTCGTCAACCTCTTCCGCGGGACGCCGGGGCTGAGCCAGCCGCCGATCGACGACATCGACAGTTACTGGCTGCCGCACGAAAAGGCGCAGGCGAGCGCGATGCTCGCCCGGGCGATCGTCGGGTCGCCGGAAACTGTGAAGGCGGGCATGGCGGCGTTGATCGCGGAGACGGGCGCGGACGAGCTGATCATCGTTTCGGATGTCTACGATCATGCGAAACGCCTGCGCTCGTTCGAGCTGATCGCCGAGGCTGGCGGCCTGCCTGCGCGAACCGATCTTGCCGCCTAGGAAATCCGGATCGGCTTGAAGGCTGTCGTCTCGATCACAGCCGCCCGCTCCTCCACGACCAGTTCGAACCGGTCGGCGAGCGCGTCGAGGATCGCGATCACGCTCGAGTCCGGCGTCGACGCCGCAGCGGTAACGCCGACATGGCGGGCGCCATCCAGCGCTGCGAAATCAAGCTCGTCCGCTTCGGCGACACGCTGCACAGAGGTGCAGCCGGCAGCGCGGGCCACCTCGGCAAGCCGGCAGGCATTGGAGGAGAAGACTTCGCCCGCGACGATGATCGAATCCGCTTCTTGGGCAAGCGCGCGCACCGCCGCCTGGCGGTTCGTGGTCGCATAGCAGATATCGCTGGCCGGCGGCGGCGCCAGATCGGCGAAACGTGCTTCGAGCGCGGCAATCACGACCGCCGCCTCGTCCACCGAAAAAGTCGTCTGCACGGCATAAGCGGCCGATGCGTCGCCGGAGAGATCCAGCTCGGATACGGCTTCGGCCGATCCGACCACGCTCGCCGCGCCCGGCGGAAGTTGCCCCAGCGTCCCGGCGATCTCCGGATGACCTTCATGGCCGATCAGGATCACATGGCGGCCATTGGCGTGATGGCGCGTCACCTCGCGGTGCACCTTGGCGACCAAGGGGCAGACCGCATCGAACCAGGTCAGTGCACGCCGATCCGCCTCGCGCGCGACGGCATCGGGAATGCCATGCGCGGACATGATGACGACGGCGCCGTCCGGTACCTCACTCAGCTCCTCGACGAAGATCGCGCCCTTCGCCTCCAGATCGCGGACCACGGCGAGATTGTGGACGATGGGGCGACGGACATAGACCGGGGCGCCGTAGCGCTCCAGCGCCGCCTCCACGCCGGCGATCGCCCGGCGCACGCCCGCGCAGAAGCCGCGCGGCGCCGCGAGCAGAACGCGCAGCGTCGGCTTCATGGCCGATGCCTGTTCAGGCCCGGCCAGGGATATTCGCGGCTCAGCCATCAATTCCCCCCGCCCCTCTTATGCAGACAAAGCGGGGAGAGGAAAAGCGGCGGCTAGATGAGGTAACGCAATCTCACATTCTGGCGCACGGATGCGCCCGTCACATCGAACCGCACTTCATCGAAGCGCGGCGGACCCATGCGGATACGCGGATTGCGCGAAAAGCCGAAGCCTTCGCGCGGGATCGCCATGAAACGATCGAGCCGGCCGTTGGAATTCTCGTCATGGATCACGGCCAGCGCATAGCTGCCGGGCGCGGCGCCCTCGATCCGCACATGTGCCGCGCGCGCCGCCGGGATGGAACGCTTGATCGCCGCCGGATCGCCGTTGCAATCCGGGAAATGCGCCTGGTTGCGGGTCAGGCAGAGGCGGACGATGCCCTGCGTATTGCGCAGGCCCTCGATATGGATGTCGATCGTGGCGCCATCATTGGCCAGCGCCGGCCGGGGCAACAGCATCAGCGTCGCGAGGATCGGGAAGGAGGCCAGAATCCGGAAGGCGGAACGTTCCCAGCCCCTTGTCGGTGCCGCACAGGCGGTCCCAGAAGCGGAAGTAGAGACCATAATTGCATCCATATTGCTGATGGTGGCGCTGATGATGGCTGGCGGTGATCAGCCAGTTCCCCGCCCTACCCCGGACCAGCCATTTGGGGAA
>CAYTMM010000148.1:0-3917 GCA_964438875.1 uncultured Sphingosinicella sp. | reverse complement strand
GCTGATCGCCCGGGCGTCCGATCAAGCGGCGATCAGCCCGTCGAACGCATCGACTTCCCGGATCAGATGCCCCTTGCCGAGGCCGCCCATCGCCGGGTTGCACGACATCGCGCCGATCTGGTCGCGCGTGAAGCTGACCAGCGCCACCGACGCGCCCATCCGCGCCGCGGCGGCCGCCGCCTCGGTCCCGGCATGGCCGCCGCCCACCACGATGATGTCGAAAGTACGAGTCACGCGCGCGCCTCTATCGCATCTGTTTCACGTGGAACATGCCTTACTTCCCGATGCAGAAGCGGCCGAACAAGGCGTCCAGCATGTCCTCGACCCCGGCGCGGCCGGTGATCCGGTCGAGCGCGGCGCGGGCCTGGCGGAGGGATTCGGCGGCGATCAGCAGATCGTCGGCGCGTTCGGCCTCGCCCAACCAATCGGCCGCGTCGGCAAGCGCGGCGCGGTGCCTGGCATTGAGCGCCGTCTCGCCTTCCGCCGGCAAAAATGCCGCGGCCCGTGCGATCAGCAGCGCTGCGAGCTCCGCCAGCCCCTCTCCCGTGACCGCCGACACCGCAATGTCATGCGCGCGGGGCGGCGGATCGAGATCGGCCTTGGTCCGGACCAGGATTGCCCGCTTGGAGCGCGGACAGTCCTCCGGCGGTCCGAGCCACAGGATGATGTCGGCGGCCTCCATCACGGTGCGGGCGCGCGCCACGCCAATCGCCTCGATCGCATCATCGCTTTCACGCAGCCCTGCCGTGTCGGTGAACAGGAAGGGCGTGCCCCCCAGCGCCACCGGCGCCTCCACCAGATCGCGCGTCGTCCCGGCGATATCAGACGTGATTGCCGCCTCTCGTCCTACCAAAGCATTGACAAGACTAGATTTTCCGACATTCGGCGGCCCCGCGATCACGACCCGCACTCCGTCGCGCAACCGTTCCGCCGCGGGCCGGGCCAGCCAATCGCCCAGCTCGGCGACCAGCGCCGCCAGCTCGTTCTTGGGCTGACTTTTGCCTGACTTTTGGACATCCTCCTCGTCGTCGAAATCGAGCTCCGCCTCGATCCCCGCCGCGATGGCGAGCAGCCGCACCTGCCAGGCTTCGACCTGCCGGCTGAGCGCTCCGCCGGCCAAAGCGAGCGCCGCGCGGCGCTGCGATTCCGTCTCGGCGGCGAGCAGGTCGGCCAGCCCTTCGGCCTCGGCGAGATCGATCCGGCCATTCTCGAACGCCCGCCGGGTGAATTCGCCGGGCTGTGCGGCGCGCAGCCCCGGCATCGCCGCCAGCGCTGCCAACACCGCCGCGACCACCGATCGCCCACCATGCAGATGCAGTTCCGCCAGATCCTCGCCGGTCGCGCTGTTCGGTTCCGGAAAGTGCAGCACCAGTGCATGATCGAGCACTTCGCCCTCTCGGCGGAGCGCAGCCAGTCGCGCCGTGCGTGGCGGCGGCGCCGCACCGGCCAGCGCCGTCAGCGCATCGCCCGCTTCCGGACCGCTGATCCGCACCACGGCGATCGCGGCTGGCGGGGCGCCGGACGACAATGCGTAGATCGTGTCGGTCAGCTGGACGACTTCCCGCCGGCGCTCCCGAGCATCTGGCGCCACAGATTCATCCCCGCCTCGTTCATCGGACCCCAGGCCTTCATCATGTCGCCGAACATTTCGGGCGAGGCGCCATCGGTGACGACCGTTTTCATCTTCTCGACATACGCTTCGTGGACCGGCGTCAGATCGGGCAGGCCCAGAAACCGGCGCGCCTCTTCCGGCGTGCAATCGACATCGACCGAGACTTTCATGGGGCCGGATCCTTTCGCGGCTGTTGGTCATTCGCCGTGTAAGTCTATAGACGCGCCGGGAGCAAGAAAGAGGAGTTCCGTATGGCCATGATCGACATCCCCACGCTTGACCATCAGGGCAACTTCACCGGCTATATGGCCGAGCCCGCATCGACGCCACGCGGCGCGATCATCGTCATCCAGGAGATTTTCGGTGTCAATCCGGGCATCCGCGCCAAATGCGATCATTGGGCCAGCCTCGGCTACCTCGCCATTGCGCCCGATCTGTTTTGGCGACTGGAGCCCGGCGTCGTGCTCGATCCCGACGTGCCGGAACAGTTCAAGCAGGCCCTCGCCCTAATGAACCGCTTCGATCAGGATCAGGGCATCGCCGACATCGAGGCAACAATCCGCACCGCCCGGGAGCGCTTGCCGGACGGCGGCAAGGTCGGCGCAGTCGGCTACTGTCTGGGCGGCCGCCTTGCTTTCATGAGCGCGGCGCGCACCGATGTAGACGCGACGGTGGGCTATTATGGCGTCGGGCTGGAAGGCCTGCTGGGGGAAAAGCATGCTATTGCTCGCCCGCTGATGCTCCACATCGCCGGCGCGGATCATTTCGTTACGCCCGACAAGCAGAAGCTGATTCACGAAGGGCTGGATGACGAGCCCCGGGTCACGATCCACGATTATCCGGGCGAGGATCACGGATTTGCGGCGGCGATGGGGAATCGGCGGAGTGAGCGGGCCGCGCAATTCGCCGACAGCCGGACCGAGGCCTTCTTCGCGGAGCACGTCACTGTAAATTGAATCGGTCAGGCTCTGGTTCTGCGGCTCGCCCACAGCAGAATACCCAGCCAGAAGGCGCATTGGCCGCAGCGGCCAACCCCGCTTGGTCTGTGCTTCATACCTCCGGCCGTTAAGCCCGGAAGATAGAACTTTTGTGACAGGTGTGGGCGGCTTCGCCGGAAACCGCCCTTCTGTTCCTAGCTGAACAAGGTCCCGACGCCGACGGTGGGATTGACCCACCCGTCATACATCATCTTGAGCGCCACATAGAGCACCAGCAGCAGGCCGATATAGGCCAGCCACTTGTAGCGCTCGATCAGGCGGGCCAAGAAGTTCGCGGCGACACCCATCAGGGCGACAGCGAAGATGAGACCGACGATCATGATACCGGGATGGTCGCCCGCCGCACCAGCGACGGCCAGCACATTGTCGAGGCTCATCGACACATCGGCAACGGCAACGGCCCAGACCGCGCCCCAGAAGCTCTTGGCCGGCTTCAGGCCCGAATGTTCGTCGCCCGTGATCTCGGGTGAGCCTGGCGAGTGTACGCCGCCGACATGGCGCAATTCGCGCCACATCTTGAACGCGACCCATAGGAGCAGCAGCCCGCCGATGAAGATCAGCCCGATGATACTCATCAGCTGGACGACGACGAGCGCAAAGGCGATGCGCAGCACCAGGGCGGCGAGCACGCCGATGATGATGACCTTGCGCCGCTGTTCTGGCGGGAGGCCGGCGGCGAGGGCGCCAACGATGATCGCATTGTCGGCCGCAAGCAACAGGTCGATCGCGATCACCAGGAAGAAAGCCTTCAGATTCGAAGGCTCTGTGATGTTCGAGAAATCATTGACGATATGGGCCCACATGCCGCTGAGTCCGCCCAGATCCATAGGTGCGCTCGCGGTGCCGACTGTAAAAATAGAAAGAAGATCAATCACGTTCGATTCCTATTTCCACTCTTTCCGCCACCCTCACCGTAACCCCTCTATCGAGGGGGCGGGTGACGGAAAAGCGGAGAAATACGCAACGGCGGTCCCGCCTATTGGTTCATCGAAGCGAAGAAATCCTCGTTGGTCTTGCTGTCCTTCATCTTGTCGAGAAGGAACTGCATCGCGTCAACCGTACCCATCTGCATGAGGATACGGCGCAGCACCCACATCTTCGAAAGCGTGCCCTGCTCGACCAACAGCTCCTCCTTGCGGGTGCCGGACTTGCCGACATCCAGGCTCGGGAAGATGCGCTTGTCGGACACCTTGCGGTCGAGGACGATCTCGGAATTGCCGGTGCCCTTGAACTCTTCGAAGATGACCTCGTCCATCTTGGAGCCAGTGTCGATCAGGGCGGTGGCAATGATCGAGAGCGAGCCACCC
>CAYTMM010000147.1:0-3973 GCA_964438875.1 uncultured Sphingosinicella sp. | reverse complement strand
TCGAGAAGGACATGCCCGGCGTCAGCTTCGGTGCGCAGGAAAAGAAGCTGGGCTGGCATTCGCAGCCGACCGCGCAGGTCAATTTCGACGGCGTGCGCGTGCCGGCGGAAAATCTGGTCGGCAATGAAGGGGAGGGCTTCCGCATCGCGATGATGGGGCTGGACGGGGGACGGCTCAACATCGGCGCGTGCAGCCTCGGCGGGGCGCAGCGCTGCCTCGACGAGGCGATTTCTTACACCAAGGAACGCAAGCAGTTCGGCCAGGCGATCGCCGATTTCCAGAACACCCAGTTCACCCTGGCCGACATGGACACCGATCTGCAGGCAGCGCGGATGCTGCTCTACGCGGCGGCGGTGAAGGTGACGGAAAATGCGCCGGACAAGACGCGCTTCGCGGCGATGGCCAAGCGCCTCGCCACGGACAGCGGATCGTCGATCGTCGATCGCGCGCTCCAGCTTCATGGCGGCTACGGCTATTTGCAGGATTATCCGATCGAACGCTTCTGGCGCGACCTGCGCGTCCATTCGATCCTGGAGGGCACCAACCAGGTCATGCGGATGATCGTCGGCCGGGAGCTGACCCGCCAGTGACCGAAACAACTGGCCCGTCCGCGCGCATCGCCGATCAGTGGTCGGCCGCGTTGCAGCAGCTTACCGAGGCGGCGCAGGCGGCCGTCGGGACCGCGCCGACATTGGCCACGTCCCGGCCCTATGATCCGCTGGCTCTGTTCCAGACCATGAGCGCGTTCGCGACCAATGTCCGGCCCGAGCAACTGCTGCAGGTCCAGCTCGACGCGGCGCGCGAATGGACGAGCTTCTGGGCCGATGCGCTGACGCCCAGGGCGCCGTCCGACGCCAAGCCGCGCGACCGGCGCTTCGCCCATCCGGGCTGGGAGGAGCAGCCTTATTTCCGGGCGCTGCGCGATGCCTATCTGCTCGCCTCCAAGCAGCTGCGCGACAGCATGAAGGCGGCGGGCGGTGAGGGATCGCAGGCGGCGATGATGAACTTCCTCGCCGATCAATATCTGAACGCGGTCGCGCCGACCAATTTCGCGATGACCAATCCCGAGGTCGTTCAGCGCACGGTGGAGACGGGCGGCGCCAATCTCGCCGCCGGCTTCGCGAACCTGCTGGAGGACGTGGCGGCCGGCAAGGGCATCGTGAAGCGCCGCACGACGAGCGATTTCACGGTCGGCGAGACGCTCGCGGCGACGCCGGGATCGGTCGTCTTCCAGAACGACCTGTTCCAGCTTATCCAATACGATCCCGCGACGGACGAGGTGGCGGCGGAGCCCCTGCTCTACGTGCCGCCGCTGGTGAACAAATATTACATGATCGATCTCCAGCCCCGGTCCAGCCTGGTCAAATGGCTGGTCGATCAGGGGCGGACCGTGTTCGTCATCTCCTGGGTCAATCCGGACGAGCGGCACCGCGACATGGGCGTCGCGGAATATGTCCGGGACGGCATCGTCGAGGCGATCGGCGCGGCGCGGAAGGCCGCGAAGGCGGACAAGGTCGATCTGTTCAGCTTCTGCCTCGGCGGCACGCTCGTCGCGATCTCCCTCGCCTGGCTTGCCGCGAAAAGCCGCGCGGACGAGGTGAACAGCGCCACCCTGATCGGATCGATGGTCGATTTCGCCGACATGCGCGACTGGTCCGCCTTCGTCCACGAGGCACATCTCGACGCGCTGGAGGATCATCTCGCCAAGCGCGGCTTCATCGATTCGACGGAGCTGCAGCAGCTCTTCGCCGCCGTGCGCTCCAACGATCTCATCTGGTCGTCAGTGGTGAACCATTACCTGCTCGACCGGCCGGCCCCGCCGTCGGACCTGCTGCACTGGTTCGAGGATGGTGCGCGCATCCCGGCGGCATTCCTCAAGAGCTACAATCGCGGCCTCCTGTCCCGTAACGCGCTACGCGAAGGCACAGGCTTCGCTGTGGGCGATGTCGCGATCGATCTTGCGACGGTAAAGACGCCGCTGACCGTCATCGCGCTGAAGGACGATCATGTCTCCGCCTGGGAAGCCGTCTATGACGGCACGAAATTGTTCGGCGGGCCGGTGCATTTCGTGCTCGGCGGCTCCGGCCACAATGCCGGTGTGATCAACCCGCCGGCTGCGAACAGACATGGCTATTGGACCAACGACGCCCTGCCGGAGACAGCTGAGGACTGGCTCGACGGCGCGACCCGCCACGATGGTTCCTGGTGGCCGCACTGGACCGCGTGGCTCGACGCCAACGGCTCCGGCAAGGTGAAGGCGCGCAAGCCCCGCAACCCGATCGAGCCTGCGCCGGGCAGCTATGTCCGCATCACGCATGACTGAATCAAACGAGGATCCCAAAGGCGCCATGATCGACGACGCCAGCACCGACACGCTCACCTATATCGACGGCGGCGCAGGTCGCCTCCGGCTCAATCGGCCCAAGGCGCTGCACGCACTGAACCTGCCGATGGTGCGCCAGATGACGCAGGCGCTGCGCAACTGGCGCAACGACACCGCCGTGCGGCTCGTCATCATCGATCATGCGGAAGGGCGTGGATTCTGCGCGGGCGGCGACGTCGTGACGATCGCGAAAAGCGCGCAGGGACATGGCGCGGCCGGCCAGGCCTTCTTCTTTCAGGAATATCGGCTGAACCACCTCATGTACACCTACGCCAAGCCGGGCGTGGTCTTCATGGACGGGATCACCATGGGTGGCGGCGTCGGCATTGCCTGCCCCTGCCGCTACCGCGTCGCGACGGAGCGGACCGTGTTCGCCATGCCGGAGACGACGATCGGGCTGTTCCCGGACGTGGGCGGCGGGCGCTATCTCTCCCGGCTGCGCGGCCGGGTGGCGCAATATCTGGCGCTGACCGGAGCGCGGATCGACGGGGCCGATTGCGTCGCGCTCGGCCTCGCCAATTTCTACATTCCCTCCGATCGTCTCGACGCACTGAAGGCGCAGCTCTGCCGCGAGCCGGAGAAGGCCGAGAGCCTGCTGGCCGGCGAAGCCGTCGCGCCGCCGCCGGCGAAGATCGTCGAGGTGCTGCCTCTGATCGACCGGCTGTTCGCGTCGGACGAATATGAGGATATCCTCGCCGCGCTGCGTGCCGATGGCGGCGACTGGGCGAATGAGCAGCTCGATATCCTGTCGAAGAAATCGCCGACCGCCTGCAAGGTTTCCCTGCGGATGCTCGTCGAAAGCCCCCGCCAGCCGCATTTCCTGGACGAGATGCGCATGGAGTTCGGCATCGTCGCGCGGATGTTCCGCCATAGCGATTTCTATGAAGGCGTCCGTGCGCTCCTGATCGATAAGGACAATGCCCCGCGCTGGAACCCTGCCACGCCGGAAGAGGTCACGCGCGAGATGGTCGACGCCTTTTTCGAGCCGCTCCCCCCGCGCGAAGCCTGGACCCCGCTCCCCATCGACGGAGAAGAATGATGCCCGCCTACGAAACCATTCTGGTCGAACAAAAGGGCGCGGTGACACTCGTCACGTTGAATCGCCCGCAGGCGCTCAACGCGCTGAACAGCCAGGTGCTGGCCGAACTGATTGACGCATTCGCGGCCTATGATGCGGATACGGGACAGCGCTGCCTCGTCCTCACCGGCTCCGAAAAGGCGTTCGCCGCTGGCGCCGACATCAAGGAGATGGAGGCGCAGGGCTTCGCTGACATGTACTCCAGAAACTTCTTCGCCGGCTGGGAGAAGGTGACAGCGACGCGCAAGCCGTGGATTGCGGCGGTCAACGGCTTCGCGCTGGGCGGCGGCTGCGAGGTCGCGATGATGGCCGATTTCATCATCGCCGGCGACACTGCGAAATTCGGTCAGCCGGAGATCAAGCTGGGCGTCGCCCCCGGCATGGGCGGATCGCAGCGGCTGACCCGCGCAATCGGCAAGGCAAAGGCGATGGAAATGTGCCTCACCGGCCGGATGATGGGCGCCGAGGAAGCGGAGCGCGCCGGCCTCGTCGCCCGCGTCGTGCCAGCCGCC
>CAYTMM010000146.1:0-4293 GCA_964438875.1 uncultured Sphingosinicella sp. | reverse complement strand
AGGTCGTGCGCACCGCGCTGCAGGACGCCGCTTCGGTCGCCGGCCTGCTCATCACGACGGAAGCCGCCGTGTCCGAGCTGCCGGAAGACAAGCCGGCGATGCCGGCGATGCCGGGTGGCGGCATGGGCGGCATGGACTTCTGAGGAAAGCGGTCGCCGGTAAGGCTGCGCGTGCGGCGTTACCGGCGATTTCGTCGAAGTCCGGCGGTGCGAATTCAATTCGCGCTGCCGCTCAGGAAAAAGGGCCGGGGAGTCATCTCTCCGGCCCTTTCGTTTTTCCGTCCGCTTATTGCGCGTTTGATGGCGTGTCGGTTTGGGTCGCCTCGCCATTCTCCAGTGCGGCTTCGTCGGCAACCAGGCTGTCCGCCGATGTGTCGAAGACATTGTCTTCCAGCATCGCGGCGGCTTCGTTGAGCTGGCGCTCCTCTTCGGCCGTCGGGCCGCTTCCGGATTCGCTGCTACAACCGGCCAATGCCACCGCGAGCATCGCGGCGCCCAGATTCGATATCTTCAATCTCATCTCGATCCTCTCCTTCCCCCGTCCGGATTCTAACCCGACATGCGTGCAAAGAAAAAGGGTCGCGCGCCGAAATGGCGCGCGACCCCGTCGCATCGAGATGCGAAACGCTTACTGCGCGTTGGTGGCAGCGGCGTCGACCGCCTCGCCAGCAGCCTCGACCGCATTGCCGGCGGCGTCGACGGCATTGGCAGTCGCGTCGGCAGCCTGGTCGAGCAGGTTGGCAGCGGCGTCCTGCGCATTGGCAAGGTCGCTGTTGGCCTGATCGATCACGTTCTCCGCGTCGGTCGTGGTGTTGGCGGTTTCGGTGCCGCCGCAAGCGGCCAGACCGAGAGCGGAAACGGCGACGAGAGCAAAGGCAATCTTCTTCACGATTGTATCCTTCATTGGTTGCGAGGAGAGAACAGTTCAATCGCTGGCGAGCGCCGACCGGGCACATGAGGCCCCCCTCCGGCCCTCCAGCGAACGACGTATGTAAAAGATGTTACGGCGAGAGTCTAGCTTTTCTCAACCAATGCGGTTGTCAATCACTCTCTCCCGTCAGGCCACGGCCTCCAGGATCCTTCGGAGCAGCAGGGAATAGGCGTCGGGCACGGCATAGAGCGGAACGGGCGGTTCGCCGGAGCGCTCGTCCGGTTGCACCGCGACGACGAGATTTTGTTCCGGGAAAACCGTGATATAGCGACCCCCATTGCCGGCCGCGCTATAGGCGCCAAGCGGCAGACCCATCGGGTCCTTGTCGCCCCGGTCGGTCACCACCCACCACATATAGCCATAGCCGCCCAATGCGCCTCCGGCCTGGTGCGTGGTCGAATAGACGGCGGTGCTTTCGTCGATCCAGCTTGCGGGAATGAGCCGTCGTCCATCCCAGGTGCCGCGATTCAGGAAGAGCTGGCCGAATCGCGCCAGGTCGCGCGTCGACATCCACATATTGTAGGCGGGAAAGCGCGGCGCGGCCGGGTCATAGGCCCAGCGCATATGGACGAGGGGATCGAAATCCTGCCAGCCAAGCGGCTGTGCCAGCCGATGTTCGATCGCGGTAAACAGCCCTTCGCCGATGATGCGCTGGTAGATCTCGCCCAGCACATTGAAATCCCAATTGTTGTAATACCAGAATGTGCCAGGCGCATGGCTGCCGCGCGCCGGGCGGCGTTCACGCATCGCTGGCGTCTCGGCGGCGGTAGGCAGATAGATGCCGGAGCGCGCCTTGAGCAAATCGCGCACCGTGGCGCCTTTCTCGGTCTCGGTCAGCGGCACATAATCGTCGATGCCGAGGCTGCCCATCGTCGCGCCGAGATCGGCCCGCCCCTCCGCGACCGCCATGCCGTACAACGCGCTGACGATCGACTTGCGACACGAGGCGATCCGCTTCACCTCGTCCACCGGACCTTCGGACAGCAGCACATCGCCGCCGCGCAGCACCATCAGCCCGCGCACGCCCATTTCGCGCGCATGATGCACCACGCCATCGAGCCCGCCGCCCGTCGATCGCACGAATCCGAAAGCGGGCCGCGCCGTGAAGGCGACCGCGCCCGCGCCGAAGGCGAACTGGCGACGGTTGATCGGCGGGGTGTCCATCATTTCCTCCTGGTGTGAAAAGGTGCGGCTGTCAGCTTGGCGGACTTTGCCCGCCATTTCAAAGGTGGCGTGAGCCGGCGCCCGAGGCGGCCGGACATGGCTTGCCAGCAACGAAAGCGAGAGATCGACTCTGCACGCTTGGCCCTGCGCAAGATGCACCCTATGCATCGTATACGATTATGGGAGACTGGAATGCGCCGTCTGCTTGCCTTCCTTGGAGCCGGAATCCTTGCCTTCACCGCATCACACGCTTTTGGGCAAAGTGCCTCAGGGCCGACGGCAACCGACTATCAGCGGTCTTTGGGGCTGCGGGACGCATGGATGCATCTCACCCGGAACGTCGCCGATCCCGCTGCCTGGCGTGACGCAAGCCGCTTTCATTATCGCCGTACCGTCGAGGGCGGCTTCGAGTTCGTCACGGGCAATGTGGCGCAGCTGGAGGTGCTCCCCACTTTCGACCATGAACGGCTCGCGGAAGGGCTGGGCCGGGCGACAGGCCAGACCTATGCTGCCCGCCTCCTTCCGTTCCAGAGCATCGTTTTCAATGAAGACGAGACCGCGATCACTGTCGGGGCGGAAGGTGCCTTCTGGACCTGCGGTCTTCAGGATTACGTCTGTGCGCCGATGGCAGCTCCGCCGCGCGGGCAGCCTCGCGGGTTCGGCGTCGTACGCGATCTTTCGGTTCCTGCCGATAACACGCCGCGTCGCTCTCCGGACGGCCGTTACGAAGCCTTCGTCCAGGGTTTCAACCTGGCGCTGCGCACGGTCGCGGATGGTCAGGTGCGTGTCCTGTCGCGCGACGGATCGGCGGGCGATTTCTACGATCCTCAGTCCATCGCCTGGTCGCCCGATTCAGCGGTGGTCGCTGTCTATCGCGTGCGTCCTGGCTATCCCCGGCAGGTGACCCGGGTCGAAACCGCACCGCGCGACCAGCTGCAGCCCCGGGTCCAGACCCAGCTCTATCCCAAACCGGGCGATCCGGTGGACATTGATCGGCCGGTTTTGTTCCACGCGGCGGACGGGCGTCAAGTGAATGTAGCCCACGATCTCTTCCCGAACCCCTATCTCATGTCGTCCATGAGTTTCCGTGAGGACGGCCGCACCCTGTCCCTGCAATATACTGAACGGGGCCATCAGCGGGTGCGCCTGATCGAGATCGACGCCGCCACCGGTGCCGCACGTGCCGTTATCGACGAGACGTCCACCACCTTCATCAATAATGGGCGCGGCTTTCGCCATGAGATCGGACCGAACGCTGCCGAGATCATCTGGATGTCCGAGCGCGACGGCTGGAATCATCTGTATCTGATCGACGGCCGCACCGGCCGGGTCAGGAACCGCATCACCCGGGGCGACTGGGTCGTGCGTCAGGTCGTCAGGGTGGATGAGCAGCGCCGTCTTGTCTGGTTCGCTGCCAGCGGCATGGACCCGGCCGCCGATCCCTATCTCCAGCATTATTACCGCATTGATTTCGACGGCCGTAACCTGACGCGGCTGACTTTCGCCGATGCCTATCACGATGTCAGCTTCTCGCCGGACATGCGCTGGTATGTGGACACCTATTCCCGTCCCGATCTGCCTACAGTTGCGGAGCTGCGGGACGCCGAGACGGGCGAGCGGGTGCGGACGCTGGAACAGGGCGATATTTCGCGCCTGACCGCCGCCGGGTTCCGTGCGCCCGAAATGTTCTCGGCGCCGGGGCGCGACGGCGAGACGGCGATCTGGGGCATGATTGTCCGGCCGACGAACTATGATCCCGGTCGTAGCTATCCGGTGATCGAGAACATCTATGCCGGGCCGCATGATTCCTTCGTGCCGCGTACCTTCTGGCCGTTCGGATATCATGCGGGCGGCGACAAGGTGATCGGCATGCAGGCGCTGGCGGACCTGGGGTTCATCGTCGTGCAGATCGACGGTATGGGCACGTTGAACCGATCAAAGGCGTTCCATGACGTTGCGTGGCGGAACCTGGGGGACTCGGGCTTTCCCGACCGCATCGCCTGGCATCGGGCGCTGGCGGCGCGCGATCCGTCCTACGATATCACGCGCGGGGTGGGCATTTACGGAGCCTCGGCCGGCGGCCAGAGCGCACTGGGCGCCCTGCTGTTCCATTCCGATTTCTACACCGTCGCGGTTGCGATGAACGGCTGCTACGACAACCGCATGGACAAGATCAGCTGGAACGAGCAGTGGCTCGGC
>CAYTMM010000145.1:0-4392 GCA_964438875.1 uncultured Sphingosinicella sp. | reverse complement strand
CCCACGGCACCGGGCCACCGAGGCCGCGTTGCGGGAAACCAGCCTCGAAGCGGCTGTCGGCGCTATGATCCCGGTTGTCGCCCATCAGGAACACATGGCCCTCCGGAATGACGGTGGCGGGATAATCATCCCCCTGCTGCGAATAACCGAGATCGATCGTATCATAATAGCGGCCGTTCGGAAGATATTCGCGCACGATCGGCAAGCGGCAATAAGGCTGTCCGTTCGGCCCGGTGGCGCGGTAGTCGCCAAGACTGTCCGGCGTGCAGGGCAGATTGTCGTCGATCGGCAGCATGATCGGTTCGCGCTGTTCACTGCGGACCGCCTCGCCGTTGATGAAGAGCCTTCCGGCGATCATCTCGATCGTATCGCCCGGCAGCCCGATCACGCGCTTGATATAGTCGGCATTTTCACCCGGCGGGGTGACGATCACGATGTCGCCGCGCTCCGGCATGCGCCCCCAGATCCGACCCGCCGTGCGGGGAAAGACGTGGAAGCTGGGCGAGACCCAAGACCAGCCATAGGGATATTTGCTGACCACCAGACGATCGCCGACCAGCAGCGCCGGCATCATCGATTCCGACGGGATGTAGAAGGGCTTGGCGATGAAGGAGTGAAAGCCGAGCACGGCGAGGATCAGCCAGAAAATGGCCTTCACTTCGCTCCACCAGTCGGTGCCTTTCTTTTTCGGTGTCTCCGGGGGCGGCGTGTCGAGCGCGACCGGCGGCGCGACGATGTCGCCGTGCGCCTCGTTGCGGGTTTCGGCCGCGATCTCGCGGTCGCTGTCGGTCACGTCAGGGGCTCCTCAGGCAAGGCTTCGATGACGACCACGGCCATCGCGAAGGGATGATCGTCGGTCATCGTCAGATGAACACGCACCGCGTGGCCCGGCGGCGTCATCGCGTCAAGCCTCTCCTTCGCGCCGCCGGTAAGCGCCAGCGTGGGTGCGCCGGAGGGCAGGTTCACGACGCCGATATCCTTCATGTAGACGCCGCGCTTGAAGCCGGTGCCGACTGCCTTGGAAAAGGCCTCCTTGGCGGCGAAGCGCTTGGCATAGGTGCCGGCCTGGGTGAATGGTCGGGATTCGGCGCGGGCGCGCTCCTTGTCGGTGAAGACGCGGTTGGTGAAGCGCTCGCCGAAGCGGTCCAGCGAGTTCTGGATCCGATCGATATTGCACAGGTCTGAACCGAGACCGATGATCATGAGCAGGCTTCCGCGCTTGCGCGGGCGTGGACTGCCGGGGGCAGTTCGCACCTGCTCATCGGGCCTCGTCCATCAAAGCGCGCATCCGCCTTACGCTCGCGTCTAGGCCGGTGAAGATCGCCTCGCCGATCAGGAAATGGCCGATATTGAGTTCCGCGATCTGCGGAATGGCGGCGACGGGCTGGACATTGTCGTAAGTAAGGCCGTGGCCGGCATGCGGCTCGATGCCGTTCTTGGCAGCGAGCGCGGCGGCATCGGCCAAGCGGCGCAACTCGGAGGCCTGCGCCTCGCCTTCTGCATGGGCGTAGCGGCCCGTGTGGAACTCGACGACCGGGGCGCCCAGATGCATCGCCGCCTCGATCTGGCGCAGATCGGGCTCGATGAAGAGGGAGACACGGATACCCGCCTCTCCGAGCCGGGCAATGAGCGGCTTTAGATGATTGTGCTGGCCGGCCGCGTCGAGCCCTCCCTCCGTCGTCACCTCCTCGCGCCGCTCCGGCACGATGCAGGCGGCATGGGGACGGTGCTTGAGCGCCAGCGCGACCATCTCCTCGGTCGCTGCCATCTCCATATTGAGCGGCAAGGCGATCGCGCCGATCAGATGGGCGATATCTTCGTCAATGATGTGGCGGCGGTCCTCGCGCAGATGAGCGGTGATGCCGTCTGCGCCGGCCTCCTGCGCGGCCAGAGCGGCGCGAATCGGATCGGGATAGAGCCCGCCGCGCGCGTTCCGGATGGTCGCGACATGGTCGATATTGACGCCAAGGCGAAGAGGCCGGGTCACGCCGCCGTGCGGCTCCCCGGCTTCTCTGCTGACAGCGCGGCCAGCTCCGGCGGCAGCGCGTCCGCTTCATAAGCGGGCACATTCAGCGCCACGAGCGGATAGAAGGGTACGCCCATATCGGCGGCACCGGCCGAGCGATCGACCAGAGCCGCAGCGGCGATCACTTCGGCACCGGTTTCGGCGACCGCCTTTATCGCCTCGCGGGAGGATAGGCCGGTGGTCACCACATCCTCGACCAACAGCACTTTCTGCCCCGGTTTCAGCGCGAATCCGCGGCGCAGCTCGAACGTACCGGTCGGCCGCTCGACGAAAATCGCCTCTACGCCCAGGGCGCGACCCATTTCGTGGCCGATGATCACCCCGCCCATGGCCGGCGAGACCACGATCTCGATCTGCGACCGCACCTCGCGTGGGATCGAAGCGGCCAGCGCGCTGGCCAGCCGCGAGGCGCGGACCGGTTCCATCAAAACGCGCGCGCATTGCAGATAGCGGGGGCTGTGCAGGCCGGAGGACAGGATGAAATGCCCCTCCAGCAGCGCGCCCGCGGCGCGGAATTCGGCGAGAATCTCGTCTTCGGTCATGGTCTTTCCGGATCGGGAACGGTTCCGGATTGATAGGTGTCCGAACCCTCCGCTTCAAGCATTCGCCGTCTTGTGACCAACATGCTTGAGACAATAGAGAGTGCTGCCTATAAGGCGCGGCGTCGGGTCCGTCGGCGGATGATTCCAGCCACCCTGACGGCTGCAACAGGGGTTTAGATGAAGACTCTTTTCAAGCTTGTCGCCATTGCCGCCGCGTTCGGCCTGGCGCCCGCCGCGATCGCGGCCATTCCCGCGCCCGCACCGGCCGCGGAAGCCGCTTCCGCCGGGGAGGAGGCCGCGCCGGCCGCGCCCGAAGCGCTGGCGCCCACGCCCGGCATCGGCCAGCCCGACGGTCGTTACGGCCTGCAGGACATGGTGACGCCGATCGGCGAGGAGGCGCGCTGGTTCCACGACGTCATCCTGCTGCCAGTGATCTTCGCCATCTCGATCTTCGTCCTGCTTCTCCTGCTCTATGTGGTGGTCCGTTTTCGCCGTTCGGCCAATCCGACCCCTTCGCGAAACACCCACAATACCGCTCTTGAAGTGGTGTGGACTTTGGTGCCCGTGCTGATCCTGGTCGTGATCGCGGTGCCCTCGATCCGGTTGCTCGCCAATCAATATTCGCCGCCTGCCGCCGACATCACGGTGAAGGCGATCGGCAACCAATGGTACTGGACCTACGAATATCCCGACCACGGCATCGAGCTCGTTTCGAACATGCTGCCCGACGAGGACGCGATCGCTAATGGCGAGCCGCGTGCGCTGGCGGTGGACGAGCGGATGGTCGTACCGGTCGGCGCGACGGTGAAGGTGATCGTCACCTCCAACGACGTCATCCATGCCTGGGGCGTCCCCGCCTTTTGGGTGAAGATCGACGCCGTGCCCGGCCGGCTCAACGAGACCTGGTTCCGCACCGACCGCGAGGGTGTCTATTACGGCGTATGCTACGAACTATGCGGGGCGCGTCACGGCTATATGCCGATCGCCGTCGAAGTGGTCAGCCGCGAGCGCTTTGCCCAGTGGGTCGCCGCGCGTGGCGGCGCCATGCCGGGCGCCGAGCCGACGGCCGCGACGGCCGAGGCGCCCGAAGCGGCCAACGACAATGGCGTCGCCGAAGCGACGCCGGCGGCCGACACCAACCAAGCCAGCATCAACTGAGGCGGCGAGAGATATGACCGACACCACCGCGAACGCCGTCCATTTCGAGGCCGATCACGGCCATGACGCGCACCACGACGCCGATCACAAGCCGGGCTTCTTCGCCCGCTGGTTCATGTCCACGAACCACAAGGACATCGGCACCCTCTATCTGATCTTCGCGATCATCGCCGGCATCATCGGCGGCGGCATTTCGGGCCTGATGCGTCTCGAGCTGGCCGAGCCGGGCATCCAGTATCTCCAGGGCTGGGCGACGATCGTGAACAGCCTCACCGGGGGCACAGAGGCAAGTTTCGACGAAGGCCTCCACATGTGGAACGTGCTGATCTCGGCACACGGCCTGATCATGGTCTTCTTCATGGTCATGCCGGCGATGATCGGCGGCTTCGGCAACTGGTTCGTGCCGCTGATGATCGGCGCGCCGGACATGGCCTTCCCGCGGATGAACAACATCTCCTTCTGGCTGCTTCCGCCGGCCTTCATCCTGCTGTTGGGCAGTGCCTTCGTGCCGGGCGGTACCGGCATGGGCGCCGGCGTCGGCTGGACCGTCTATGCGCCGCTCTCCACCTCCGGATCGGTCGGGCCTTCGGTGGACATGGCGATCTTCTCGCTCCACCTTGCCGGCGCGGCCTCGATCCTGGGCGCGATCAACTTCATAACCACCAT
>CAYTMM010000144.1:0-4459 GCA_964438875.1 uncultured Sphingosinicella sp. | reverse complement strand
CCATTCGCAGCGCGTCCTGCTCGCCCTCACCCAGGCCGGCGCCAGCCGCGAGGACGCCTATCGCCTCGTCCAGCGCAACGCGATGAAGGTCTGGGACTCGGATGGCGCGCTGTCGCTGCTTGATCTGCTCAAGGGCGATACGGAGGTGACAGCCCTGCTCTCCGACGCGGCGCTCGAGGAGAAGTTCGACCTCGAATATCACCTGAAGCAGGTTGATACGATCTTCGCGCGGGTGTTCGGCACGTCGGCTTGAATGGGGTTGCCGCGTCTTCAGTTTGCGGTGGTCGGGTTTTCACGCAGCCATATCTGGGCCGGCCGCCATCCCGCCTCGGCGGCTCGGTGTATGAGACTCCGGCCGCCCGCACGATCCAAGGCGACACCCGCCGTCCCGTCGTGGAGCATCTGACCGTACATGAATCTTGCCTCGGGGTCGTAATTGTCCGCCGCCTGGCGGAACCATTGCGCGGCCTGGCCCCGGTCGGCATTCACGCCATGCCCCCAATAGTAGATCAGGCCGATGGCGGTCTGCGCCCGGAATTGTCCCTGTTGAGCGGCTCGGCGATACCAGGTGAGTGCCTGCCCGTAATCCTGCGCAATGCCGCGCCCCTCATAATAGGCACGTCCAAGCGCAAGCTGGGCAGCAGAAAAACCGCCGCCCGCAGCGCGACGATACCAGTTCACCGCCTGAACATGGTCGATCGGCAACGGTCTTTCGAAATCCCCTTCGTAAAATGCGCCCATGAGCCACTCCGCCGGCGGAAAGCCCTGATCGGCCGCCGCCCTCACCCACCGCAGCGCGCCCTGCGCATCACGTGCTCGTCCTTGCGCGGACAGCATGTCCGTGGCGATCCAGTATTGCGCGGCGGGGTGGCCGGCCTGGGCCGATCTTTCATACCAGCCTCGCGCAGCCTCATCGTCCCGCACTGCCTCGATACCGAAGGAATGGCTCGCGCCAATCAGATAGAGCGCGCTTGCATCTCCGGCATCGGCCAGCCTGCGGATCGCCGCCATGTCGAGCGTCGACAACAAGCCGGCCAAAGACGGCCCGACGCTCAAGATCGTCGTATCGCTGTAGGTCAGGTTGGCCAGGGCGCCGCGGATCCGCCGTAACACGTCCGCGTCCTCCGGCGAGACCGCAGGCGTCGGCGCCATCGCGACCGGTGGCGATGCGGAAGGCGGCGGCGGAATGTGGGCGGTGCGCACCACGGCCTGACATCCCGCCAAGCAGATCTCGTCGATAGGCGCGTTGTTGACCCACGGAATCTGGCCTGTCTGGGCCAGCACGTCGCGCCCGACATTGTTCAGCATCTGCAATATGTTGTGACCAGGTACGGAAAGCCAGCGCAACAAGGCCGCGGTGTAAGGGCTGTTCGCACCCGGCTCCTCGCCTCCATCAGCCGCCACCGCGCCGGACGCGGTGGAATAGGCAACCAGGGTCCGGCTGAGTTGTGGCGCGCCCTGCGCCATACCGCGCGTCCCCATTCCGCGATTTCGTCCGTAGATGCGGTCTTCCCACGGATTGTTGCGGCAGGCATCGATGATGACGAGATTGAGTCCTCCCGCCTCCGGAATCCGGAGCTGGTCGAAAATGTCATCGGTCGAAATGGTGTATGATCCGATGAAGCTGGCCGCGCGCGCTTCGGGCAAGCGTGACATGTCCTGATCGGCCGGGATGCGCGCGCCGACCGGGATAAGATAGTTCCGCCCGGCGACCTGGATGGCATGGCCAGCATAATAGATGATGACCACGGCGTTCGTGGGGGCGGCGTCGATCTTCGCGCCGAACATGGCCAAGGCGACGCCCATGCGTTCGCGACTGGCGTCCTGTACATAGGTGACGTCAAAGCCGAGTTGCCTCAGCTCCTGCGTCATGTTCTCACCATCATGCCGCGGGTTGCGCAGATCGGTGACATATCCCTGCAACGCCGAAAAGGCAGGCGGCGTATCGGTGTTGCCATCCATGTTGTAGTCGGAATTGGCGATGACGAGCGCCAATCGATCAGGCTGCCCCTGCGCGAATGCCGGCATGGCCAGACCCAAAATCCAGGCGAAGCAAATTGCAACCTGCCAACGACGCATCATTTCCCACCCTCTGGCGCCCGGATCGCAAGGTTAGATTGCAACGGAAAGGATGTCATCATGACGTTTGTCGGTGTGACGACCAAGCCGCACCGGACAAAAGCCGGCCTGTCGCCGATCCCCGGAACCACCTACGCTGGCCGCTCCATATAGACGGCGTCGGGCAACGCGGTGGCATGGGGGCCAGGCGCGAAGCCCAACCGGCCCCAATAGCCATCCGCGCCGCCCACTGCGATCAGGCTCAGTCGCGCGATCCCGTGCGTCCGCGCGGCGCGGGAGACAATCTCCAGCGCGGCCGCCGCGAAGCCGCCACCGCGTGCGTCGGGTGAGATCACGACATCGTGGATATACCAGCTGTCGGCATTGGCCGGGATCGCCCCCAGCTTCGCGTGCAACTCCGGCACCGCGCCGCGCCGCCAGGGATGGCTGATGAAATGGCCGACGAGTTCGCCGTCCCGCTCGAGCGCCAGACACCCGTCCGGCGCCAGCGCGATCCGTTCGGCATATAGCTCCGCCGCCTCACCGTAAGCGCCGAGCGCGGCGGCGGCGAGTTTGGCGATGCCTTCGGCGTCACCGGCGCGCGCCGACCGCCAGTGGGGCGGATCAGCCGCCAAGCGCTTCCTTGATTTTCTGGAAGAAGCCCTTGGCGTTCGGGCATTCCTCGCCCGTCTCGGTCTCGCGGAACGCTTCGAGCAGTTCCTTCTGCTTGGCGGAGAGCTTGGTCGGCGTCTCGACCTCGATCTCGATCACCATGTCGCCGGTCCCGCGTCCGTTCAGCACCGGCATGCCGGCGCCGCGCTGGCGCAGCTGCTTGCCGGACTGGATGCCGGCCGGGATCCTGATCTCGTGCACCTGCTTGTCGAGCCCCGGCACCTCGATACAGCCGCCGAGCGCCGCCGTGGTAAAGCTCACCGGCGCGCGGCAGAACAGAGTGTTGCCGTCGCGCTGGAAAATCGAATGCCGCGCGAGATGGACGAAGATGTAGAGATCGCCCGACGGGCCGCCGCGCACCCCTGCTTCGCCTTCGCCGGCGAGACGGATGCGGGTGCCCTCGTCGACGCCAGCGGGGATGTTGACGGTCAGCGTCTTGCGCTTCTCGACCCGGCCCTCGCCCCGGCAGGACGAACAGGGATCGGCAATCGTCTCGCCGACGCCCCGGCAAGACGGGCAGGTCTGTTCGACAACGAAGAAGCCGTTGCGCGCGCGCACCTTGCCGTGGCCACCGCACATCTGGCAGGCCTTGGCGCCGGTGCCGGGCTTGGCGCCGGAGCCCGCGCAGGGGTCGCAGGGCGCGGTCGTATCCACCTGCAATTCGACCTCGCGGCCGGCGAAGGCGTCCTCCAGCCTGATCTCCAGATCGTAGCGCAGATCCGATCCGCGACGATGATCCGGACGACCGCCCTGTTGGCCGCCCATGAACTCGCCGAAAATATTGTCGAAGATGTCGGCGAAGGAGCCGAAATCCTGCGCGCCGGCACCGCCGCCGCCCATGCCGCCATTCTTGAACGCGGCATGGCCGAAGCGATCATAGGCGGCACGCTTCTGCGGGTCTTTCAGGCAGTCATAGGCTTCGCTGATCGCCTTGAACTTCGCCTCGGAATCGGTGCAGCCGCCATTGCGGTCGGGATGGCATTCCATCGCGAGCCGGCGATAGGACGACTTGATCGTCCCCGCATCGGCCGTCCGCTCGACCTGAAGCAGTTCGTAATAATCGGTTTCAACCATGATGGTGCGACGCCCTCCTCGCCCCCACCGTCACCCCCGCGAAAGCGGGGGTCCAGCTTCTCTTGCTGCACCAGCGGAAGGAAGCGGGATTCCCGCTTTCGCGGGAATGACGGAAATAGGACACGGCCTCAGCCCTTATTCTCTTCGTCCACCTCGGAGAATTCGGCGTCGACCACCTCCTCGTCGGCGGCGGCGCCCGCCTCGCCCGCCGACGCGTCGGCGCCCGGCGAAGCGGCGGCCTGCTGCTCCTTCTCGTAGATCGCCTGGCCGAGCTTCATCGCGACCTGGGCGAGGGCCTGAGCCTTCTCCTTCATCGCCTCGGCGTCGCCGCCCTCGATGGCGGTCTTGGTCTCGGCGATCGCGGCCTCGATCTCGCCCTTCAGCGCGTCATCGACCTTGTCGCCATGCTCCTTGAGCTGCTGCTCGGTCGAATGGACGAGGCTCTCGGCATTGTTCTTCGCCTCGACGCCCTCGCGGCGTTTCTTGTCCTCCTCGGCGAACTGCTCGGCTTCCTGGACCATCTTTTCGATGTCGGAATCGGACAGGCCACCAGAGGCCTGGATGCGGATCTGCTGCTCCTTGCCGGTGCCCTTGTCCTTGGCATGGACGTTGACGATACCGTTGGCGTCGATGTCGAACGTGACCTCGATCTGCG
>CAYTMM010000143.1:4204-4590 GCA_964438875.1 uncultured Sphingosinicella sp. | reverse complement strand
CTTCAGCGTCGGGATCTTGTCCGGATTGCCCTTGGGCGGCTGCTCGTCCTGTGCAATCGTCTCCGTGCCCTTGCGGGTCGCGATCTCGACCGGGACGATCTCGCGATCGAAGGCGCCGGAGGCCTGCGCGGCCTGGGCGCGGGTCAGCGACGCGATGGCGTAATCGTCCTGCGCGCCACGGGTGAACTGATATTCCTGCGCGGTCTCCTCGGCGAAGCTGCCCATCGCGCGGCCGGGCTCATAGGCGTCCTCCAGCCCGTCGAGGAACATGTGATCGTAGATGCGGTCATGACCCATGCGCGCGCCGCCGCGATGCTTCAGCATCACATAAGGTGCGTTCGTCATGCTTTCCATGCCGCCGGCGAGAATATAATCCGCATGGCCGG
>CAYTMM010000143.1:0-4194 GCA_964438875.1 uncultured Sphingosinicella sp. | reverse complement strand
GCGACCGCGACCGAGCTGGGCGCGACAGCGGTGAAGGCGGCGGTCGCGCCGGCCAAACTGCCCTGGAAACTGCCCATCGGCGTGCGGGCGTAGGAAAGGATGACGACGGGATCGGCGGCATTGGTCATGACGAAGAGGCTCCCAAGGCTCGTTCGTCCCGAGCGAAGTCGAGGGGCGCTGGCACGGAGTCATCACGGGCGCCCCTCGAATGCGCTCGGGACGAGCGGTGAGGTTTGTGCACTGCACATAAGCGCGCGGCAGCGCTTGTTCAAATCTTGGCGGTCGCTTCCCGCAGCGCACGAGCCAGCGGGTGATCGTCCGGCCAGTCCGGCGCGGCGATCAGGCCGATCTCGCGGGTGAGAGCGAAGCCGGCCAGCGCGGGGGTGGCGATGCCCTCGTCCGCCAGGCCGGCGGGGATGACCGTGATGCCCATGCCGGCGCGGACCATGGCCAGCGCCCGATCGTCATTGGGCGAGCGGAAGGAGAAAGGCGGGCGCACGCCGCGCTCCGTGAAGAAGCGGCTGGTCTCGGCCAGCGCCTCGCAGGAGCGCCGCGCGATCATCGTCTCCCCCGCCACCTCCTCCGGCGCGACTTCGGCGCGGGACGCAAGCGGGTGGGCGCGAGGCAGCGCGAGGCGATAGGGCTCGCGCCATAATGTTTCGACGGGACGGGCTTCGCCGGGGCGGATCAGGGTGAGGGCGAGATCGAGTCGGCCGGCGGCGAGCGCGGCAGAGAGTTCGCGCTCATTGCCCTCGCCGATCTCCATTGGCTGCGGCCCGGCATAGGCGCCGAGCGCGGCTTCGAGGTAGCGGGTAGGGATGCTCGCCAGCACGCCCAGCCGGACCGCGCGCAGCGGAGCGGCAATGCCGGTCACGCTCTCCTGCGCGGCGGCGAATTCCCGCTCGATCGTCCGGGCATGGGTGAGCAGGCGGTTACCGGCCTCGGTCAGTTGCACGCGACGGTTGGAGCGGGCGAAGAGCCGTGCGCCCAGCCGCTTTTCCAGCTCGGCGATGCCGGCGGACAGGGTCGGCTGGGCGACATTGATCTGCTGCGCCGCGCGTGTGAAATTGCCGGCGTCGACCACAGCGAGGAACTGGCGCAGATGGGTGCGGCTGATCATAGGTTTATACTATGATGGATGCCATGATCTTTCAATTTTTACGATGATGGCGGTTGCGCTATGGGTCAGCCAAACAGGAGAAGGATGCCATGTCCGAACTGGGCCTCGATTTCGAACTGGGCGAGATGGCGGACACGATCCGCGACACGACGCGGCGCTTCGCGGACGACCGGATCGCGCCGCTGGCGGCGAAGATCGACGCGGAGGACTGGTTTCCGACCGAGCTGTGGCCGGAAATGGGCGCGCTCGGGCTGCACGGGATCACGGTGGCGGAAGAGGATGGTGGGCTCGGGCTCGGTTATCTGGAGCATGTCGTCGCGCAGGAAGAAGTGGCGCGGGCCTCGGCCTCGATCGGCCTGTCTTATGGCGCGCACTCCAATCTGTGCGTGAACCAGATCCGGCGCTGGGCGAATGAGGAGCAGAAGGCGCGCTATCTCCCCAAGCTGATCTCCGGCGAGCATGTCGGCAGCCTTGCGATGTCCGAGGCCGGGGCGGGATCGGATGTCGTCTCGATGAAGCTGAAGGCCGAGAAGAAGGGCGACCGCTACGTCCTCAACGGCACGAAATTCTGGATCACCAATGCGGCCTATGCGGACACGCTCGTCGTCTATGCCAAGACCGGCGAGGGGAGCCGGGGCATCACCACCTTCCTGATCGAAAAGGGCTTCAAGGGATTCTCGATCGGCCAGAAGCTCGACAAGATGGGGATGCGGGGATCGCCCACCGCCGAGCTGATCTTCGACGAGTGCGAGGTGCCGGAAGAGAATGTGATGGGGCCGCTCAACGGCGGCGTCGGCGTGCTGATGAGCGGGCTCGATTACGAGCGGACCGTGCTCGCCGGCATCCAATTGGGCATCATGCAGGCCTGCCTCGACGTGGTGCTGCCTTATGTGCGCGAGAGGAAACAGTTCGGAACGGCGATCGGCTCGTTCCAGCTCATGCAGGCGAAGGTCGCGGACATGTATGTCGCGCTGAATTCGGCGCGGGCCTATGTCTATCAGGTGGCGCGGGCCTGCGACGCCGGCAAGACGACCCGCTTCGACGCGGCCGGCGCGATCCTGCTGGCGAGCGAGAATGCGGTGCGCGTGGCGGGCGAGGCGATTCAGGCGCTCGGCGGCGCGGGCTATACAAAGGACTGGCCGGTGGAGCGGTTCTTCCGCGACGCGAAGCTGCTCGACATTGGCGCGGGCACGAACGAGATCAGGCGGATGCTGATCGGGCGCGAGCTGATCGGGAGCCAAAGTTGATGGAAGAGGATGAGGTGAACAGCCTCGATGAAACGCAGGTAGGCAAGCGGCCGGCCCGTGTTAGGGCGGACGAAATCAAGGATTTCCGCTGCAAGAACCTGATCGCGGTGATCGAGAATCCTTCCGATATGCGGAATATCGGTACAGTCGTCAGGAACGTGAACGCTCTAGGCGTCGAGAAAGTCTATGTCGTCGATGAGCGGCGCTCGCTCCCCGATGACTGGCAGGAGATGCGTAAACGAAAATCGTTGAGCAAGACGTCGGTTTCCGCAGTCAAATGGAGCTTCGTGAAGCGGTTCGACAGCACGGACGAATGCTTCGACCATCTGGAGCGCAAGAATTTCGTTTCCATCGTCACCTCTCCGCATGTGAAAGGCAAGACGAGCATATATCTGCACGAAGGCGATTATACCGCCTTCACCAAGCTCGCGGTCTGGTTCGGCAGCGAAGCGCGAGGGATCAGCGATCGGGCGGTCGAGCGTGCAGAAATGTGCGTTAGCATTCCCATGTTCGGCATGATCGAAAGCCTGAATCTCGGCACGTCGTCGGGCATTGTCCTTTATGAGGTGGCGCGGCAGCGGCGGGAATATCAAAGCAGATATCGAATGAGGAACCGTCGCGGAGAACGCTCGAACCCACTGCCGACTATCATGGAAACGAAGGATTGGTGACGGTCCATGAAGGCATCTTTCGTGAACTTCGGACTTTATGATCCGCTTCCGGGTCCGGGCGCGGCATGAACCTGGCCGGCATCCTCGAATGGTATGCCACGATCAGCGGCATTGTCGCCGCGTTGATGATCGCGGCGGATTGGGGACGGCGAGTGACGGGCTGGGGCTTCGTCCTGTTCTGCACGATGAATGTCGCGTGGATCTGGTTCGGGCTGATCGACGAGACGGGCGGGCTGACGACGCAGAACGCAGTGCTGCTCGCGATCAACGCGCTCGGCATCTATCGCTATCTGATCCGCAAGCAGCCGGTGCATCCGGCGGAGGCGGGATCGTGACGCGCGCTTATTTGCCGACGAACAGGAAGGCGACGCCGCCCATGATGCAGACGAACGCGCCGAGATGGCGCCAGTGCAGCGGCTCGCCCAGGAACGTCACCATGAACACGCCGAAGCAGAGCAGGGCGATCGCCTCCTGCGTGATCTTGAGCTGGCCCGGCGTCCAGCCCGTCTCGAAGCCGATCCGGTTGGCGGGCACCGCGAAGCAATATTCGACGCCGGCGATCAGCCAGCTCAGCAGGATGACGGTGAGCAGCGGCTTGGCGAGGCCGTCGCGGGTTAGGTGCCAGTACCAGGCGATGGTCATGAAGACGTTGGAGAGGACGAGGAGCAGGATGGTCGGCATGATCGTTCCCCGGAAGGATGAGCGCGGCGCGCTCTGCGCCAGCGCGCGCGCGGTGGCAAGATGAGCGGGCCTGTCCTGACTTCGAAACTGTCCGCCGAGGACGAGAAGGTCCGGCGCTACGCCGCGCACAATCGCGCGCTGGCCGAGGAACTGCGCGCGCGGGTGGCGACGAGCGCGCTGGGCGGCAACGAGAAGTCGCGCGAGCGGCATGTGAGCCGGGGCAAGCTGCTGCCGAGGGAGCGGGTCGAGCGGCTGCTGGACCCGGGCTCGCCCTTGCTGGAGATCGGCCAGCTCGCCGCCTGCGACCTTTATGAAGGTGAGGTTCCGGGCGCGGGGATGATCGCGGGGATCGGGCGCGTGTCGGGCCGCGAGGCGATGATCGTGTGCAACGACGCCACGGTGAAGGGCGGCACTTATTATCCGATGACGGTGAAGAAGCATCTGCGCGCGCAGGAGATCGCGCTGCAGAACCAGC
>CAYTMM010000142.1:1456-4888 GCA_964438875.1 uncultured Sphingosinicella sp. | reverse complement strand
TTGTAGGACAGCTCCTTGCCCTGCACCTGCCGGTGATCGGCGAGGCTGCCGCCCGGAGCGAAGGCGGGGAGGTAGAGCGCCGCGCTCTGATGCGAATTCTCGCCATAGCGCAGGCTCTGGCCCAGCCTGAACGGCACGCTGAGGAGCGGCGGGAACATCTGCCCCTGATCGGCGAAGGCGAACCAGGAGGCGATCATCGAGTCATATTCCGCCGTGGCGGCATAGGCCTTGGCGGCAAGGCGCCGGCGCAGGTCCAGCGACGTCATGCCGCCGCTGGCGTCGAGCGCGGAGATGATCTCCGCATAATCGGCCGGATCGGTGACGATGCCGACATAGGCATGATTCTTGGCGGCCGAGCGGACCATGGACGGACCGCCGATATCGATATTCTCGATGATTTCGTCCCGATCGGCGCCCTTCGCGACGGTGGCGGCGAAGGGATAGAGATTGACCACGACCAGATCGATCGCGCCGATGCCGTGATCGGCCATCGCGGTCGCATGGGCGGGATCGTCGCGCACCGCGAGCAGGCCGCCATGGACCTTGGGATGCAGCGTCTTGACCCGGCCGTCCATCATCTCGGGAAAGCCGGTCAGGTCCGAAATGTCCTTCACGTCGAGACCCGCGTCGCGCAGCGCCCTAGCGGTGCCGCCGGTCGAAACGAGTTCGACACCATGGCGGGCGAGCGCCTGGCCCAGCTCGGCCAGCCCGGTCTTGTCGGAAACGGACAGAAGCGCGCGCGTGACTTTCACGTCGGTCATGTAGGGTTCCTGCAAGGGTGAAATCGCCGTCGCCTTAGCGACTCCGACGGCATCCGTCACCCACGGAAGCGGTGATCAGCTCGCCCGCTTCATTTCCCAGGAGATGGTCATGCCATCGGCCGGAGTCTCGCCAGCGATGGCGAGCATCAGGGTCGCCTGCGGCTGTGTCCGGCCGTCGATCCAGAGGCTGTCCTCGACCATCAGCTGGCCGCCCCGGCAGCGGAACTGCCAGACGGCGCCGCCCCGGATGCGCAGCAGGGCACCCTGCCCGTCGGCAGTCGCCGTCACCTCGACGGCGGGGGCGAGATGGAAGCGCACTGCGAAGGGCACCGGATCGGCGCGGCGGCGACGCTTCGGCGCGGGGTGCAGGATGTCCTCGCCGGTGAGCTGTCGCCCGTCGGGCGACAGGACGAGGCGGCGCTCGTGGATCAGGCCGAAGCGCTTGGCATAGCCGTCATGCGTCGCCTCGACCCGGGCGATGCCCGCGGTCTGGTCGCGCGACATCTCGACCGCGCCGACACCCTTGCCGAGCGAGCCGTCCTCGTGGATCGCGGTGGAATTGCGGTCGGCCAGTGTCAGGGTGGAATGGGCGGCGGTGGTGCGAAGGCCACTGGCCAGCGCCTCCGGCAGCGTGCCTTTTGCCATGCCCTCACCGCCGCAATTGACGATCAGGCGCGCTTCGCCGTCCGAAAATTCGAAGGCGAGCGTGGAGGCGCAGCCGCCCGACAGCGCCCGGGGCGGCGGCGGCGGCGCGGCATCGAACACCAGCACGCTCTGCTTACACTGGAGCCGCTGATAGCCCCAGCCGCGCGCCTGGCGCAGCGCGCGCGAGGTGACGGCGGAGGCTTCGACGGCGGCGAGCACCCGGCGGCGGCGCGTCATATTGCCACCCTGCCAGGAGGACAGCGCATCGTCGCCGAGCGTGACCGCGAGCAAGGCGCCGACCGTCCCGGCCAGCGCCTCGCCCAGCCAGTCCGGCACCTCGCGCCGCGCGGCGATATAGGCGGAGCGCAGCTGGGCGAGCGTTTCGACCAGCGCGAGTTGCTCGACCGGCGCGCGGCTGATCAGGCCGCCATCCTCGTGCAGCGAGACGGCGAGCGCGCGGGTCAACCCCGCTTCGCCCGACCGGAGCCGTGCCGGCCCGCCCTGAACCACCAAAGCGGCGGCGATGACCCCGCACCAGGCGGTGACGCGCGGCAGGCCGGGCGGCACCTTGTCGGCGCCGCGATCGAGATGGCGGGCGCCGCGTGCCAGCGCGTAGAGTACCGACGAACGATAGACGATGTCGCTGCTGGACAGGATATAGGGCGCATAGGCCGTCCAGAACAGGATGCGCCGGCCCCACAAATCGGCGCGCCAGGCCGGCTCGCTGACATGCTCGCCATAGGCATCGAGCCATTTGCGCATCGCCTTTTCGGCGATCTTCGCGCCGCGCTCCCGGGTCGCGGCGGCGGCGAGGTCGCGCAGCCAGGCGAAGCTCTGCAGATAGTCCGCGACATCCTCGGGGAAGCCGGCGGCGGTGAAATCGACGCCGTCGATCGGCAGCTCGTGGCCGTTGTGGAGAAAGGCACCCTCCAGCAACGCTTCGCCCGCCGCCTTCTCCCCGGCGACGGGATCCTTCGGCACCGCGAGTAGCTTCAGCGGCACCCGGCCGCGCAGCCGCAATTTGTGCAGCGGCGTCTTCCAGGCGAGTCGGTGCAGCCGGTAGCTCATCCGCTCGATCAGCGAGAGGCCGCGATCATCGCCGACCCGGATCAGCCGTTTGCCCTGCTCGATCTCGCCCGGCTCGTCTTCGGGGTCGATCCGCTCGAGCAGGCTCATGATCCCCTCAGCGCCCGGATATTCTCGGCATAAGCGGCGGGGCCGCCCTTGAAGGTGGCGGTGCCGGCAACGAGCGCGTCGGCGCCCGCATCGATTACGCGGCGGCAATTGGACTGGTCGACACCGCCGTCCACTTCCAGATCGATCGGCTTGCCGAGCTTGTCGATCTGCTTCCTGATCGCCTCGATCTTCCTGAGCTGGCTCTCGATGAACTTCTGCCCGCCGAAGCCCGGATTGACGCTCATCACCAGGACGAGATCGAGCTCCTCCAGCACATAATCGAGCATCTTGGCGGGCGTCGCGGGATTGAGAGACACGCCGGCGCGCTTGCCCAGTGCCTTGATCGCTTGGATGGTGCGGTGGAGATGCGGCCCCGCCTCGGGATGGACCGTGATCGTGTCCGCCCCGGCCTCGGCGAAGGCCTCCAGATAGGCATCCACCGGCGAGATCATCAGGTGGACATCGAACGGCTTTTGGGTGTGCGGCCGCAGCGCCTTCACCACGGCCGGGCCGATCGTGATGTTGGGTACGAAATGGCCGTCCATCACATCGACATGTATCCAGTCAGCGCCCGCCTCGTCGATCGCGCGCACTTCCTCACCCAGCCGCGCGAAATCGGCCGAGAGGATCGAGGGGGAGATGCGGACGCTCTGCTGCATGGCGGCGAATCTAGCACCGCCGCGAGTCTGGGGGCAAGGAAGGGGACGGACTTATCCCCGGCTAATTGCACGAGACGCCGCTCCGTCATTACAAGCGGAGCGAAGCAATCCTGTGCGGCCTCAGGGGCTGGCTGGATTGCTTCGTCGCTCCGCTCCTCGCAATGACGGCTCTGCCCCGAAGCGTCAGTTAC
>CAYTMM010000142.1:0-1446 GCA_964438875.1 uncultured Sphingosinicella sp. | reverse complement strand
GAAGCTGTCGGCCCCGCCCGCTTCCTCATGCGCGCCGGGCAGAATGCGCCGCTCCTCCTCCTGCGCGAAATCGGGATGGCCTTCGCGGAAGGCCCGGGCGACCGCCTCGCCCTCCTGCGGCTCCAGCGAACAGACCGAATAGACCAGGGTGCCGCCGGGCTTCAGCCAGCCGGAGGTCCGGGCGAGCATCGCTTGCTGGACCTCCGCCAGCGCTGCGATCGCCTTAGGCCTGACCCGGTGGAGCACATCGGGATGGCGGCGGAAGATGCCGGTCGCCGAGCAGGGCGCGTCGAGCAGGATCGCATCGACGGGGCCGGGCGGCGCCCAGGTCATCACGTCGGCGGCGATCACGTCCGCCTGAAGGCCAGTGCGGGCGAGATTGTCCGAAAGTCGCGCGAGGCGACTTTCCGAGGCATCCACGGCAGTGACCCGCCAGCCGGCGGCGGCGAGCTGCATCGTCTTGCCGCCCGGCGCCGCGCACAGATCCAGCACGGCGCGCCCCTGGCCCGCCCCCAGCATCCGCGCGGGCAGCGAGGCAGAAATGTCCTGCACCCACCAGCGGCCGTCCGCATAGCCGGGCAAGCCGGCGACATCGGTGCCACGCGGCAGGCGCAGATGGCCGGGCATCAGGCTGAGCCCTTCCACATCCGGCGCATCCTCCGGCGCGAAGGCGAGATCGATCGGCGGAAGCGTGGCGATCAGGCGGGAGGCGGCGGCAACCACATCGTCGCCCCAGGCTCCATGCCAGCGCATCGCGACTGGATCGGGCAGCGCCGGCACGTCCGGCAGCGTCCAACCGCCGCGCATCGCCGTTCCGAACACGCCATGGACCAGCTTGCGCGGACCTCCGTCGACCAGCGGCAGCACGGTGGAAATGGCGGCATGGGGCGGCGTGCCGAGCCGCAGCGCCTGAACCAGCGCGATGCGGAGCGCGAAGCGGGCCTTGGCGTCGTCGGGCAGGCGCTGCTTCGTCGCGCGATCGATCAGCGCATCGAGATCGGGCAGGCGGCGCAGCGTTTCCGCCACGATGGCATGGGCCAATGCCCGATCCTCGCTCTTGTCGAGATCCCGCGCCGCGCCGTCGAGCGCCGCCTCAAGCGGCAGCCCCTTGCGCAGCACCGCATCGAGCAGGCGCAGCGCGGCACGCCGCGCGGGCGTGCCCGGCGGATCGGCGCGGCTCAGTCCCGCCGTCCGTGCGGATTGAGCGACGACACGCGCACGGTCCGCTCGCGGTCCAGCCCGGTCGTCCCGCGCGGCGGCGCGACCTGGGCGAAGCCGGGCTCGCGCGTCATCGCCTCCAACGCGGCGATGCGGTTTTCGGTCGCCGGGTGGGTCGAGAACATCGAATCGCCACTGCGCGCGAGGCCGGGCACGATATAGAGCGCCGAAGCCGCCGGATTGCGCGCCGCGACCGGATTGGGGGCGCAGCGCATCCCCAATCCGGTC
>CAYTMM010000141.1:3651-4954 GCA_964438875.1 uncultured Sphingosinicella sp. | reverse complement strand
CTCCAACCCGCCCTGCGGCATCGAGAAGGGATTGTGGCTGAAATCGACCTTCTTCGCGTCCTCGTCATATTCGAACATCGGGAAATCGACGATCCAGCAGAAATCGAAGCGATTCTCGTCAATGAGGCCCAGCTCCTCACCGACACGGGTACGCGCGGCGCCGGCCAGCTTGGCCGCCTGCCCTTCCTTGCCGGCGGCGAAGAAGAGGCCGTCGTCCGGATCGAGGCCGAGCGCGTCGGCGAGCGCGTTCATCTTGTCCTCGCCATGATTCTTGGCGATCGGGCCGCCCCATTCGCCGCCCTTGCGCGTCGCATAGCCGAGGCCGGCATGGCCTTCGGATCGCGCCCATTCGTTCATGTCGTCGAAAAACTTCCGGCTCTTTTCGGCAGTATTCGGCGCGGGGATGGCACGCACCACGCCGCCACCTTCGACGATACGGGCGAAGAGGCCGAAGCCTGACCCCTCGAAATGCGTCGACACGTCGGAAATGAGGATCGGGTTGCGAAGGTCGGGCTTGTCGGATCCGTATTTCAGCATCGCCTCGCGGAACGGAATACGCGGGAACTGGCCGGCGGGCGTAACGGCTCGGCCATTGGCGAATTCCTCGAACACGCCGGCCAGCACCGGCTCGATCGCCTCGAACACGTCATCCTGCGTGACGTAGCTCATCTCGAAATCGAGCTGGTAGAATTCTCCCGGCGAACGATCGGCGCGGGCGTCCTCGTCGCGGAAGCAGGGCGCGATCTGGAAATAGCGATCGAAGCCGGCGACCATGATCAGCTGCTTGAACATCTGCGGCGACTGCGGGAGCGCGTAGAACTTGCCCGGGTGCACGCGGCTCGGCACCAGATAGTCGCGCGCCCCTTCCGGCGACGATGCGGTCAGGATCGGCGTCTGGAACTCAGTGAAGCCCTGGTCGATCATCCGGCGGCGGATCGAGCTGATCACGTTGGAGCGCAGCAGGATGTTCGCGTGCAGCCGCTCACGCCGCAGGTCGAGATAGCGGTAGCGCAGGCGAATATCCTCGGGATACTCGGCCTCGCCGGCCACCGGCAGCGGCAATTCCTCGGCGGCGGACTGGACGACAACGCTGTCCGCAACGACCTCGATCGCGCCGGTCGGCAGGTTCGGATTGGTCGCCTCGGGACCGCGAGAGACGACCTCGCCGTCGATCGTCACGACGGATTCGACACGCAGCCGGTCCAGCACCCCCAGCGCGTCGCTGTTCGCGCGGCAAACGATCTGGGTCAGGCCATAATGATCGCGCAAATCGACGAACAGCATCCCGCACCATTCGGTTTTC
>CAYTMM010000141.1:0-3641 GCA_964438875.1 uncultured Sphingosinicella sp. | reverse complement strand
CGCAAGCGCGACCATGGCGGCGTGCTTGCGATGGACCCAGCCGGACAGGCGGACGGTCTGGCCGACATGGATTTCGCGGAGTTCGCCGCAATTATGGGTGCGATAGGCGTGCATCACGGGGCTTTCGGTGTTCGATTTATGTGGAAAAGTGCGTGTCGAGGCGCTTCGCGTCACTCGCAGCGCTTTGTCAAGCGACGTGGCGCCGTTATGAGGGCGGCCAATGAAGATTCACCCGCTGATCACCGATACCGAGTCTCTCGAACAGCTTTGCGACCGGCTCGCCAAATCCGACTTCGTCGCCGTGGACACCGAGTTCATGCGCGAGAATACCTATTGGCCCGACCTGTGCCTGTTCCAGATTGCCAACAGCGAGGAAGCCGCCGCGATCGATCCCAAGGCGGACGGCATCGATCTCGCGCCTTTGCTCGAGCTGCTGGTCAACAATGACCGGGTGCTGAAAGTCTTTCATGCCGGCGGGCAGGATATCGAGATCATCGTCAATCTGACCGGCGGCACGCCCTACCCGATCTTCGACACCCAGATCGCGGCGATGGCACTCGGGCTCGGCGAGCAGGTGGGCTATTCCAATCTCGTCGAATCGCTGCTGGGACGCAATCTCGACAAAGGCGCGCGCTTTACGGACTGGGCTCGGCGACCGCTGGACAAGCGCCAGATCGATTATGCGATCGGCGACGTCACCCACCTTTCGGAGCTCTTCCCGAAAATGCTCGACCGGCTGATGAAGACCGGCCGCGGCGCCTGGCTCGACCAGGAGATGGAGCGTATCTCCGACACGGCCAATTACGTCAACGATCCGCACCTCGTCTGGAAAAAGGTGAAGATCCAGAGCCGCAAGGCCGAAGTGCTGGGCAGGCTGAAGGCGCTGGCCGCGTGGCGCGAGATCGAGGCGCGCTCCAAGAATCTCCCGCGCGGCCGGATCATGAAGGACGAGACGCTGGCCGACATCGCCATGCACCCGCCCGCCGACCAGGATGCACTGGGCCGGGTGCGCGGGCTTTCGGCGGCATGGAAGGCCAACGATATCGGCGCGCGAATGATGGACGCGCTGGAGCTGGCGGGTCCGCTGCCGCCCGACGAGATGCCGCTGCGCGACGATCGCGGCCCCGGTCTGGGGCGCGAAGGCGCGCTGGTCGCCGATTTGCTGAAGCTGTTGCTCAAGATCCGCGCGCGGGAAAGCAATGTCGCGCCGCGGCTGGTGGCGCGCTCGGAGGAGCTGGAGCTGCTCGCGGCGGGGCGGCGCGAGGGGCTCGCGATTCTCGAAGGCTGGCGGTTCGACGAGTTCGGGCGCGATGCACTCGATCTGGTCGAGGGCCGGCTGGCCTTCGCGATCAAGGGGGGGAAACTGGCCATGACCCGAACCGAAACGGAGACGCTGCCATGAAATTTCCACTCGCTGCCGCTGCGCTGATGGCCACCGCCGCCTGCGCCACGACCAACGATGCCGCCGCCCCGGAACCTAACTATCGCTGCAACGCCGATGCGGTGCAGGATCTGATCGGCAATGCGCCGTCCAGCGAGGTCGGCGCCGATGCGCTGGCCCGGAGCAATTCGCGCACCCTGCGCTGGATTCGTCCGGGCGACGCCGTGACGATGGACTATCGCGAAGACCGGCTGAATATCAGCCTCGACGCGCAGGGCCAGATCGAGCGGATCAACTGCGGCTAGAGTCTGTTTCAGCCAAGCTGAAAACGACCTGGCAGCCGCGTATCAGTCCCGCACCTTGATTCCGGCTTCAAGGCCGAGCTCCGCGGCAAACGACCGCAGGCGACGCTCGACCGTTTCACCGATCAGGCCCGCATCGGCACGACGCACCTCGAGCACCAGCGAAGCGCCGTTGCGAAGGAGGCGGCTGCGTTCCAGCCCGGCGGCGACGCCACCGCTGAACCGCTGACCGAGACGCATGGCAAGCCCCCACAGGCCGGCCCGCGCCAGTTCCTCGGGCGTACAGAGATCCGCGATCGCCGGATAAGGCAGATCGCGTCCGCCGCCGAACGCGCGAAACAAAGCGAGCGCCAGCATCACGCGGCCCGGCGCGTCGATCGCAACCCAATTGCCGTGCAGTGCCATGTCGATGCCGCGTTCGGCCCGAAAATCCGGGTGGGCGGCCCAGGCGATATCGGACAGGAGGCATGAGGCGAGCCGCAGGCGTGCCTGACGCGGGCTATCGTCGAAAGCCGGCGCGATCCAGGCGTCGAGCAGGTCACCATGCTGAGCGAAGCGGCCAAGGCCAGCGCCGGCCTCTCGCGCCGCCTCGATCAGCGGATCGCGCGCGCGTTGAGCCGGATCGAGTTCATCGTAGAGCAGGCCTTCGCGGATGCCGAAGCTGGAAACGACGAGCGAGGTGGGCCGCAGCGCTTCCACCAGCGCGGCCAGCAGCCGGTTCGCCGCTGGAAGGCTCTCGATCCGCGTGGAGGATATGGACGCGATCTCGCGCAATCCTTCCGCTCCGAACGTGCGCAGCGCTTCCGCCAGTTTGGCGGGCCGGCCGGGCTGCATCGCGTGCTGGTGCGTGACGGGCAGCGGGTGATCCGCAAGCGCCATGTCGAACTGAGCCAACGCGCGCCAGCTGCCGCCGACCAGATAGAGCGGCTTGCCCTCCGCTTTCCCTGCAAAGCCGGCGGCGGCAATCGCCTTGCCGACCTTCTTCGCGAAGGCGGCATCACCGCCCGCCGCAAGCGCGTCGAGCCGCAGCACGCCAAGCGGCAGCGACACCGCCTGCTTCGCCTTGCGCTTCGCCACCGACACCAGCTCCAGGCTGCCACCGCCAAGGTCGCCGACCAGGCCGTCGGCATCGGGGATGGCGGAGATGACCCCGAGCCCGGCCATCCGCGCCTCTTCCTTCCCCGACAGCACGCTCGGATCGAGGCCGAGCGCCCGCACCTCATCGAGAAAGGCCTCCCCGTTCGACGCTTCGCGCACAGCGGCGGTGGCGACGGTGCGGGTGCGCACCACGCCCATCTGCCGTGTCAGGAGACAGAAGCGATCGAGCGCACGCAGCGCCCTTGTCCGCGCTTCTTCTCCGAGCGTACCTGTCGCCGCCATCTCGCTGCCAAGGCCGGCCATGACCTTTTCGTTGAAGATGACAGAGGGGATTCTCGTCGCGCTCGAATAGGCGACGAGACGCACGGAATTGGAGCCGATGTCGATGATCGCGACCGGCGCGCGGGCATGCATGATCCTGGCGCCTTAATGATGGCCGCGCGGAAGACGCAGCTTCTGGGGATAGGCACCGCGCCCATGACCGGCCGCACCGCGCCCGGAGAGCGACGGATTGGTCATGAAATAATGGTGCAGGTTGAACGGCTCGCCATCCGCGCCTGGCACCAGCCGGTGATAGCTTCCGTCCGCCAACAGACGCCAACTCTGCTCGGTATCGATGATGTTGGCGACCATCACCTGATCGAGAATCTGGGCATGGACCGTGTTATTCTCGACCGGCAATGCATATTCGACCCGTCGATCGAAGTTGCGCGGCATCCAGTCGGCCGACGAGATGTAAACCTCCGCATCCCGGTTGGGCAACTCGCCGCCATTGCCGAAGCACCAGATCCGGCTGTGCTCCAGAAAACGCCCGACGATCGACTTCACCCGGATGTTCTCGGACAGGCCCGCAACGCCGG
>CAYTMM010000140.1:0-4961 GCA_964438875.1 uncultured Sphingosinicella sp. | reverse complement strand
GCCGCCAATATGGCTATCGACGAATGCGACCTGCTGATCTGCGTCGGCGCGCGTTTCGATGACCGCGCGACCGGCAAGCTCGACACATTCGCGCCCAATGCCCGCGTCATCCATCTGGACGGCGACGTGGCGGAGATCGGCAAATTGCGCCGTGTCGAAGTGGGCCTGCCCGGCGATATCGTGCGCGCGCTGGATGCGCTGACGGCGGTGCCGGCGGACATCGCAGCCTGGCAGGCCAAATGCGCGGCCAATGCCGCTCGCTGGGCGCAATCCTATGATGCGCCGGGCAACGGCATCTATGCGCCTGCATTGCTCAAGCAGCTTAGCGAGGCGGCGGGCGACAATCTGATCGTCACCTGCGACGTTGGCCAGCACCAGATGTGGGTCGCGCAGCATTGCCGCTTCACCCGTCCGCAGGCGCATCTGACCAGCGCCGGGCTGGGCACGATGGGCTATGGCATCCCGGCCGGGATCGGTGCTGTTCTTGCCGAGCCGGACGCGACCGTCATCACGGTCAGCGGTGACGGCTCGATCATGATGAACATCCATGAGCTGGCGACGATCCGCCGCTACCGGTTGCCGCTGAAGATCCTGCTGATCGACAACAGCCAGCTGGGGATGGTCCGGCAGTGGCAGGAATTGTTCTTCGACGAGAATTTCTCGGAAGTCGATCTCAGCGACAATCCCGATTTCGCCGAGGTCGCGCGCGCGTTCGGTATCGAGGCGTTCACGATCGACCATCGCAGCGAGGTTTCCGGCGCGATCGATCGCCTGCTGAACACGAAGGGCGCGATCCTGTGTCACGCCCGTATCGACCCGCGCGAGAATGTGTGGCCGCTCGTGCCGCCCAACAGTGCCAACACCCAGATGATGGAGAAGTCCCGATGACGAATGTGCCGCCCAGCGCGCGGATGTTCATCGAATTCGAGCCCTGCGAAGGCGCGATCATCCGCATGATCGGCCTCGTCGAACGTCGCGGCTTCATCGTCCGGCGCGTCGCGATGGCCGAACAGCCCTGCGGCCGTCGCGCCACGCTTACCTTCATGGCCGAAGGGCGCGACGCCGGCCGCGCCATCGACGTGCTCGCGCTCCAGCTCGGTCGGCTTCACGGCGTCCATCGCGTCGAACACGAAACCGCGATCATTCAGGATCAGGCAGCATGAGCATCGTACGCATCTTCGACACCACCTTGCGCGACGGCGAGCAGGCGCCGGGCTTCTCGATGACCGAGGACGGCAAGATCCGCATGGCCCGCACGCTCGCCGCGTTGAACGTGGATGTGATCGAGGCCGGCTTTGCGGCCGCTTCGCCGGGCGATTTCCGGGCGATCGAACGGATCGCGCAAGAGGTGGAAGGGCCGGTGATCTGTTCGCTGGCACGCACCCATCGCGGCGACATCAAGGCGGCGGCGGATGCGCTGGCGCCGGCGGCGCGCAAGCGCATCCATACTTTCCTCGGCACCAGCCCGATCCACCGCGAGGCGAAGCTGCACATGAGCCGGGAGGACGTGATCGCGAAAATCCGCGAGACGGTCGCCTATGCGCGCGAGTTTACCGACGATGTCGAATTCTCCGCCGAGGATGCGATTCGCACCGAGCGGGACTTCCTGGTCGAAGCGCTGTCCGTCGCGGCCGAGGCCGGGGCGACGACGCTGAACGTACCCGACACGGTCGGCTACACGACGCCCGAGGAAATCTACGAGCTGTTCCGCCATCTCGCCGACCATGTCGCGCGCGGGCCGGACGTGATCTTCTCCGCCCATTGCCACGACGATCTCGGCATGGCGGTTGCCAATAGTCTCGCGGCGGTACGCGGCGGGGCGCGGCAGGTAGAATGCGCCGTCAATGGCATCGGTGAAAGGGCGGGCAATTGCGCGCTCGAGGATGTCGTGATGGCGCTGAAAACCCGATCCGACACGTATGGCGCCTCCACCAGCGTCGATACCACCAAGATCATCGCCGCCAGCCGGATGCTCGCCCAGGTCACCAACGTCTCGCCGCCCAGGAACAAGGCGATCGTCGGGGCCAATGCCTTCGCACACGAGGCCGGCATTCATCAGCACGGCGTGCTGCAGAACCGGGAAACCTACGAGATCATGAAACCCGAAGATATCGGCCTCGAGACGGATGGCATCGTCCTTGGCAAACATAGCGGGCGCCACGCGCTCGCCCGCCGTGCGCAGGAGCTCGGTTACATGCTGGAAGGCGAGCGGCTCGATCGTGCCTTTGCTATGTTCAAAGACGTGGCGGACGAGATCGGCATCGTCGACACCGCCCGGCTCGCCGCGTTGCTCGCGTCGCTGGATGGCGATGCGGAAGAGAAAATGTGGGCACTATCCCGCGTCGAGATCCGCGCGCCGGTGTCGCCCACGGCTTGGCCGGTGGCGCGCGTCGAGCTGGATCATGGCGATCGCGGCCGTCTGACCGACTTGGCCTCCGCGCCGGGCGCGCTCGATGCCGCTTTCCAGGCGGTCAGCCAGATCATGGGCGTGCCGGGGCGTGTGGATGGGCTGGACATGCAATATGTCGCCCTCGACGCGAACGAGGCTGCCGAGGACGGGCAGGGCGCGAACGTGCTGGTCGAACTGCGGCTCGAAGTTGAGGGCGAGGTCTATTCCGGCCGCGCCCGCGCCCGCGACATCCTGCCGTGCTGCGTCTCCGCCTATATCGACGCGGCGGGCAATGCGGCGGCGGTGCGCCGCGCGCGGGCCAACATGCCCGCCCCGACCGCCGTGCCGGCCCGCGCGGCCTGAGGAGAGAAAAGATGACCCGCATCGTCCTGCTGCCCGGCGACGGCATCGGCCCAGAGGTCGCCGGGGAGGCCAAGGCCTGCCTGGAAATGATCTCCGACGCTGCCGGGCTCGATTTGGAATTCGAGACCCACGATTTCGGCGGTGTGGCCATTGACCGTCATGGTGTCCCGCTCCCTGACGCGACGCTGGAAGCGGCGCGCGGCTCCGACGCGATCCTGATGGGCGCGGTCGGCGGGCCGCGTTGGGACGATGCGGCGGAGCGGCCCGAATCCGGTCTGCTGAAGCTGCGCGCCGCGCTCGGTCTGTTCGCCAATCTGCGGCCGGGCAAGGTGATGGCGGGGATGGAGAGTTTCTCGCCGTTGAAGGCCGAGGTCGCGACCGGCGCCGACATCCTGGTGGTGCGCGAGCTGACCGGCGGCGCCTATTTCGGCGACAAGAGCTACAGCGACGATTTTGCGTCGGACACCTGCGTCTATACCCGCGCTGAAGTAGAGCGGATCGCGCACGTTGCATTCAAGCTGGCGCGCCAGCGGCGTGGCAAGCTGACGTCGATCGACAAGGCCAACGTGCTGGCGACATCGAAGCTGTGGCGTCGGGTGGTGAATGAAGTGGCGGCCGAATATCCGGACGTCGAGCTGGATCATTTCTATGTCGACGCCGCCGCGATGGTCCTCGTCACCAATCCGCGCCGCTTCGACGTGATCCTGACCGAGAATATGTTCGGCGACATCCTGTCCGACGAAATGTCCGTCATCGGCGGCTCGATCGGCCTGCTCGGTTCGGCCAGCGTCGGCGCGGACGGTCCGGGCCTGTTCGAGCCGATCCACGGCTCCGCGCCGGACATTGCCGGCTGCGACATCGCCAATCCGGCCGGCGCCATCGCCAGCGCGGCGATGCTGCTCGATCATCTCGGCCAGAACGATCTCGCGCGGCTGCTGGACGCTTCGGTCGAAGCGGTGCTGGCCGACGGTTGCCGTACGGCGGACCTGGGCGGCGACGCGCGCTGTTCCGCTTTTGGCGCCGCCGTGCGCGCGCGGCTGGAGGACGGGCTTGCCCGGATGGACGCTTTGCGCGATCTGGTGGCGATGAACCGGGGCTGTTGCGGATGACGAGTGCGATGCCGCGCACATTGTACGAAAAGATCTGGGATGACCATGTCGTGGACAAGCGCGACGATGGCACCTGCCTGATCTATATCGACCGTCATCTCGTCCACGAGGTGACGAGTCCGCAAGCCTTCGAGGGTCTGCGCATGGCCGGGCGCAAGGTGCGCCGCCCGGATCTCACGCTCGCCGTTCCGGATCACAATCTGCCGACCACCGCACGGCTCGGCCGGGGCGGCGTGCGGCTGCCGATCGCGGACGAAGCCAGCGCCGGACAACTCGCCGCGCTGGAACGCAATGTCGAGGAATTCGGTGTCCCCTATATCGGCGCGGTCGATCCCAAACAGGGCATCGTCCATGTCGTCGGGCCGGAGCAGGGCTTCACCCTGCCGGGGACCACTTTGGTCTGCGGCGACAGCCACACGGCGGCGCATGGCGCGCTCGGCGCGCTGGCCTTCGGCATCGGCACCAGCGAGGTCGAGCATGTCCTCGCCACTCAGACCCTGCTGCTCAAGCCTTCGAAGACGATGGAGATCAGGGTCGAGGGATCACTGGGCTTCGCAGTCTCCCCGAAAGACCTGATCCTCGCGATCATCGGCCGGATCGGCACCAATGGCGGCACCGGCCATGTCATCGAATATCGCGGCCGCGTGTTCGAGGAGATGAGCATCGAGGGCCGGCTCACCGTCGCCAATATGTCGATCGAGGCGGGTGCGCGATCCGGGCTGGTCGCGCCGGACGATAAGACCTTCGCTTATCTCGCGGGCCGCCCGATGGCGCCGAAGGGCGAGGATTGGGAGCGGCTGGTCGATTACTGGAAAGGCCTTCGGACGGACGAAGGCGCGCGTTTCGACCGGAGCGTCACGATCGACGCGTCCGACATCGCGCCCAGCGTCACCTGGGGCACGAGCCCGGAGGATGTCGTGCCGATCACCGGCGCGGTGCCCGATCCGGACAGTTTCGCGGATGCAGGCAAGCGGGCCGCCGCGCGCAAGGCACTGGATTATATGGGCCTCGTGCCCGGCATGGCGATGCGCGACGTGCCGGTCGAACATATCTTCATCGGCAGCTGCACCAACAGCCGGATCGAGGATCTGCGCGCCGCC
>CAYTMM010000139.1:0-5068 GCA_964438875.1 uncultured Sphingosinicella sp. | reverse complement strand
CCTATTGCCTTGGCATGCTGCTCGACGCCGGGCTGATCCTGATCGCCGACACGCGTACCAATGCGGGAGTCGACGACATATCTTCCTATCGCAAGCTCCACTGCCTGGTGGACGGACCGGACCGCTGTATCTTCGCGGCCTCGGCCGGCAATCTTTCCACCACCCAGACCGTGATCAGCCTGCTGCGCGAGGGGTTACCAAGCGACGGCGATGCCGGGATGCTCCGCACGATCAGCGAACCGACCAGCATGTTCCGCACCGCCCAGCTCGTTGGCGAAGCGGTTCAGCTCGCCAACGAGACGGTCGGCAAGGCACTGGCCTCGCTCAAACTCAGCGGCGCCTCATCGATCCTGCTCGGCGGTCGGATCGGCGATCAGCCGCCGGCGCTCTATCTCATCTATTCGGCGGGCAATTTCATCGAGTGCAAGACGGACGTGCCGTTCATGCAGATCGGCGAGACCAAATATGGCCGTCCGATCCTGGACCGGACGATCAAGCCCGGCACCTCCTTGGGCGAAGCGATGAAGATCGCTTTCCTGTCCTTCGATTCCTCGATCCGCTCCAACCTCGCCGTGGCCCGGCCGCTCGACGTCATGGTCATGCCGACGGCACCGGGAGCGAAGGTGTTGACCCGCCGGATCGGCAGCGACGACGCCTATTTCGACGATCTCTCGGCACGTTGGGGTGATTTGCTCCACGACGCCACGGCGGCGATCCCCGATCCGCCCTTCATGCGGGAACTGGAAAGCTAGGCAGAGACCGCGCGACTTCGGACAACGCCGCCTCTGCCGCCAAACGGCCGGTCTGAACGGCACCATTCATATAACCGGGCCAGGCGTCCGACAGCCATTCGCCGGCGAGATGGACCGGGCCAAAGCCGCTGGCCCGGACCTCGCTGTCCTCCTCGACGCTCATCAATTCGCCGAAGCGGGTGATCTGGCCGGGGCGGTAATTGACATAGGCGCCCTTGGTCAGCGGATCGTCGCACCAGCGGGTGCGGCGCACGATGCCGTTGGGCTCCGGCAAGCCGGGCACGACACGGCGGGCGGCGGCATGGAATGACGCGGCGAGCGCGGCGGTTTCCGACGAAGCCGCGACATCGACCTGATCGCCGCCCAGGAAATAGCAAAGCGCGCCCGGCCCGCTTGCCGCCGGCGAGAGCGACACGGCGTCCCAGCCGGCGGCGAAGGGCTGGCCGGCCCAGAGCGCGCCGCCGAAGCCGATCGTGCGGCGCCAGCCGGTTTGGGGATAGCCGACTACCAGCTTCTCGTTGCGGCCCAGCCGCACCTCGTCGAACAAGGCGCGCCAGAGGGGCGGCACCTCGCCTTCGATCCTGAGCTCACGGATCAAAGGCGCGGGGAGCGCCAAGATGATGCGATCGGCAGTGACCTCCTCGCCATCGGCGAAGGCGAGGCGCACGCCGGGGCCGGAAATGTCGAGCGTCGCCAGCCTTTTGTTGAGCCGGATCGACGCTTCGTGCTGGCGGCCCAGCCCGCGGGCAATCTGATCGGTGCCGCCGGAAACCAGATAACGCTCGTCGGATAGGCCGATCCGGGTCAGCCGGGCGCCGTCCACGCTGGGCAAGTTGAAAATCAGCTCCAGCGCCGAGGCCTCGTGCGGTTCGGCGCCATATTCGGTGCGGATGCCGGCTTCCAGCGCGTCGCGCGCATCGCCGGCGGCGAGGCCGTGGCGATCGAGATAGTCGGCGACGGAGAGCACGTCGATCTCGCGCGCGACGCCCTCGTAATCTTCGTCGAGCCGGTCCGAATCCGCCGTGATATGCGCCGCGATGCCGCGCAGCGCCCGGACGAGACGCGCTTCGGGGACGGGGCGGCCATCGCGGCCGATCTGGACTTCGTGATGGGCGCCGAACGCCTTGCGATCGACCAGCCTGAGGCCGAAGCGGCGGATCAGCCGGATCATGTCTTCATGATCGCTGTTCACGAGCTGTCCACCCTCGTCGAAGGCGAAGCCCTCGCCGAACACGCCGCCGACGCTACGCGTGCGCCCGCCCACCGCGCCGCGCGCTTCGTAGAGCGTCGCCGCAATCCCCTGCGATGTCAGCGTGTCGAGCGCGCTCAGCCCCGCGAGGCCGCCGCCGACGATGACGATGCGCGGCGGCGCCTGCGCGAAGGCCGGGATGCGCGGCAGCAGCAGCGCGCCCGCGCCGCCACCCAAAGCGGCGAGCATCCGCCGCCGCGTGATGCCGTCCCCGCCGCGCCGCGCCGGCGGCTCGCCATTGTCGCGAAGATTGAGCGCCCGCGCCCGATCAAGCGCCCGCCAGACATAGGATCCACGCATGCCCACCCCCTTGTCGTGGGAGGGGAGGCTAATGGAAAAGCGCCGGTGTGGCGAGCCTTCAGAGCGCCAGTTCGCGCTGCTCCGGATCGAAGCGGTGCCAACCGCCAGGACCCAGCTTCTCGAGCGGGCGGAATCGCGACTTGTAGGCCATGCGCTTCGATTCCTCGACCCAGTAGCCGAGATAGACATAGGGCAGATTGGCTCGGCCGGCGCGGACGATGTGGTCGAGAATGATATAGGTGCCTAGACCCGCACGATGATCGTCATCCGGCTCGAAGAAGCTGTAGATCATGCTGAGTCCGTCCGCCTGCTGGTCGGTCAGGCAGGCACCGACCAGACGGCCGGGACACCCATCCACGGACGGCTCGCGATATTCGACGATATAGGTCCGCACCGGGCTCTGCTCGACCATGTCGGCGAAATCATGCTCGTCCATGTCGACCATGCCTCCTTCGGGATGGCGCTGTCGCAGATAGCGGCAAAGCAGATCATATTGTTCGTCTGTCGCCCAGGATTTGCAGGCAGTAACCTCCAGATCAGCATTTCGCCGCAACGTCTTGCGCTGGGTCGCGCTCGGCTGGAACTCACCGGCGATTACACGCACCGAGACACAGGCCGTGCAGCCCAGACAAGACGGGCGATAGGCGACATTCTGGCTGCGCCGAAAGCCGATCCTCCCGAGCGCGTCGTTGAGATCGCCGGCATGCGGGCCGCTGAGTTCGGTGAAAACCTTCCGCTCCGTCCGGCCCGCCACGTAGGGGCAGGGCGACGGCGTCGTCACGAAAAAACGCGGAAAGCGGAAAGGTGCGCTCAATTCGACTCCGGCGGCTCGGCGGTTGCTGCAGTCTTTATGAGCCTTGGCCAAAGCCTTGAAAAGGGCACGACGGGGTTCCGTCGGCGGCGTATCAGCGCGGGACGAAGCCTATTCAATTGCTACCGTCTGCGCTTTGTAGCCCTGCTGCGAGAGCGTCGCGACCAGCCGGTCGATCTGCACCGTGTCGCGCGCTTCGCAAGCGACCTCAATCGCCGCATCCTTGGCGGGCAGCGAAGTGAAAACGCGCTGGTGGTTGATCTCGACGATGTTCACCTGACACTCCGAAAATATCTTCATCACCGCGACCAGGGCGCCCGGCCGGTCCTGCAAGTGAATGCGCAGTCGGGTCAGCCGGCCGGAGCGGACCAGATCGCGCAGCAGCACGTTGGCGAGCAGGTGCGTGTCGATATTGCCGCCGGTCAGCACCAGCCCGACGCGTCGCCCCGCGAAGCGATTGGAATTCGCAAGCAATGCCGCAAGACCGGCCGCGCCGGCCCCTTCCGTCACCGTCTTCGCGGCGCGCACGAGCAGGCTGATCGCCTGTTCGATCCCGCGTTCGTCGACCAGCAGGATATCGTCGACGACATCCGCGATCACGCGGGCGGTTTCCTCGCCCGGCGACTTCACCGCGATGCCCTCGGCGATCGTGTCGCCGCCGCACGCGACGTCCTTGCCGGTGATGCGGGAATACATGCTGGGGTAGAGTTCCGCCTGCGCGCCGATTACTTCGATATCGGGCTTGAGCGTCTTGGCGGCCGTGGCGATGCCGGAGATCAGGCCGCCGCCGCCGATCGGGATGATCAGCGTATCGAGATCGGGCGCGTCGGCGAGCAATTCCAGCGCAACCGTCCCCTGCCCCGCCATCACCACCGGATCATCGAACGGATGCACGAAGGTGAGGCCCCGCGCGTCGGCGAGGCGCAACGCCTCGGCATAGGCCTCATCGAACATGTCGCCATGCAGCACGACCTCGGCCCCATGCGCCTCGGTCTGGCTCACCTTCACCGCCGGCGTGGTCCCGGGCATCACGATCACGGCGGGGACGCCGAGCCGCCGGGCATGCCAGGCCACCGCCTGCGCATGATTGCCGGCGGAAGCGGCGATCACGCCTCGCGCACGCATCTCGGGATCAAGCAGCAGCAGTTTGTTGAGCGCGCCGCGCTCCTTGTAGGCACCGGTGTGCTGGAGATTTTCGAACTTGAGGAACACCTCCGTGCCCGCAAGCTCGGAAAGGACCGCGCTGCGCATGGTAGGCGTGCGCATGACGGCACCCGCGATCCGCGCGGCGGCGGCCTGAATATCCTCGAAGGTGATGATCGCGTTCGTCGCGCGCGCCGGGCTCGCCATGGCGGGAGGCTCTAGACCATCTGGCGCACCGGGCAAACAGGCCTTATCGCCGCGGCATGGCACGGATCGCTTTTCTCGGGCTGGGCGTCATGGGCGCGCCAATGGCCCGCCACCTCGCCGGGGGCGGACACGACCTCGTCGTCTACAATCGCAGCGCCGAAAAAGCGCGGGCCTGGGTCGCCGCGCATGGCGGCGCGGCGGCCGTCAGCGCAGCAGAAGCGGCGGCGGGCGCCGATGCGGTGATCGCCTGCGTCGGCGCGGACCCGGATCTAGAGCAGGTGACGATCGGCCCCGACGGCGCGTTCGGTACGATGGCGCAAGGCGCAGTCTTCGTCGATCACACCACCGTCTCGGCACAGATTGCGCGGCGGCTGGCCGAGGATGGCGCGGCGCGCGGGCTACTGGTTGTGGACGCGCCGGTCTCGGGCGGGCAGGCCGGGGCGGAGAATGGCAAGCTCTCCATCATGTGCGGCGGGGCCGAAGCGGCCATCGCCGCCGCGACGCCGTTCATGCAGGCCTATGCGGCGCGGATCGTCCATGTCGGGCCGGCGGGCGCGGGGCAGCTCACCAAGATGGTCAATCAGATCTGCATCGCCGGGCTGGTGC
>CAYTMM010000138.1:0-5084 GCA_964438875.1 uncultured Sphingosinicella sp. | reverse complement strand
ACACGCCGTTCTTCGCCAACTACCGCCCGCAGTTCTACTTCCGCACCACGGACGTCACCGGCGAGGTCATCCTCCCCGAGGGCACCGAGATGGTCATGCCCGGCGACAATGTTCAGCTTGCCGTCAAGCTGATCGCGCCGATCGCGATGGACCAGGGTCTGCGCTTCGCGATCCGCGAAGGCGGCCGGACCGTCGGCGCGGGGGTTGTCGCGTCGATCACGAAGTAATATAGGGCGAGCCGCTCGACTCCTCCGGGAGATTCGGGCGGCTCGCTTTTTATGAGTGTGTCAGGCCGATCCGGGCCTTTCAGGTCCGGACAGGTCATATTTCTTTCGACCCCTCGGGGTGGCTCTTTCGCATCGGTAATGGACATGGAAACGCAGAATATCCGCATTCGCCTGAAGGCGTTCGATCATCGTGTGCTCGATCAGGCCACTGGCGACATCGCGGACACCGCGCGCCGCACCGGCGCTCTCATTCGCGGCCCCATTCCGTTGCCGACGCGCATCGAGAAGTTCACCGTCAATCGTTCGCCGCACATCGACAAGAAGTCGCGCGAACAGTTCGAGGTGAGGACGTACAAGCGGCTGCTCGATATTGTTCAGCCCACGCCGCAGACGGTCGACGCGCTGATGAAGCTCGATCTGGCTGCCGGCGTCGACGTCGAGATCAAGCTGGCCTGACGGCCAGTCCGAGATAGGGATACCGCACGGCAACGCCGTGGTCTGCGTCCCCGCCGTTTCGCCTACGGGTGAAGCTTTGGCCCAGGCGGGGCACGCATTGTTTTCAGGGCCAGCACGCCCCCGGCGCTTCACCGCATCGGGGGCCTCTGTATGAGGAGTGATGATCATGCGCACTGGCGTGATCGCGAAGAAAGTGGGAATGACCCGCCTGTTCCAGGAAGATGGCCGGCACGTGCCGGTCACGGTCCTGGCGCTTGACAATGTCCAGGTCGTGGCGCGCCGCGAGACGGATCGCGACGGCTATACCGCCGTGCAGCTCGGTGCTGGTTCGGCCAAGGCCAAGAACCTGACCAAGCCGGAGCGCGGTCATTTCGGCAAGGCCGAGGTGGAGCCCAAGGCGAAGGTCGTCGAATTCCGCGTCGCCGAAGATGCGCTCCTCGATGTCGGTGCCGAAATCGCGGCCAACCATTTTGTTGCCGGTCAGATCGTCGATGTCCAGGGCGTGACCCAGGGCAAGGGCTTTGCCGGCGCGATGAAGCGCTGGGGCTTCGGTGGTCTGCGCGCCACCCACGGCGTGTCCGTGTCGCATCGTTCGCACGGCTCGACCGGCAACCGCCAGGACCCGGGCCGCGTCTTCAAGAACAAGAAGATGGCCGGGCATATGGGTGCGCGCAATCGCACCCAGCAGAATCTCGAGGTCGTGCTGACCGACGTTCCGCGCGGCCTCATCTTCGTGAAAGGCTCGGTGCCCGGTCACAAGGGCGGCTGGCTGATCGTCAAGGATTCGGTCAAGGTTTCGCGCCCCGACGAGGCGCCCTATCCGGCCGGCCTCAAGGAGCTGCTGAAGCAGGCGGATCTGCAAGAAACGCCGATCGCGGGCCTGGTCGACGAGGCCGCGGTCCACGAGATTCCGGCGTTGCCGAGCGATGAGGAAGTCGCCGAGATCGCCGCCGAGCAGGAAGCCGGCGTGGTCGAGGAGACTTCCGCCGACGAGATTCCGGCCACCGACGAAGCGAAGCCCGAGGGTGACGCGCCGGCGGCCGACGAAAGCAAGGAAGGCTGAACATGAAGGTCAAGGTCCAGACCCTCGACGGTAAGGGCAAGGGCTCCGACCTGGAGCTCAACGATGCCGTGTTCGGCCTCGAGCCGCGCGCCGACATCCTGCATCGCGTCGTCACCTGGCAGCTCGAGAAGCGTCGCGGCACCGCCCGCGCCGCCCGCGAGCGGTCCGATGTTGCGCGCACCGGCAAGAAGTTCGGCCGGCAGAAGGGCGGCGGCACCGCCCGTCACGGCGATCGCCGCGCTCCGATCTTCATCGGCGGCGGCAAGGCGCACGGTCCGCGCGTTCGCGATTTCGATCCGTCGCTGAACAAGAAGATCCGCGCGCTCGGCCTCAAGATGGCGCTCTCGGCGAAGGCCAAGGACGGCAATCTGGTCGTGCTCGACAATCTCGATCTCAGCGAGGCGAAGACCGCAGCGCTGAAGGTGCAGCTCGGCAAGCTCGGCCTGGGCAAGACCGCTCTGGTGATCGACGGCGACGCGCTCAATGTCGGCTTCGCTCATGCGTCGGCCAATCTGCGCGAGGTCGATCTCCTCCCGGCGATCGGCGCGAACGTCTACGACATCCTCAATCACGAGACTCTGGTGCTGACCCGCGCCGCGGTCGAGAAGCTGGAGGCCCGGTTCAATGGCTAAGGCGAAGCAAAGTGCGGCGCCGAAGGTCGCCATCAATCATTATGATGTCGTCCTCGCCCCCCACATTACCGAAAAGTCGACCCTGCTCAGCGAGCACAATGCGGTCGTCTTCAAGGTCGCTGGCGGCGCGACCAAGCCGCAGATCAAGGCGGCGGTCGAGGCGCTGTTCGGCGTCGGTGTGACCGGCGTCAACACGATCGTGACGAAGGGCAAGACCAAGCGCTGGAAGGGTAAGCCTTACACGCGTTCGGACGTCAAGAAGGCGATCGTCACCCTGAAGGACGGCGACACGATCGACGTCACCACCGGTATCTGAGGCTAGGGCAAGATGGCACTCAAGCAATATAACCCGACGACCTCGTCGCAACGCGGCCTGATCCTCGTCGACAAGTCGGCGCTCTGGAAGGGCAAGCCGGTCAAGGCGCTGACCGAAGGCAAGCGCAAGACGGGCGGCCGCAACAACAAGGGTCATGTGACGTCGCGCGGCATCGCCGGCGGCCACAAGCAGAAGTATCGCGTGATCGATTTCAAGCGCCGCAAGTGGGATCAGCCCGCGACGGTCGAGCGCCTGGAATATGATCCGAACCGGACCGCGTTCATTGCCCTCGTGAAGTATGAGGACGGCGAGCTGGCCTATATCCTGGCGCCGCAGCGTCTCGCCGAGGGCGACATGGTGATCGCCGGCAAGAAGGTCGACGTGAAGCCGGGCAACGCGATGGAGCTGGGCCAGATGCCGGTCGGCACCATTGTCCACAATGTGGAGATGAAGCCGGGCAAGGGCGGCCAGATCGCCCGTGCCGCCGGCACCTATGTCCAGGTCGTCGGCCGCGACAAGGGAATGGTGATCGTCCGTTTGAACTCGGGCGAGCAGCGCTATATCCATGCGAGCTGCATGGGCACGGTCGGCGCGGTGTCCAATCCGGACAACCAGAACCAGAATTTCGCCAAGGCTGGCCGCACCCGCTGGAAGGGCCGTCGTCCGCTCACCCGCGGCGTCGCCAAGAACCCGGTCGATCACCCGCATGGCGGCGGCGAAGGCCGCACCTCGGGCGGCCGTCACCCGGTCACCCCGTGGGGCAAGCCCACCAAGGGCGCCCGCACCCGCTCCAACAAGTCGACGGACAAGATGATCATCCGGTCGCGTCACGCGAAGAAGAAGAGGTAAGGCATGGCCCGCTCCGTCTGGAAAGGTCCGTTCGTCGAACTGTCGCTGCTGAGGAAGGCAGAGACGGCGCAGGAGGCCGGTGGCCGCGTCCCGATCAAGACCTGGTCGCGTCGCTCCACCATCCTGCCGCAGTTCGTCGGGCTGACGTTCAACGTCTACAATGGCCGCAAGTTCGTGCCGGTGTCCGTCAACGAGGACATGGTCGGCATGAAGCTCGGCGAGTTCGCGCCGACCCGCTATTTCCCGGGTCACGCTGCCGACAAGAAGGGCAAGAGGTAAGTCATGGGCAAGCCAAAGGCACCCCGTCGCGTCGCCGAGAATGAGGCGTTGTCGGTCGGCACGCAAATCCGCGGGTCCGCGCAGAAGCTCAATCTCGTCGCGGGCCTGATTCGCGGCAAGAAGGCGGACGAGGCGCTGAACATCCTCGCTTTCTCGCCCAAGGCGATGGCGCGCGATGTCCGCAAGGTGCTCGCCTCGGCGATCGCCAATGCGGAGAACAACCATAATCTCGATGTCGACTCCCTGGTCGTCGCCGAGGCCAGCGTCGGCAAGAGCCTGTCGATGAAGCGGTTCGCCACCCGCGCGCGGGGCCGGTCGACCCGGATCGTCAAGCCGTTCAGCCGCATCCGCGTCGTCGTGCGCGAGCAGGAAGAAGCATAATGGGTCAGAAAACCTCCCCGATCGGCCTTCGCCTCCAGATCAACCGGACCTGGGATAGCCGCTGGTATGCCGACGGCGCCGATTACGGCCGGCTGCTGCTTGAGGATCTGAAGATCCGCAAATACATCCTGGAGACGCTGCCGCAGGCCGCCATCTCCAAGGTGGTGATCGAGCGTCCGGCGAAGCTGTGCCGCGTCTCCATCTATGCCGCGCGTCCCGGCGTGATCATCGGCAAGAAGGGCTCGGACATCGAAAAGCTGCGCAAGAAGCTCGGCTCGATGACCTCGTCCGACGTGAGCCTCAACATTGTCGAGATCCGCAAGCCGGAGATCGACGCCCGCCTGGTTGCCCAGGGCATCGCCGATCAGCTGGAGCGCCGCATCGCGTTCCGCCGGGCGATGAAGCGCGCCGTGCAGTCCTCGATGCGCCTCGGTGCCGAGGGCATCCGCGTCGTCTGCGGCGGCCGTCTAGGCGGCGCCGAGATTGCGCGGACGGAAGGCTATCGCGAGGGTCGGGTGCCGCTGCACACGCTGCGCGCCCATATCGATTATGCCGAGGCGCAGGCGCAGACCACCTATGGTGTCTGCGGCGTCAAGGTGTGGATCTTCAAGGGTGAGATTCTCGGCCACGATCCGCTGTCGCAGGATCGCCTGATGATGGAGGCTCAGACCTCCGGCGTGCGCCCCGCGCGCGATGACCGCCGCTAAGGACCGAAAGACATGCTGCAACCCAAACGCACCAAGTTCCGCAAGGCGTTCAAGGGCCGGATTCACGGCGACGCCAAGGGCGGCACCGCGCTGAACTTTGGCGCCTTCGGCCTCAAGGCGATGGAGCCGGATCGGATCACCGCGCGCCAGATCGAGGCGGCCCGCCGCGCGATC
>CAYTMM010000137.1:0-5170 GCA_964438875.1 uncultured Sphingosinicella sp. | reverse complement strand
CTCGGCGACGTCGATGTCGGCGATGACGCCGTCGCGCAAGGGGCGGATCGCCTCGATCTGGTCCGGCGTCTTGCCCATCATCAGCTTGGCGTCGTCGCCGACGGCCTTGACGCGTTTGACGCCGTTGATCGTCTCGATCGCGACCACGGACGGCTCGTTGAGCACAACGCCGCGCCCGCGCACATAGACCACGGTATTGGCGGTGCCGAGATCGATCGCCATGTCGTGGGACGGGAAGCGGAAAAGATTGAAAAAAGACATGAACGGCCTTGTCGTCTGGAGACTTTGGGCGAGGGCGGGAGACTCCCGGTCGCGCCCGAAGAAGTATCTATAGGATGGTCCCGCCTTCCCGGTCCACAACAGAAAAGCGGACTCGCCCTCGCGGGTCGCCGCCGCTTCGTATAGAGCCTTGTCCATGTCAATACGGCGCCTTCCCGAGCATCTGGTCAACCGCATCGCCGCCGGTGAAGTGGTGGAAAGACCGGCCAGTGCGCTGAAGGAACTGGTCGAGAATGCGATCGATGCCGGCGCGACGCGAATCGCCGTGACTCTTTCCGCCGGCGGCGTGGACGGCATGAGCGTCACGGACGACGGCTGCGGCATGACTCCGCAAGAGATCGCGCTGGCGCTGGAGCGGCACGCGACGTCCAAATTGCCCGACGACGCCATCGAGAATGTCGCCACCCTGGGTTTTCGCGGCGAGGCTTTGCCCTCGATCGCCAGCGTCGCCCGGCTCACCATCGAAAGCCGCCCGCGCGGGCAGGACGGCTGGTCGCGCACCATCGACAACGGCAGGCTGGCCGGGGAGGGGCCTGCCGCCCTGCCGCCCGGCACCCGCGTTACGGTCGAGGGACTGTTCGAAAAGGTCCCCGCGCGGCGCAAGTTCCTGCGCTCCGCCCGCTCCGAATATGCCGCCTGCCTCGATGTCGTGAAGCGCCTCGCCATGGCGCGGCCCGATATCGGCGTCACGCTGGAGCATGACGGGCGCCGCACGCTCCACGTTCAGCCCGGCGAGGACCGCCCGGCCCGGGTCGCGGCGCTGACCGACCGGGAGCTGGCCGCCAACAGCCTGGCGATCGATTATGCGCGCGGCCCCGCCCGGCTCGGCGGCGTCGCCGGCCTGCCGACCTTCAACCGGGGCGTGGCGGACCATCAATACCTCTTCGTCAACGGCCGCCCGGTGAAGGACCGCGTGCTGATCGGCGCCGTGCGCGCCGCCTATCAGGACTTGCTGGCCCGCGATCGCCACCCCGTCCTGGCCCTGTTCATCGATCTCCCGGCCGACGAGCTGGACGTGAACGTCCACCCGGCCAAGACCGAAGTCCGCTTCCGCGATCCCGGCAATATCCGCGGCCTGATCGTCGGCGGCTTACGCCATGCGCTCGACGAAGCCGGCCACCGCTCGGCGCAGCGGCCCTCAGCGGCGGCGCTGGGCAATTGGCAGCACTCTCCCTCTCCCCTTGGGGGAGAGGGTCGGGGTGAGGGGGCTCGGCATCATCAATACGGGCTCGGCGGACCGTACCACTCCGACCAGGTGGGAACCCCCTCACCCTATCCCTCTCCCCGCTGGGGAGAGGGGACGCTCCGCGACCGTATCCACGATTTCGCCCCCCAGGCCCGCGCCGAAGCCGCCACCCAGGCGCCGTCGGAATCCGCGCGCTACCCTCTGGGCGTCGCGCGCGGGCAGGTCGCTGCCACCTATATCGTCGCGGAGGCGGAGGACGGCCTCGTCCTGGTCGATCAGCATGCCGCGCATGAGCGGCTGGTGCTGGAACGGATGCGCCGGGCGATGGCGGCGGGCGGCGTCGCCGCGCAGGCCTTGCTGCTCCCCGAAGTGGTCGAGCTGGATGAGCCGGCCTGCGATCGGCTGGAGGCCCGCATCGCCGAGCTGGCCGAGCTGGGGCTGGAGCTGGAGCGTTTCGGCCCGCGCGCCATGCTGGTGCGCGCCATGCCCGCGATGCTGGGTGCCTCCGACGCCAAGGGCCTCGTCACCGATCTCGCCGACGATCTGGCCGCCTTCGACGGCGCGCTGACGCTCAAGGAAAAGCTCGATCACGTCGCCGCGACCATGGCCTGCCACGGCTCGGTTCGCGCCGGCCGTCTCCTCTCGGTCGCCGAGATGAACGCTTTGCTCCGCGAAATGGAGGTCACCCCCCATAGCGGCCAGTGCAATCACGGCCGCCCGACCTGGGTGAAGCTGGCGCACGGCGATATCGAGAAATTGTTCGGGCGGAAGTGAAGAGGGCAGCGGCTGATTGCAGCCCATTGCGGCCATTGGATCAGCCACTAAGAGTAGTTGTATGAGCGCTCCAAGCCGCTATGCAGGAATGACAGTCAACGAACGCCTCTTTGAAGCGGGACTGTTGGAAGCGTTTGATACCGCTGCGAAGGCACGGGAACGTTCCGAGATGATCCGCATACTGAACCATGTGGACGTTGCCGACGCCGCTTTGTCCGCTGACACCATTCTCCGGCACCCGCATCGATACGGTTATTAGCAACATCCTCTAGCCACTTATCGAGGACGTCCAGCCTCTCTAGGCTTCAGCGTCCCCGTCCACCCGCGTCACCGTCACGCTCTGCGCGTTCATCTCCGCCGTGCCGAAGATCGTCATGAAGGCGATGTCGGTCGCGTCGCGGCCGACGCCGATGCGGACCACGCCCTCGATCGGCGCGAGGCCGGTGGCGTCGATCAGGTGCCAGCCATCGTCCAGCCAGACTTCGACGAGCGCATGGAAATCGGGCGGCTCCAGCCGCCAGGCATAGGCGCCGATCAGCCGCGCCGGAATGCCCGCCGCCCGCGCGAAGCTCGCCATCAGATGGGCATAGTCCCGGCACACGCCGCAACGCGCGACGAAGGCATCGGACGCGGTGGTGCGCACGTCGCTCGAGCCCGGCACATAATCCAGCTCGCCGCGGATCCACTCCGCCATCGCCGCGACCTTGGCGCCGCCGTCGATGCCGCCGAAGCGCCGCTCGACGAAGCCCTCGAACCGGTCGGATTCGCAGTAACGGCTCGGCCAGATATAGGGCACCACCTCCGCCGGCAGTGCGCTCAAGGGCGCGATCGTTCGGCCGGCGAGCGATACGTCCGGTCGGTCGACATCCACCGTCGCGCGATAGGACGCCCGGAACGGCCCTTCGCCCCGCGTCCAGGTTCGGCGCCCGATCCCGTCCTCGCCGGTCACGGTGCGCAGCGGCGCACCACCGGAGACGGTCAGCAGGTCCTCGACCAGCTTCTGGTCGGGAAGCTGCGCGACCTCGAGCGCCAGCAGCACGTCGGCGGCCTGCGGAAAATGATAGTCCAGTTCGACATCGATCCGTAGGCGCACCCTGCGCTTGTCCTTCCCCGCTCGTGCTCCTGCGAAGGCAGGAGCCCAGTGTCGCCTGCCTTACTGGGTTCCTGCCTTCGCAGGAAACGGGGCAGGTCAGGCCAGATCGACCTCGGCCACCTTGTCCTTGTAGTCCTGCTTGGGATCGGCGCCGAGCAGCATTTTCACGCCGGCGAACAGGCTGTTCTCGTTGAGCCAGATCTGAGCATGGCCGGGATCGAAGCGCAGCAATACGAGCTTGGGATCGTCCTTCCCGTCTTCGTACCAGGCGGCGACGAAGCGGTTCCACAGCCGATCGATCCGCGCGCGGTCGGTGTCGGGCGTCAGTCGCCCTTCGATCGAGGCGAACAGGTCATGCCCCTTGGCGGCGAAATGGAGCATGGCCGGCGCGCCGGCACCGGTGTCCCGGACCAGATCGACGTCGCGGGCGGTGAAGAACCAGATCGGGCCGATCTTGGTGTCGGGATCGAGCTGGGCGGTCATCGGCTGGGCATGGCCGTCGCGCCCGGCAAGGCCGAGCATCACGGTCATGTCATCGTCCAGCGCGCTCCAGAAACGGGATTCGATCTCCTGGTCGGTAGGCATGGCGCTCTCCTTGGAAAAAGGGTTCGAGCGCAAACGGATGGCCGAGCGGACCGGTTCCGCAGGATAGGGGCGTCCGCATGCGGACGCCCCTCCCCCTGTTGTCAGAAACGGATGCCGATCCCGGCGACCGCCTGGTGGCGGCTGGCACCGACCCGGTAGGTCAGATCGTCATCCTCCGGATCGACGATGCTGAGCCGGCTATAGTCCGTATAGGTATATTCGGCCTTGGCGTAGAGATTGCGGCTCAACGCGACCTCGAAGCCGCCGCCGATATGCCAGCCATTGCGGTTGCGGCGCAGCGCGAGCGCGTCGTTGTCGTCATCCTCGACATCCGCGTCATAGTCGAAGCGGACGCGGCCGTTGGAATAGCCGCCCTTGGCATAGATGAGCACGGACTCGCCGATCGCCCAGCCAGCGCGCGCGCCGAGGGTGAAGTTGCGGCCCGGCTCGACGCAGGCGAGATCGTCGCCCACCACTTCGCCGCAGCGTCCGGCGCTGGAGAAATCCAGCCCGCCATAAGCGCCGACGACGAAGCCGCCGGGGCTCTGATAATCATAGCCGAACTCGATGCCATAGGCGATGCCGCTGTCGCTGTCGCTGACCGAGATGGTCTCGTCTTCATCGTCCGGATCGGGCGCGGTGACGCCGAGACGGACATTGTCCCATCCGGCGCGGATTTCGCCGCGCACACCGGAGAAATTGGTGTCCTGCGCATAAGCCGGGGCCGCGACGGCGCCGGCCGCGAGCAGGGCGGCGAACAGACTGATCTTCATGTTGAACTCCTGAGCAATGTCACAATCGCTCATTCGCGCCGCGGCCCGGATCTCTGGCCGGATCCGGGCCGCGACTCCCCGTCGCGGGAAACGGCCAGGCCGTCCCGCCACGGGGGCTCACGAATGAGAAGCGCCGGCAATGTAGGGGGGAGCCGGCGCTTGTGGATCAGACGCCGCCGGGACGGAGAACCCGCATGACACAATCGCATCGCCCGACCGGAAGGCTTCCAATGCTAGTGAACGTCATTGCGAGGAGCGACGCGGCAATCCAGCGGGCGTCGGAAGCCGAACCGGATTGCTTCGTTACACTCGCAATGACGGGGAAAGGCGCCTCAGCCCAGCGCCTTCTTCAGCAACTCGTTCACCACCTGCGGATTCGCCTTGCCGGCCATCGCCTTCATCGTCTGGCCGACGAAGAAGCCGAACAGCTTGTCCTTGCCGCCGCGAATCAGGACAAGGTCGCCGAATATCGCGGCGGCA
>CAYTMM010000136.1:0-5411 GCA_964438875.1 uncultured Sphingosinicella sp. | reverse complement strand
AGCTCGGGATTCTCGGTGAGGAAGGTCTTGGCATTCTCGCGGCCCTGACCGATGCGGATCGAATCATAGCTGAACCATGCGCCCGCCTTTTCGACCAGCCCCGCCTTGACGCCCAGGTCGAGGATTTCGCCAATCTTGGAAATGCCCTGCCCGTACATGATGTCGAATTCGACCTGCTTGAACGGCGGCGCGACCTTGTTCTTCACCACCTTCACCCGAGTCGCGTTGCCGACGATCTCGTCCCGGTCCTTGATCGCGCCGATGCGGCGGATGTCGAGCCGGACCGAGGCGTAGAATTTGAGCGCATTGCCACCGGTCGTCGTCTCCGGATTGCCGTACATGACGCCGATCTTCATGCGAAGCTGGTTGATGAAGATGACCAGGCATTTGGACTTGGAAATCGAGCCGGTGAGCTTGCGCAGCGACTGCGACATCAGACGGGCCTGCAGGCCAACATGGCTGTCGCCCATCTCGCCTTCGATCTCGGCCCGCGGCACGAGCGCGGCGACCGAATCGACGATCAGGATATCGACCGCGTTGGAACGAACCAGCGTGTCGGTGATCTCCAGCGCCTGCTCGCCCGTGTCGGGCTGCGAAACGATGAGATTGTCGATATCGACGCCCAGCTTGCGGGCATAGACCGGATCGAGCGCATGTTCGGCATCGACGAAGGCCGCGACCCCGCCCGCCGCCTGCGCCGCCGCGACGGCATGCAGCGCCAAAGTCGTCTTGCCCGAGCTTTCCGGCCCGTAAATCTCGATGATCCGGCCTTTCGGCAGGCCGCCGATGCCCAGCGCGATGTCCAGGCCCAGCGAGCCGGTGGAGATCGTCTCGACCTCGATTGCCTCGCGCGAGCCGAGGCGCATCGCGCTCCCCTTGCCGAAGGCGCGGTCGATCTGCGCCAGTGCGGCGTCGAGAGCTTTTTGCTTGTCGGAATCCATTGCAGTCCTGTCCGAAACGACTTGAAGCGATGCCACCATGGCCTGACCCTCCCGTATTGCGTCCGTGTGCGACGATCAACGTGAGAAGCTGTGTATCTGAAATGTTCTTGTGGAACAAGAGGGGAACTCTGGACTTAAAATAGGAACAAAAGAACGCTTGCCGTTTGGCGCGCCAGGCGAGACATTCGCGCCATGCCCGACGCCAATCTCGACGCCTTCATCGCCGGCCTGCCGAAGGCGGAGCTGCATCTGCATATCGAGGGCAGCCTGGAGCCCGAGTTGATGTTCGCGCTGGCCGAGAAGAACAATGTGGCCATCCCCTTCGCCAGCGTCGAGGAGGTCCGCGCCGCCTACAGCTTCTCCAATCTCCAGGACTTTCTCGACATCTATTATCAGGGCGCAAACGTGCTGCGCACCGAGGCGGATTTCCGCGATCTCACCACCGCCTATTTCGATCGGGCAGCGGCGGACGGGGTGGTCCATGCCGAAATCTTCTTCAATCCGCAGACCCACACCGATCGCGGCATTCCGTTCGACACGGTGATGCGCGGCCTGCTCGCCGGCATGGAAGAGGCGGAGGCGAAGCACGGCCTCAGCTCGAAGCTGATCCTTTGCTTTCTCCGCCATCTCGACGAGGAGGCCGCCTTCGCCACACTGGAAGAGGCGAAGCCCTGGCTCGACAGGATCGCGGCGGTCGGCCTCGACAGTTCCGAGCTTGGCCATCCGCCGTCCAAATTCGCCCGCGCGTTCGAAGCGGCGGCCGCTTTGGGCCTGAAGCGCGTCGCCCATGCCGGCGAGGAAGGCCCGCCCGAATATGTAATGGAGGCGCTGGACCTGCTCCAGATCGACCGGCTCGACCACGGCAATCGCAGCCTGGAGGATGCGGCGCTGACCGACCGGCTTGCGGCGATGGGCATGACGCTCACCGTCTGCCCCCTTTCCAACGTGAAATTGTGCAATTGCCCATCGATCGACGAACACCCGATCGACCGGATGCTGGAACTGGGTCTGAAGGCGACCGTCAATTCCGACGATCCGGCCTATTTCGGTGGCTATGTCGGGGAGAATTACCGGGCGGTGGCGGCGGCGCGCGGGCTGGACAAGGCGCAGCTGGCGATGCTGGCGCGCAACAGCTTCACCGGATCCTTTCTGCCGCAGGACCAGATCGAGCGCCATGTCGCGGCGGTGGACGCCTATGAGGCGGCGCACTGATGCCGGTCTTCACGCCGATCAGCCACGACCAGTTCGTCGCCGACGTGAAGACGCTCGCCGCCCAGATCGCGGTGGTTCCCTGGACGCCCGCCTTCCTGATCGGGATCGGGCGCGGCGGGCTGGTGCCGGCGGTGTTCCTCAGCCACGCGACCGGGCTGCCCAGCCTGTCGGTCGATCACAGCACCAATGTCCACGATTTCTCGCTGGGCGCACTGGAGCGGCTGGCGGCGCGGACGCGGGCCGGCGAGACATTGCTGTTCGTCGACGACATCAACGACAGCGGCGCGACGATCGGCAAGCTGCGCGATCATCTGACGGCGGCGGGCGCCGCGCCCGGCAGCATCCGCTTCGCCACGCTCATCGACAATATCCGCTCCAGCCAGCGCGTCGATTACCGCGCCCGCATCATCGACCGGGCGGAGACGAAGGACTGGTTCGTCTTTCCATGGGAAGCGGTGGCGCCGGAGACGTCACTGGAGGCCGATGCGGCGGCGATGCCGGAGCGAATCGCCTGATCTTGGGTGTCTGTTATGGGTGGGAAGCAGACGTCTAGACCTAGTCAAAATCAAGGTTGATGAGCTTCTCAATCAGGTCGTCATCCAAATTCATGATCGCCTCGGCTGCACGAAAATGCCCCTTGGAGACGGCTTGAGCGGCGAACGCCGACAGTAACATCGCCTCATCCCAGTCATCATTTTGGTGAACGGCAACGCAGTCGGGCAAGCTGGCTAATGCGGCGAGATAGGCTGGTTCCAGTTCCGGCGGGATCGGTGGCCCCCGACGATTTTGACGCGCTACTTCGATGGCAGCAGGAAGCTGAAAGAAGCTGAAATCAATTGTCCCCGCTGCGGAGGTGGCGATTGCAATGATATGAGGAACAGCGGCGTAGGAAGCGTCGTAAGCATCACCTTGATGACACAGGCTCGACCACAGACTGAACCACGGCTCGGTTTCATAGCCGGCCTTCGGCGCGGTAGAAGACGCTAAAGTGCGTAGGAGGCCGGGTATGTCGGTCGCCGTGCCATAGGCATGTGTCAGCTTTGACCATCGAGGATCGTCAAGTGCGAGCATGAGTGCATCCTGTATTAATCCGTAGCTTCTCGGAACGACCGCAACGGGTCGATTGCGGACAGGGCGGATGCTTGGTTAGGCGGCAAAGGGCCGGGCCACGTCCGGATCGCATCGCTGGTCAAGAGGGGATATCGGTCCGCGATATGCGCTCGAGCGCCTCGCGCATCGCCGCCCGGAAATCCGCGCGGTCGTAGATGTCGTTGTGGCCGGCGCCGGTCAGGGTGCGATCGAACACTTGGGAACGGCGCGGCGCAGTGCGTCGGTGCGCGCCGGGGGGATCAGCGTGTCGCGCGCGCTGGCCAGGATGGCGACCGGTACCTGCGTTCCGGCGAGATCGGCGGCGGGCTCCATCCGGTGCATCAGCAGGGCGCGCACCGGCAGCCAGGGATATTGGCCGGCGGCGACCGCTCCCAGCGAATCGAAGGGCGTGACGAGGATCAGACCGTCCAGATCGCGCCGGGCGGCGAGGCTTGCCGCGACGCCGCTGCCGACGCTGAAGCCGACCGCGACAGTGCGCGTCGGGCGGACATGTTCGCGCGCGGCATCGAGGACAAGCGGCGCATCCGCCAGCAGCGCGGCCGCGCCCGGCGTGCCCTCGCTGGGGCGATAGCCGCGATAGTGGAAGGCGACGACGTGTGCCTCGGGATACAGATCGTGCAGATAGGCGGCCATCGCCTCGGCATTCCAGGCATTGCCGCCGAAGCCGATGACGAGCCGTCGTTCCCCCGCCGACATGACGGGCGGGATATGGATGCCGTGCAGCCGCTCGCCCGACGCGGCGGTCATGCTCAGGCGCCCGGCGCCGGCCGGCATCGGACCCGGCGGCCCGACCTGCCCGGCCGGGAAGAGTATCGCCGTCTGCGCGACGAAGAGCGTCAAGAGGATGAGGAGGTAGAGCCCGACGGGAATGAGGAGCCACCACATCCAGCGCACGCGGCGTTTCACGCCCGCGCCGGACACCGCGGCCCTATTGCCCGCACGCCGCCGCGAGCGCCGGCTCGATCGCGTCGATCGTGTAGGGCTTGGCGAGGACGGGCACGTCGGCATGCCGTTCCGGTGGCGGTTCCAGATGGCCACCCGTGGCGAGGATATAGGGTTTGCCCGCAGCCGCCAGGCGATCGGCAAGCGGCCAGACTCGCTCGCCACCCTTGAGCTGCACGTCGATGATTGCGACATCGAACGCAGGATCCGCGGCGTGGTCCATCGCTTCGTCCAGCGATTCGCAGGTTGCGACGACCTGATGCCCGAGCGATTCGAGGAAATCCTCGAGCATCATAGCGATCAGCGGCTCATCTTCGACGATGAGGATCGAACGGCCACTTTCCATAAGCATCGGCTTAGCGCCTGTTTCGCAATGGAAAAAGAAGTTTTTCCTCCGCCCTGGAGCTTAACCGGCGCGCGCGGCCTCCAGCACCTCGCGCACCGTTTCGGCCAGATCCTGGACCGAGAAGGGCTTGGCGAGGAAGGAAACGTTGGGAATGTCGATCGACTTGCGTAGCTGTTCTTCCGCATAGCCGGAGATGAACAGGATCGGCAGGTCCGGATGGGTCTTGCGCGCCTCGCGTGCTGTGGTGGGGCCGTCCATCGTCGGCATCACGACGTCCGAGACCATCAGATCGACCTTCGGTTCACGTGCAAGGATCTCCAGTCCCGCCTCGCCATTTTCGGCGGTGAGGACGGTATAGCCGTTGCGGGTCAGCGCGCGCTCCGCCACGGCGCGGACCATCACCTCGTCCTCGACGAGCAGGATCGTGCCGCTGCCCCAGACCTCGGCCGCCTTCTCCCTGGCCTTGGGCTTCGCTTTCGCCTCGCCGGGCTGGGCGCGGTGGACGGGGAGATAGATGGTGAAGGCGGTGCCCTTGCCGGGCTTCGAATCGGCGAAGATGAAGCCGCCCGATTGCTTGACGATGCCGTAGACGGTGGAAAGGCCCAGCCCCGTACCCTTCCCCACTTCCTTGGTGGTGAAGAAAGGCTCGAAGATCTTGCCGAGAATAGAGGGCGGGATGCCGGTGCCCGTGTCGGAGACCTTGAGACCGGTATAGTCGCCGATCGGCAATATGTCGGTGCCCATCCGGCGCACATCCTCCGCCGAGACGGCGAAGGTCTGAAGCGTCAGCGTGCCGCCGTCCGGCCCCTTGGCGACCATCGCGTCGCGCGCGTTGACGGCGAGATTGACAATCACCTGCT
>CAYTMM010000135.1:0-5669 GCA_964438875.1 uncultured Sphingosinicella sp. | reverse complement strand
GGAAACAACAATGCACTAACAATCAACACGGACCACTCGGTGGGGGCCGGTCAAGCGCCGCTGTCTTGTTCCTTGTCCTGGTGACGAAGCTCTCAAGCACCTCGCCTTCGTGATCCACAGCGCGCCACAAATAGACCATCTCCCCGTTCAACTTCACGTACATCTCGTCGAGGTGTCAGCGCCAGTGACGAAAGCCACGCATCCGCGACACTCGCTGCCGCCGGATCTCGCTGGCGAACATAGGGCCGAACCGGTTCCACCACATCCGTACCGTCTCGTGGCATATGTCGATCCCGCGCTCGAACAGCAGATCCTCGAGATTCCTCAGCGATAGCGGAAACCGCACGTACATCAGCACGACCAGCCGGATCACATCAGGCGAGAAGTTGAAGTAGCGAAAGGGCTGGGCGGCTTGGCTCTCGATCGGCGGCTCATCCGAGTTGACTATCAGCCCTGCCAGCCGCTGCTACATTACTCTGACAACACCCCTATCCGCATTATCGGCCCTCTCGCTTAAAAACGCCAGCTCAGTGCCACATTGCCCTGCAACACCCTTTCGGCGCCGCCCACCCGGCCCCGCGCGTTCAAATCGAAGGTCCAGCCCGGGGCCAACCATACCGATCCCGCCAGCCCGGCTTCCACCCCGCTGCTAGCCACCGCCGAGCGGACGGAATGAACCGCCCTCGATGCACCGGCCAGAGCAAGATCGACCTCGGTGGTACCCGCTCCTTTCACCCAGGCGAGGCTTGCATCGATCAAGCCACTCTCTGACTGATGGCGCAAAAAGCCGCCGATCCCGATTCGGGTGCGGGAATCGCCGCCGCCCGCGCCGGCCAGATCGAGGCTGTCCGCCCCGGTTTCGCGGAAGCGTCCCAGATCGACGCCGGCATAGGAGAAACGCGCGAGCGGTCCGAGCGTCCAGTTCCCGCCAGCCGCAACGCCATAGCGCGCCTCGGCGCCGACGGTCACCACATCCAGATCAATCCGTGCCCGCGCGGTGCGGGGGAGAGCGCCGATCGCGATCCGTCGATCGACATTCGCCCTGCCATCGATCCAGGCCAGTGCGGCATTCATGCTGAAGCCCGCTCCGCCCGCGCCGTAGCGGGCATAGCCGCCGACATGCCAGGCGCTAGTGTCCGCGCCGGATGCGCGGGCGTCGATCGTCACATCGCCACTCGTGCCGCCCGCCGCGAAGCCCAGCGCCCAGGCATTGCCCGGTCCGCGATAGTCGATGCCGAGACTGCCGCCGATCTGGTTACGCGCGATGCGCTCGCCATTGCCGTCCGCAGCGATTCGGCCGACCTGCCCGGAAACCCCGCCCCACAGGCCCCAGCCTTCATCTACCGCGCCAAAGCCGCGTGCGTTCAATCCATCGAGCACGCCTTCGCCCTGCCGAAGCGCGCCCGCGACCGTGGCCGCATAGATCTCTCCCGATGCCGCGTCGAACGCAGCGCGCGCGCCGGATTCGTCGAGCAGGAGCAACCGATTGTAGACGGCTAGGCTATCCGATCCCGGCGCCTGTCCGAACGCGGCAAGCCCGGATGCAGCCTGGGTCTGGTTGAAGGTGACCGCCACGTCGGGGAACGTGCGGATCACCTCCACCGTCAGAAAGACGCGCGTCGCATCGTAGCCCAGCGTGAAATCGAGGAAAGCGCTGGTTTCGGACAACCCGTCAAACGTACCAGTGAGGCCACCCGCAGCGCCCAATATGTCGTAGCGCGCGCCGCTCACATATTGCGTTTCGGGATCGAGCGCGATGACACGCACCGTACCGCCCTCCAGCGTCGCTGATCCCGCGATATCGAGGAGGTCCGCGTCGCCATCTGCAGCCAGTTCGGCCTCGTAAACGGATCCGGCGCGGAACAGGGCGTTACCGGTGACGCGCATTATGCCGATCGAATTGCCCGGCGCCACGGTTCCCGCGATGATCAGGTCGTTGACCTGGCCGGTGCCCGTGAGCCTTGCCACCGCGCCCACCTCTAATGCTCCGCCGAGCCCGCCGCCGAGAGCGAGCGACCCCTCCGACAGCAGCAACCGCCCTCCGAACGCCGTGCCGTCGCCGTCATAGGCGAACGATCCGGCGCCACGCAGATCGAGAATGCCGTCGCCGGAGAGCGCGCCCGACCAGGCCAGCCTCTGGTCGCGTACGATCGTGCCGCCGGCCGAGCCGACGAGAAGCGAACGCGCAGTCGATCCCGCCGTCGTCCAGCGCAGCGTGCCGCCGTCGAGCGTGATGCCGCCCGAGGCCGCGCCGAGCGCCGAGTCCGCCGCCACCTCGACCACGCCTTCGCGGACGTCCGTGCCGCCCGAATAGGTGCTCGCGCTGCCGAGGATCAGCGTGCCCGCGTCGCGCTTGACGAGCGCACCGCTGCCGCTGAGCGGTGCGTCGATCCGCGCGCTATTGCCCGGATCGACGCGCAGAATCGTTTGCGCCGCCGCAAATTCGATCCCGACATCGGCGCCGCCTTCGATGCGATAGCCGTCGCCCGCGAACTGAAGGCCGGTGACGGATTGGACACCGTCGAGTTGAACTGCCCCGCCGATCCCCTGAAACACAGCGAAATTTCCTGCCCAGGCAGCGTTGCGTGTTCCGTCCGCGTTGGTCCAGTTGGTGGCGCCGGTGCTCCATCGGCCCGCGCCGCCGTCGATCGCGCCATTGGCATCGGTCTGGCCGCCGTCCCAGAACTGAATCGACAGATCGTCGGCCTCTCCCACGAGAAGGTTGACCTGACCCGCAATGCCGGTCTGAACGACATAGCCGCCGACCGGCGCATCGCCGATCGCAAGTCCGTTGTCGGTGAGCGCGCCGCCATAGTCGATCAGGCGATAGACGCCGATGCCGAAATCCGGGCTGGCGAGAATGTCGAGACGTCCGTCGAGAACCAGATCGCCAAGGACGGAGATATGATCATTGTCCGCCCCGCCAACCGTCCCCGCCGTTCCGAGGTTCATCCGCAGGACGCTGGCCGACGACAGCGTCAGCGCGCCCAGCGTGAGCGAACCGGCCGCATCGCCGCCGACCGACAGTACCGCGCCGTCGTCCAGCGTCACCGCGCCCAGCGTACCCTCGGCAGTGAGCTGCGTGCCAGCCGCCGCGACGACCGCGGTGCCGCCATAAGGACCGGACGCGCTCAGCGTGCCGCCATTCAACAGCACGCGATCGAACGTCGCCTCGTCCAGCAATAACGTGCCCGCACCGTTCTTCTCTACGGTTTCGACGCTGACCAGATTGCCGGTCGCGAAATCGGTACGGCGTGCCGTGCCGTCAGTGATGTCGAGCACGATCCGGTCGTCGCCGTCCCCGCCGTCGACATCATTGGTGAACATCACGCCCGGCGCGATCAGGATGCGATCATTTCCGGCACCCAGCCTGATGGGCCCCTGAAGCCCCGCCGCATTTTCGATCACCAGGTCGTCGTCGCCATCGCCCAGGTCGATTGCGCCTGTCACCTCGCCGCCCGCGAGATGGCGATAGATGTCACGTCCCGCGCCAAGCGAGACAGCGCCCTCGATCCGGCCCCGGTTCAGAATCACTTCGGATGCGGTGCCGCCGACGATGGCATTGCCGGACAGCGCCGTCACCGTGCCGCGAATATCCAAGGTGTTGGTGCCATAGCCGATATAGCGCACACCCGCCCCGGTGCCCGTACCGCCCGAAACCGTCACGCCCTGCGGGATCAGGATATCGGACGTGCCGCGATAGCTCGCGGCGACCGCGTCTTCGTCCGCAGCACGGTTGGGATTGCCGGCATCGACCTGGATGCCCATGCTGTCCTGCCCGCTCGCGATGATATCAACGGTCGTCGAAAAGCCGATGCGGCTGCCGATATCGCGATCCGCGTCGAAGTCCGGATCGAGCACGATCGTCGAAGGCCCTGCGGAAAATTCGCCGAACCAGACCCCCGCCGCCTCATCGCCGGTGACGCGGATTGCACCCTCGTTCGTCACATCCACATCGGTGAGCAAGGTCACGGTAATGCCGCGTGACTCCCTTCCGGAGGTCGTGATCGATCCTCGGTTCAGAATCGTGCCGCCACCGACGAAATTGGCGTCGATGCCGTGCGAGAAAGTTCCCGCCGTGCTCAATTCACCGCTATTCTCGATCCGGCTCGCATTGGCCATGCGGCCGCGATAGCCTTCCTGACCCAGGATACGGGCCCACTCGCCGCCGGAGAGGGCGTGCGCGCCGAAACCGCTCAGGGTCGTGATTTCCGCGCTGTTGAGGATATCGACCTGGTCGCCGTTGGCCAGGATACCGACGCCGCCGTCCGCGCTGATCGCGCCGCTGTTGCGGACGGTGATGACGCCGGGAACGTAATCGTCGAAGTCGCGGAAACCGGAACCGGCGCTGATCCGGATGGCACCAGCGCCCTCCCGCGCGGTGATGCTGGCCGTGTTGGTGACACGAAAGTTCCCGCTCGCATTGTCGAGCACCCGGATGGCGTCGCTGATGTCGAATTCGGAGGCGATGTCTATGACGCCGTTGTTGACGATCTCCAGATCGGTGAATCCCTTCACCCCGCCGACAGTCACGCCGCTGAACCCGATGGCGTTGCCCATCCGCCCCGTGATCGGCGCGTTGTTGATGATGCGCGCAGTGCCGTTCGCCGTCCCCCCGCGCAGCAGGCCGAACAGGCTGACGTCGATGCCGTCCCCGTTGACCGGATTGTCGATCGTGATCGCCCCGTCGTTGACGACCGTGATCGACGTGTTGCGGCCGGTCATCGCCGCCCGGATTCCGAACGCGATGACGCGGTCATTGGCTTCGGCAACGCGGATATCGCCCGAATTGGCGATGTTGATCTCGCCGTCGCCCACGATGCGCGCGGAGATGCCGTGCGCATTGCTGGTGCCGCCGAACAGGTTGGGCGCGAACTCGACATCGATCGCGGCGCTGTTCGTGATGTCGATTCGCGCCCGGTCCGAATCGTCGACGTCGTCGGTGTCGTAGACCCAGGCGCGAATGGCGTAGACATCCTCGCGGCTGTCACTGCGCGCCGTGATTGGGGCGGCATTGTCGAGGCGGATGTCGGCATCGTAGCTGTAGAGCTCGATCCCGTTCTCGTCATTGACGCTGATCCCGCGCGCGCTGGCTTCCACCGTCACCGCGATCGGTCCGCTCGTCCGCAGGAAATCGATGCCGCTAATCCCGGCCGCCGGCGCGATCGGTGCAACCAGGTCGCGCAGGATGAGCCGCTCGACCCCGTCCGTCGGCACGATCACGATCCCTTGCGGAACATTGCCCGTACAGACCACTTCGGTCCCCGTTCGCGGACAGTTCGCATCGCCGGGCACCGCCTGCTGTGCAACCGCCGGCGTCGCCAGGCAGGACAGGATCAGCGGATAGCGCGAAACGCCAGGGACGGCGCGACGGGCGCGGTGAAAGCGGCGGGTATTCTTCATTTCATTCTCCGTCGATCGTTCGCGATCCAGGCCGCGGATCACTCGGCGGCGCACTCCGCCTCGCCACTGGCATAGGCCGACCCATCGGCGCGGACCCGGACGCGATCGGTCTCGCACCGCCGATCCTCCGGCGTCCCGATGGGCTCAGCCGCTTCGACCTGGTCCCGAGCGACACGCGCGGTGCCTTCATTCGGCGTTGGCGTGGGCGTCGGCGTGGGCGTAGGCGTGGGCGTGGGCGTCGGCGTGGGTGTCGGCGTCGGCGTGGG
>CAYTMM010000134.1:0-5725 GCA_964438875.1 uncultured Sphingosinicella sp. | reverse complement strand
GCTGAAGCGCCGCGAGAGCGGGGCGCCGATGATCGCCATCGCCGGCTGCGTCGCCCAGGCGGAGGGGGTGGAGATCGCCCGGCGGGCGAAAGTGGACGTGGTGGTCGGCCCGCAGGCCTATCACAACCTGCCCGCCCTGGTCGCGAAGGCGGCGCGGGGAGAGGGGCTGGCGCTCGACACGGACATGCCGGCCGCCTCCAAATTCGGCGTACTGCCCGCCCGGCGCAAGGTCGCGCCCTCGGCCTTCCTCACCGTGCAGGAAGGCTGCGACAAGTTCTGTACCTATTGCGTCGTGCCTTATACGCGGGGTGCGGAGATCAGCCGCCCCTTCGCCGCGATCGTCGACGAGGCCAGGGCGCTGGCAGACGCCGGCGCGCGCGAGCTCACTTTATTGGGGCAGAACGTCAATGCGTGGACAGACGGGGGGCAGGGCCTGCACGATCTGATCGAGGCGATCGCCGCGATCCCAGCCATTGCGCGCATCCGCTACACGACCAGCCATCCCAACGACATGACCGACGGCCTGATCGCCGCGCATCGCGATGTCGAGAAGCTGATGCCCTTCCTCCATCTGCCGGTGCAGGCGGGGAGCGACCGGGTGCTGAAGGCGATGAACCGCAGCCATAGCACGGCTTCCTATCTGGAAATCCTCGATCGCGTGCGCGCCGCCCGGCCGGACATCGCGCTGTCCGGCGATTTCATCGTCGGCTTCCCCGGCGAGACCGACGCGGAGTTCGAGGAGACGCTGAAGCTCGTCGAGCAGGTCCGCTACGCTCAGGCCTATTCCTTCAAATATTCGCCTCGACCGGGCACCCCGGCTGCGGATATGGATGGCCAGGTGGCACCGGAGGTCATGGATGAGCGGCTGCAGCGGCTCCAGGCGCTTTTGAACGTGCACCAGCTCGCCTTCAATCAGGCCAGCGTCGGGAAGTGCACGCAGGTGCTGCTGGAGCGCCCCGGCCGCCGCCCTGGTCAGCTCGTCGGCAAGACGCCCTGGCTCCAGTCCGTCCATCTCGAAACAGCCGCGAAGATAGGCGACATCGTAGAGGTCGAACTGCTCTCCGCCGGCCCGAACAGCCTGGCCGGGGCCGAGCTTGTGAAAGAAGCGGCGTGATGGCCCAGAAGAAGCCCGAAACCTCTGCCAGCCCGCGCGCCCGCGTCGAACTCGAATTCGAGCAGCCGCATTTGCTTGGGCCGCTCTTCGGAGAGTTCGACCGCAATCTGGTGGCGATCGAGGATCGGCTCGGCGTTTATATCGCCGCGCGCGGCGCCAAGGTGCAGATCGAGGGCGAGCCCGAGGCGGCGGCCCGCGCCCGCGAAGTGCTGCTCGGTCTCTACAACCGGCTCGACGAAGGTCAGGACATCGACGCCGAACTGGTCAATGCGATCATCGCCATGTCGGGCCAGCCGACGCTGGAGGGAATCGTCGCGCCCGACGTGGCCGAGCCGCCCAAAGTGATGATCCGCACCCGCAAGAAGACGATCGTCCCCCGCTCCAAAACGCAGGCCGTCTATATGGAGGCGCTGGCGCGCGACGAGATGATCTTCGCATTGGGTCCGGCGGGCACCGGCAAGACCTATCTCGCCGTTGCCCAGGCGGTGCAGCAATTGATCGGCGGAAGTGTCGACAGGTTGATTCTTTCACGCCCGGCGGTCGAAGCGGGTGAGCGGCTGGGTTTCCTGCCCGGCGACATGAAAGAGAAGGTCGATCCCTATCTTCGCCCGCTCTACGACGCGCTCTACGACATGCTGCCGACCGAGCAGGTCGAGCGGCGGATCGCGTCGGGCGAGATCGAGATCGCGCCGATCGCCTTCATGCGCGGCCGCACTTTGAGCGATGCCTTCATCATCCTCGATGAGGCGCAGAATACCACGCCGCAGCAGATGAAGATGTTCCTCACCCGCTTCGGCATGCGCAGCCGCATGGTGATCTGCGGCGATCCGCAGCAGGTGGACTTGCCCGATGTCGGCAAGTCCGGCCTCGCGGACGCGGTCGCCAAGCTGGAGGGGATCGACAAGATCGCCACGATCCGCTTCGGCCCCGGCGACGTGGTCCGCCATCCGCTCGTTGGCAAGATCGTCGAGGCCTATGAGGGGCCGGGGCAATGACGATCCTGGTCGAGGCCGACATGTCCGAGGAATGGGACAGTAGCACCGACTGGTCGGCGCTTGCCGGCCGGTCCGTCCATGCCGCGGTCCTGCACAGCCGTCACGCCGCGCTCGCCGACGGCGAGTCGGAGGTTTCGGTGAAATTCACGTCCGATGAAGAGGTCCACGGCCTCAACGCGCAATGGCGTGGAAAGGACAAGCCCACCAACGTGCTGTCCTTCCCGATGGTCGAGGAAGATGAGCTCGCCGACGCCCCGCTGCTCGGCGACATCGTGCTGGCGCATGGCATCTGTACGGCGGAGGCGATGGACAAGGCGATTTCCGTCGCCGACCATGCCGCGCATCTGATGGTGCACGGGATGCTCCATCTGCTAGGTTACGATCACGAAACGAGCGATGCCGATGCCGAGGAGATGGAGGCGGCCGAGCGGCGCGCGCTCGCCTCGATCGGCATCGCCGATCCCTATTCCTAGGTTTTTCGTCAACAATACGAGGTGCAACCCTAAACATCATGGAAGACGACAGTCCCGGCGTTCGGCAGGAGGAACGCACATTCTGGAGCGGCCTGAGGGCGTTCCTGTTCGGGAATGGCGAGGCGACGCTTCGCGACCAGATCGAGGAGGCGATCGAAAGCCGCGCGGGTGAGGCGCCCCGCGTCGGCGACCTCAGCGACGCCGAACGGCTGATGCTTCGCAACATCCTCCATTTCGGCGACAAGAATGCCGGCGACGTCGCCGTTCCGCGCGGCGAGATCGTGGCGGTGCCCAGCACCATCTCCTTCCCCGATCTGGTCGAGGCGTTGCGCGAGGCCGAGCATAGCCGGCTGCCGGTCTATGAAGGCAGCCTCGATACCGTGATCGGCATGGTCCATATCAAGGACGTCTTTTCCTATCACATGTCCGACAAGGCGCCGCCGGCCGACATCAAGACGTTGATGCGCGCGCCGCTCTATGTACCGGAATCGATGGGGATGCTCGATCTTCTCGCCCGCATGCGCGCCGGCCGGGTTCATCTCGCCATAGTGGTCGACGAGTTCGGCGGCACCGAAGGGCTGCTCACCATCGAGGATGTGGTCGAGGAGATCGTCGGGGACATCGAGGACGAGCATGACGAGGAATTGCCTGGCCAACTCATTCCGCTCGACGACGGCATCTGGGATGCGGACGGCCGCGCGGAGCTGGTAGATGTCGCGCAGATCATCGACGCGCGGCTCGGTGCCACCGAAGAAGATGTCGAGACACTGGGCGGTCTGGTCTCGGTTTTGGCCGGAGGCATCCCCCAGGCTGGCGAGGTGCTGGAGCATCCCAGCGGCTGGCGACTGGAAGTGACTGATGCGGACGGCCGGCGCGTGACGCGCCTGCGGCTGCACGCGCCGGTCGAATTTGTGGAGACGCAATGAGTTACGAACAGATAAAGGTGGAGATCGGTGCGGACAATGTCGCCACGCTGACGCTGAACCGGCCCGACAGCTTGAACGCGCTCACCGCCGCGATGCTCGACGAGATGCGCGCGGCGGTGGAAAGCCTGCCGGAGAGCGGCGCGCGCTGCCTGCTGCTCACTGGCGTCGGGCGCGGCTTTTCGAGCGGGGCCGACCTCGCTGCGGATGGCGGATTGCCCGAGGATGTCGGCGCGGTGCTGGAAGGGCATTTCAATCCGGTGGTCGAGGCGTTGTTCGCCTGTCCCCTGCCGATCGTCGCGGCGGTGAACGGGCCGGCGGCGGGGGCCGGCTGCTCGATCGCGCTGGCGGCGGATATCGTGATCGCCGGGCGCTCCGCTTACTTCCTGCAGGCGTTCATCAATATCGGGCTCATTCCCGACGCGGGGGCGACCTGGCTGCTCCCGCGCCTCGCCGGGCGGGCGCGGGCGATGGAGATGATGATGCTGGGGGAGCGCATCCCCGCGGAGCAGGCGGCCGACTGGGGGATGATTTCCCGCGTCGTCGATGACGACAAGCTGGCCGACGAGGCCGCCGCGCTCGCCGGGCGTCTCGCCGCCGGCCCGACTGTCGCTTATGGTCTGATCCGTCGCCTCGCTCGGGATGCCGGACAGAGCACACTGGACGACGCGCTGGTCGCCGAGCGGGTCGCCCAGCGCGACGCGGGCTATACGGAGGATTTCAAGCGCGCTGTGTTCGCGTTCCTGCAGAAGCAGAAGCCGAGGTTCGAGGGGCGCTAGGCAAACCCGTAGGGCACCACCGTGCGTCGGTCCGGATCGACGCTGAGCGCGCGGCCAGCGGGGGGGAAGGCGCGCTGCTCGCATCCCTCGCGCGGGCAGATGCGACAGGAGACGCCGATCGGCGTCGCGCTGCCGGCGCTGCTGAGATCGAGCTGGTCGGCATAGACGAAATCGGCGGCGTGGACCGCCTCGCAGCCCAGCGCCACCGCATAACGCCGGCTCGGCCGGGCATAGGAGCCGGAGGGCTTGACCAGCCCCTTGGCCATCGAGACGTAGCGTACCCCGTCCGGCGTTTCGGCAAGCTGGACAAGGATGCGGTCGGGGATCGCTACTGCCTCGTGCACCATCCACAAGGGGCAGGCGCCGCCGAACCGGGCGAATTGCAGCCGCGTGGCGCTGTGCCGCTTGGTGATATTGCCTGCCATGTCGACCCGGCAGAAGTAGAAGGGAATGCCGGCCGCGCCCGGTCGCTGGAGCGTCGAGAGCCGGTGGCAGGCCTGTTCGAAGCTCACGCCGAACGTCTGGCGAAGTGCATCGATGTCGTGGCGGAGCCGGCGCGCCTCGGCACGGAAGGCAGCATAGGGCATCAGGAAGGCCCCGGCGGCGTAATTGGCAAGGCCCACGGACAGGAGCTGAACTGACTCCGGCGAATGCAAACCCGCGCCCTCAGCGATCTCCCGCATCGTCTCCGCAAGCTCCAGCCGCATGAGCTGGTGGGCGGTCAGGAAGACGTGGCTTTCGGGCGGGACTGCCCGGTCGATCGTCAGCTCACGGCGGTTTTCGTCGAAACTGCGCAGTGCCGGGCCGGCGGCGCGCACGACGCGCACGCCGTGGCGCGCGGTCAGGCAACGCTCGATCCCGGAATGGCCGATCTCGCCGGCCAGCCGCTCGGCGGCGCGGTCGATCGCATCGACATAATTGCCGGCATCGTGAAACCATTCGCGGACCTCGTCCCAGGGCAGCGGCGCGCCGCCTCCTTGACCCCGTTCCAACGCGTCGTCGAGGCTGCGGAGCTGGTCCTGGCTGCGGCGATAGGCATCGTGCACCGCCGCCAGCCGTTCGGCGAGCAGCGGCTGGCGCGCGACGCCGCGCAGCAGCGCCGCCTCCTCCAGCTCGCCGGGCACGGTCGGATCGCTCGCCGCCGCCGCCGCGCGCGCGACCAAAGCGGCATGATCGTCCGCGCCGATCTCGGCCCAGTCGTCCGGAAAGGCGCGGGCAAAGGCTGCCAGCACCGCGTCGGTCATCGGCCGGTCGTCGCTCTCGATCTGGGAGAGATAGGACACCGAAAGCGCCAGCCGCGCTGCCATCGCGGACTGACTCAGCCCCAGCTGCGCCCGCAGTGCGCGCGCCCGTGCGCCCGCGAAAAGGCGTCTGCCGTCGTTCATATTTGCAAACTCCCCATACGCATCTTCACAAATTCACATTTGCGCTTGGCCTGCAA
>CAYTMM010000133.1:0-5815 GCA_964438875.1 uncultured Sphingosinicella sp. | reverse complement strand
CCTTCATGGTCCAGACTATGATAGTCGCCGGACCACTCAGAAGGGGGCAGATCACTATCGGTTCGGAGAGACCTCAAGACTCTTCCGTAACACGGAGTTCCAGCTGGGCGTCAACAACGTCTTCGACAGTCGGGTGCCTTTGGATACGGGGAACGCAACACAATTTTACAGCCCGTTCGGCGACCCGCGTGGAGCGAACTTCTATTTGAGTGTCAGGCGGGCTTGGTGACATTCGCCATAGACATGGTGTCGCCAAGATGATGACGCGCCGGCAATTGCTGCAAGGCACGGCGCTCATTCTAACGGCGCCGCTCGGAGCGCGGAACGAAAGGTCGCTTGCCGCGCCGCCCCCGACGCGAGGCGTCGCCCTTTCGGCCGGCTTGCAGCCGAGAGTAACGATGCGCCGACGGGTTACCGAGGTCGACTCATCGCCACATTTTTGGTGGTCGATTTGTGTTGATCCACATTCCTCCAACAACGTGCTTGTTTCGGCTATTATGCGACGACCTGGCCGCGCCTCAACGATGAATGCCGTACTCTATGCATCTAAGAACGGTGGATATTCGTGGGAGCAGGTGCTCATTGACCAAACGTCAGAACTGACATCAGAATCCGCATGTGCCTTTGGTGGAGAGGGCGGCATCTATATGATCGCCAGCTCGGTTGAAGGCAGTCAACAGGCTCAGCCTCGCCACGCCGGATCACGCATTTATTATTCCTCGGATGACGGAAGAACCTGGCAAAATCATTTCATAGAAGACTACCTTGACGCCCCGGCGTTTACAGTACGAGAGGGACCGCAGGAACAGCTATGCATTTTTTCTAATTTCTTCTTCGAATCAGGTCCAACCCCAAGAAACGAACCTCGTTTGACGATTGTTGAAAAAGGCGGACGGCGATTACGTGACGTGTCGCTACCTGGCTCACGTATGCCGTGCGACACCTGCGGAACGGCCCGACTTTCGGATGGAAGCGTTGTCGGCCTCTATGTGGAAGGCTGGTCGAGGCAAGGGGCGGAAATTGTAGCATACAAGCTCGACGAAGCCATTTCGAGGCGGATCGTAGTGGGAAGGCTTTCAACGACCGTTCGGCCACAATTCAACATTTTGAGACCCTCCATCGCATCGGGCGCGAGCCACTCGCGCGAACGACTCTACGTTGCTTATACCGACATCGTGAACCAGCGGTCCTCCATCTTTCTCACCAGTTCCGACGACGGCGGCCAATCGTGGACGATGGCTCGGCGGGTCGAAGAAATCTCACCCATCGGAGCAGCGGGCGTAGAGGTCACGCACCCCAGCCTTGCCGTCAACCAAGACGGCGTCCTTGGCATGATGTGGGCGGAGAACCACGGTTCTAAGTGGCGATTTGCCGTGATGGACGAAGAGGGCCTGTTCGCCGAAGCGATCGACATTGATGGGGAGCCTGCCGAACCCATTAGCTTGGACCAGCGGTGGGCAGGCGCATTGTCCGTCCGGAATAGCCGTGGAGGACAAACTTTCGAGATCCAAGCCCACCAGCCGTGGGTCGATGGTGGTATATCTCGCGGAACAGCTTTGGCAGGGAGCGGGGCCGACTTTGTCGCCGCCTGGGTAAGGAGGTCTGGACCATATCAGGGGCCCATGATGGCCACCATCCGGGTTGCTTCCCGAGAGTCGATCGAACGTCGCCGTCGGACGTTTTCTTCCGCGCACGCTCTGCCGGGACAAAACTCTGAAATCTGGCTCGAGTACATAGGCCTCGACTACGATTTGTTGCGTCGCGAACTCTCGCTTTACGCAAGGGTCGTCCATCGCGTTGCAGAGCTCGAAGGGAGGCCTGTAATCGTCTGCGTGAGGCAAATTTCGTCAAATTTGGGAGGCCTGCACGCAATCGATACTGACGACAGCCAGGAGGGGCAGGTGGGATGCTGGGTCTTCGAAAGTCAGCCTCCTTCCCCGGATCAGGGCACCTTGACGACCTCAGGGCGGCGAGACGACCGACCGGTGTTCCGGTCACGCCCGAGGGAGCTCCGGTTTCGGCTGGAAACCGACCAGGTCCATTACATGTTCGGGACCGAACCTGCGGTTCGGGCTCATTTTGAATTTCTGGCTCTGTGAGGTGCCATCGACCTCGAAGCCTTCGCCTTCTCACCGCCTAGTGGCCGCATGTGCCCCACGGACGAACTGGGGCAAAGTGATCGGTACCCTATCAATGCAAAATTGGGTTCCCTCTTGGCAGGGGAAGCCGTCCTCCCCGCTCCCAAAGGTCAGAACTGGCATCTTCCAATTCAGCTCGACCGGGATGAACTGCGCAGCGATCAGCCGCTGTTGCATCGATGCGTGGCCGCACACCTGCTTCCGGCCCACTCCCGCAAGGGTGCGTCTGTTTGGCCGTCCGGTCTTATTGAGTGATATCCGTCAGCTCAAGTGACCTGTACGAACGCACCACGTTCGCGGTCTTTGGTCACTTCGCCGCTGCGGAAGATCGATCCGTTCATGGCAATATAGACGCCGGCCGCCGCCGTCTGTGCCGCGGCGAAAGCCATGCCGAGATTGAACGGGGCGTCGCTGTCGCTGAATCGCGCCGGGCTTAAGGCCCCGACCAGGATGATCGTCTTGTCCGGGATCGCCATGAGCGCCGCGGCGGTGACCGTCATCGTGTCCGTGCCATGGGTGATGACCACCCGCCGGGAGGGCGTTCCGGCGACGGTCTCGACCAGCCGCGCGCGATCCTCGTCGTCAAGGTCCAGGCTGTCCTTGCGCATCACCTCTTCGATCACGAAGGGCCGCGTCACCCGCGCGGTTTCCAGCAGCTTCGCCACGATCGTGTCGCTGATCTGATACTGGCTCAGCGCATCGAAATATTGCTTGTCGATCGTGCCGCCGGTGGTCAGCACCAGGATGGGTTCGTCTTCGGTCATGCTTCTTCATAGACGCGCGGGCGCGTTCGATCCGTTGGAAAATGGTCTGTCCCCGGGGTGGTTCCGGGACTGACGGCTTTGCTTTCCGTTGCCGAGGGGGATTTTGCGCCTCGCGCCGCGGGCGTTGGCGACGGGCGGAACGCGGGTTGGAGAGCGCACACTGGCGGACTTCTGCGAAGCCGCCAGGGTGCGCACCTCTTTGTCGGCCCCGCGTCGGCACACTCGCTCCCGCCGGGGGTCTTGGCGGCGGCTGGCCCACAGGCCCGCGCGCACGCCGCCGCGCCGGCCGGCTCCCGCAAGAGTGCTGCTTTTGTTGCCGCTCCTCGCGGAGCGGCAGGCATCGCCGGGTGCGCCCGCGCGCGACCGCGCTCTACGGCGCGCTGCGCCGTGCCGCCGAGCCCCTGATGGGTCTCGGCCTTCGGTCACGATCGCTGGCGCATCTCATGGTCGCCGCGCTTCAGCGATTTGCTTGGAAATCGCGCAACGAAGGCTGTCGCGCGGCGGCGTCGTTCGTGGGCCTCCCCGGAGCGCGCGGGTGGGCGGCGCTCCCCTCTGGGCTCGCCCCGGCGGGCCGCAAGCCGGCCTGTTCGGCCGGCTCCTCCAGTGCCTTGCGGCCCGTCGGGTGCGGCCCGCCTCGCTGGGCGAGCCCGGCAGGTCGCAGGTCGCCGCCCACCCCCGCTTCCGGGGGGCCGTGGGCTTTTGGGCGGAGCAGGAGACGAGCTATGCGCCCTTCCGCAAACTCCCGCGCGCGCCGCGAGCGGCAGCAAGACGCGCCCGAGCGCGCCAATCTCTATGACGAGATCACGGCCCGCATCGTCGCTGAGCTGGAAGCGGGCCGCGTCCCTTGGGTGCAACCTTGGGGCCGCAGCGGCGGGCCGCAGGCTGGACTGCCGCGCAACGCGCTCACTGCGCGCAATTATTCGGGCGTCAACGTCCTGATCCTGTGGGGCGCGGTCATTGCGCACGGCTATCCCTCGCAGTCTTGGCTGACATTCAAACAGGCGCTGGAGGCGGGCGGCAACGTCATCAAAGGCGAGCGCGGCACGACCGTTGTCTATGCCGACCGCTTCACGCCGGAGACCGAAAAAGAGCGCGCGCGAGCCAGTGGCGAGGACGCCAAGACCGTTCCGTTCCTCAAACGCTTCACCGTGTTCAATGTCGCCCAGTGCGAGGGCTTGCGCCCGGGCCTCGCTGCCGATCCGGCGCCGCTACCGGAATGCGAGATCGTGCCGGTCGCCGAAGCGGTCATCGCCGGGTCCGGCGTGGATTTCCGCATCGGCGGGGATCGGGCCTTCTATGCTCCCGGCCCCGACTATGTGCAGGTGCCGCCGCAGCCCGCTTTCTTCGAGCAGATCAACTACTATCGCACCGCGCTGCACGAACTGACCCACGCGACTGGCCACCACTCGCGGCTCAATCGCAACCTCGCCAACAGCTTCGGCTCCAAGGACTATGCCCGCGAGGAGTTGGTCGCGGAGATGGGCAGCGCCTTCCTGTGCGCCGCGCTCGGGATCCAGCCGACCGTCCGCCATTCCGACTATCTGGCGTCATGGCTGGAGGTTTTGTGCGAGGACAACCGCGCCATCTTCCGCGCCGCCAGTCAGGCAAGCAAGGCGGCGGACTGGATATTGGCACGTCATGCCGAAGCGCAATCCGACGAGCGGAGGGCGGTGGCATGATGCTCCTGACCCCCGAGCTTCGCCGCGCGCTGCGCGCGAACGACGCCGCCCACCACGCCGCCGTTGCGGATGGCAAGGCCGAACCCGACCCGTTCCCGCTGGTCAAATTCTTCAACCCCCTGGGCGCGGCGACATGGCTGGCGACCGAGCTTTACGACGATGACGACACCCTGTTCGGCCTCGCCGACCTTGGCTTCGGCTGCCCCGAGCTTGGCACGTTCAGCCTCGCCGAACTGGCCAGCGTGCGCCTCCCGTTCGGGATGGGGATCGAGCGCGATGTCGCCTTCATCACGCCCTATCGGCTTTCGACCTGGGCCGATTGTGCCCGCCGTGCCGGGTCCATCCTGTGGGCCGAAACCCTGCTTCGCCGCGCGGCGAAGCAGGACGAGCTTCCGCCCGAAGGCGGATGACGTGGCGGCCGTCAGCCGCCGAACGAAGCCGGTCCGCCACTCCCGCAAAGAAACGACGGACCGGCACTCACTAGGAGTGTGAACAATGAGACTGGATTTCATCGACCTTGGCAAGCTGTCGATCAGCAAGGCCAATATGCGCTACGCGAAGAAGGCCCCGGACGTGTCCGACCTTCTCCCCACCGTCCGCAAGCGCGGCGTCATCGTGCCGGTACTCGTCCGCCCCAATCCCTGTCCTGAGCCTGTCGAAGGGTGCGGCCCCGACGCCTTCGAGATCGTCGCGGGCGCGCGCCGGTTCACCGCCGCCCGGATCGTGGCGGACGAGCGGCGCGAAGGCGGCATCGAGCCGGACCCGATGCCGTGCGCCATCCTCGACGAGGGCGACGACGCCGACGCCATAGAGGCGTCGCTGATCGAGAACACCGCCCGGCTGGATGCCGACGAAGTGACACGGTGGGAGACGTTCACCCGCCTTGTCCGCGAGGGCCGCAGCGCGGAGGATATCTCCGCGACCTTCGGCATCCCCGAGCTTGGCGTCAGGCGCATCCTCGCGCTCGGCAACCTCCTGCCGCGCATCCGCGACCTCTACCGGCGCGGCGAGATCGACGCCGCGACCGTCCGCCACCTGACGCTGGCGAGCAAGGCGCAGCAGCGGAACTGGCTCGCCCTTCTCGACGATCCCGACTCCTATTGCCCGACCGGCCACCAATTGAAGGCATGGCTGTTCGGCGGGCAGTCGATCAAGGTGGACATGGCCCTGTTCGACGTCGAGGCCAGCGGCCTTATTATCGTCGCCGACCTGTTCGGCGAGGACCGCTATTTCG
>CAYTMM010000132.1:4769-5996 GCA_964438875.1 uncultured Sphingosinicella sp. | reverse complement strand
ACGGCAACCTCGACAAGGCGCGCCGCCTGCTCTGGCCGATCAAGCAGAAGTACGGACAGGCGATCAGCTGGGCCGATCTCTTCATCCTGACCGGCAATGTTGCGATCGAATCGATGGGCGGGCCTGTCTTCGGCTTCGGCGGCGGCCGGGCTGACGTCTACGAGCCCGAGAAGGACATCTACTGGGGCCATGAAGACAAATGGGTCAACGAAGGTGTCCAGACCCGTATCGATCCCGACCGCGGCCTCGAGGACCTGGACGGTCCGCTCGCGGCGATCCAGATGGGCCTGATTTACGTCAATCCCGAAGGCCCGGGCGGCAATCCCGATCCCTTGCTTTCGGCGCGGGATATCAAGGCGACGTTCGAGCGAATGGCGCTGAGCCATGAGGAAACCGTCGCGCTCACCGCCGGTGGCCACACCTTCGGCAAAGCGCACGGCAATGGCGATGCTACGCTGCTCGGTGCCGCTCCGGCGGGCGGCGATCTGGCCGCGCAGGGCTTCGGCTGGGTCAGCAGTCACGAGAGCGGCGGCATCGGTGAGCATAGCGTGACCAGCGGGATCGAAGGCGCGTGGGTCAACACTCCAACCGAATGGAGCGAGAATTATTTCCGCCTGCTGCTCGACTATGAATATGAACTGGTGCGTTCGCCTGCCGGCGCCCAGCAATGGCAGCCGGTCAACCAGAAAGAAGAGGATATGGCACCCGATGCCCATGTGCCGGGCAAGAAGGTGCCGACAATGATGACCACGGCGGACATGGCGCTCAAGGTCGATCCCGAGTTCCGCGTGATCTCGGAGAAGTTCCGCGCCGACCATGAAGCGTTCAAGGACGCCTTCGCCCGTGCCTGGTTCAAGCTGTGCCATCGCGACATGGGGCCGAAGATCCGCTACCTCGGCCCGGAAGTCCCGGCCGAGGATCTGATCTGGCAGGATCCGGTACCCACCGGCACCACGCCATCCGATGCCGACGTGGCGGCCGCGAAGCAGCGGATCGCGGCGAGCGGCCTCACCGTCAGCCAGCTCGTCAAGACGGCCTGGGCGTCGGCCTCGACTTATCGCAAATCTGACCATCGCGGCGGCGCCAACGGCGCACGCATCCGCCTCGCCCCGCAGAAGGATTGGGAGGTCAACGAACCGGCAATGCTGGCCGACGTCCTCGCCAAGCTGAACGAGGCGCGCGGGCCGCTGTCGATGGCCGACGCGATCGTGCTCGGCGGCGTGGTCG
>CAYTMM010000132.1:0-4759 GCA_964438875.1 uncultured Sphingosinicella sp. | reverse complement strand
GGAAAAGGCGATTGTGGATGCCGGCTTCAATGTCGCGGTACCCTTTACGGGCGGTCGCGGCGATGCCACTGCGGAGCAGACCGACGCGGAAAGCTTCGCGGTGCTCGAACCCCAGGCCGACGCCTTCCGCAACTATCTGCCGAAGAAGCTGCGGGTGAAAACCGAGGAGATGATGCTCGATCGGGCAGCGCTGCTCGGCCTTTCGGCGCCTGAACTGGCGGTGCTGATCGGCGGCCTGCGCGTGCTCGGCGCCAATCATGGCGAGCGCGGACATGGCCATTTCACCAAGCGATCGGGCCAGTTGACCAACGACTATTTCGTCAACCTGCTCGACATGACCAATGTCTGGAAGGCTGTCGATGGCAGCGACGACGAGGAATATGTCGCCACCGATCGCGCGAGCGGCGGAGAGACGTGGCGGGCGAGCCGCGCCGACCTCGTCTTCGGTTCCAATTCGGAGCTGCGAGCGATCGCCGAGGTCTATGCCGAGAACGGCCATGAGGAGAAGTTCGTGAAGGACTTCGTCAAGGCTTGGACAAAAGTGATGAACGCCGACCGTTTCGACCTGGCCTGAGACCGGACCGGCAAAGGACCGGCGCGGCGGCCTGCCCCATCGCCGCCGCGTCGATCCGATAAATAATAATCATGGAGAGGACGGGGCTATGCAGAAAGCCGACGTCGATCTGCTCGACGGCGCGAAAACCTACTGGGTGCCGGCAGTGTGCGCGCCGATGCGCGACTGGCCCGGCGCGCCCGGCTGCCGGCGCGGCGCCCGTTTTCTGATCGACGAAGCTTCGCTGCGGCCGGCGCGCGACAATTATCCTTTGTTCGAAAGCCGGGGCGAATGCCTGCACTGGATCATGACGCACCGTTTCGAACTGGTGCGCAACGCACCGGGCGCGCAAGTGGTGCCGGCCAATCTCGCGCGCTGGCTGCTGGGTCTCGCCGATTGAGCGAGCCCAGCGCCGTCTGGCGGCAACACCCGGCCGTCCGCCTGTCTCGCCGCGGGACGTGAGGATTTGTGCACTGTGCGGCGTCCGTCGCCTATGTGATTGATCGCCGGCTTGTGCCACAATCCCGGACGGGGGAACGGGCAAACCGGTGGCCACTTTAACGGACATGGCTAAAGGCGGGCAGCCGCAATTCGAGCGCATCGTCACCGAGCATGGCGCGCTCATCACCCGTATCGCCATGTCCTATGAAGCCGATCCGGCCTTGCGCGAAGATCTGACCCAGCAGATCTTGCTCGCCGTGTGGCAGGCACTGCCCAGCTACCGCGCCGACGCAAGCCTGAAGACTTTTATCGCCCGGATCGCGCAGAATCGCGCCATCTCCTTCGTGGCCCGGCAGGTGCGTCAGCCCCCGACGGCCGAGATTCCCGAGAAACTGGAGACGGAGGATCCCAATCCGGAGGAAAGCGCGATCGACGCCAGCGAACGCCGCGCCTTGCTGGAAGCGACGCGGCGGCTTCCGGTGTCGCAGCGCGAAGTCATCGTCCTCGTGCTCGAAGGATTCAGTTACGCGGAGATCGCGGACATGTTGAGTATCGCTCCCAATGCACTTGCGCTGCGCCTGTCGCGCGCCAAGGCGGCGCTCAAGGCCATGCTGGAGCAGGGCCGATGACGGATTTCGATCTCGAACGCCTCGGAGATATGTGGCGTCAGGAGCCTGGTCCGGCGGAAATGGCGGCGTTGCGCCGCTCCGCCGAAGCGGTCGCCCGGCGTGCGCGGCGCGATCAGTTCACCGATGCGGCGCTGGCCGTCATCGTCTCGGCCGTGGTGCTCGTCCTCGCGCTCACCAACCCCAATCCGGAAACGCTGACCGTCGGCGGCGCCGCGATCGCGCTCATGCTGTACGGCAGCATCCGACAGCGCCATTTCCGTAAGCTTGAGCTCAGGAGCCTGACCGGCAGCGCCGAAGACATGGTCAACCAGTCGATCGCCCGGCTTGAAGCGACAGTGAAGCGGACACGGCTGGGCCTGATCGGCAGCATTCCCGCGATGGTGATCGGCATCGGCTTCGGCGCGGTGCTCGATCGCGGGCCCGGCAGCGGCCTGCTGGCCCGTTTCGCCGCCGAGCCCTGGCTACCGGTCAGCGTCGCCTTGGCCGGCATTGCTATCGTCGCGGCGGGCTTCGTGCACTATTGGCGTGCGATCCGCCGAGACAGAAACGAACTGGAACGACTTGCCGCTCTGCGCGAAGCCTTCAAGCAGGAAAGAGAAACGGGTTCACCCTGATCATCGTCTAAACTTTATCTCTTTTTCCCTGCGCTGCGATCTTAGCAAATTTTCAAGGATTGGCTGAGAAAGCCTTCCTGTCAAAAAACAAGGACGGGAAAGCGAAACGCCATGGACAAGATTCATTTCGAGGTCGAGGAACTGCCGGAACTCACCACCGAGGTCGCCGTCGCAGGCTCGGCCAAGCAGCAGGAAGTGGGCGGCTTGATCTGCCTGAGCGTCGCCACCGGCATCGCCATCTACGTCGCGCGCTAACATCTGCCCGCCTTGCGGCCGCATGACGAGCCGCCAGGATAACGGCATTATAATATCTGGATTATAATCTGGCCCGGACGGATGAGGCTCCACACCTCTCGGTCCGGGCCAGATTATTGCGCCCGACAGAGAAGCGGCCGTCACCAAGAACCCGCCTTCGGCCCACGCCCGCGCCGCATTCGCTTAGGTTTTCCGAAAGAACTCGCCAGTAAAGCGGCGGCGGGATGCCGCTACTCCCGGCATGCCGCTTTCGCGGTTAGCTGGTTTGAAGAGACGGATATGATCGTCGGCAAGGAACTGGAAGCCTGGATAGGCGATCGCGCGCGACAGGATGCAACGCGCCAGACGATCGAATCCTTCCGCACGGATTGGCCCCGACAGCCCGTTCACCAGCTTTTCGGCGCGGCCATGAGCGCGCTGCGCGATCCAGACGCGGCGGATGTCGTCGCGACGATCAGGAGTCTGTTCGCCGATGACGCCTGGGTCGATGTATTGGTGGCAAGCCTCGCCGCGGCGCTGCGCGATGAGTCCTATTTTCTGCCGCCCTTCCCGACGATCAAGAGTGCGGTCCATAGCGGCCTGCTTGTTTATGAGGACGCGCATGTCCAGATCGCGGCAGGCGTAAGCCAGGCCATGCAGTTCGCTGCCAAGAAGAATGGCAAGAGGAGCGGTGGCTCCGTCAATTTCAACGGCCAGATTACCGTGCTGAAGCTGGTCCGTGCCGGCGGTGCCACCTTCTCCTTCTGGGAAGCGCCGCCGATCACCGACGAGTTTAGCGCCTCCAGCGCGGGCCGTTGCCGCCGGGCTGCCGAGCGGGCTGTCAGGGACGGCGAGATTCTGGTGATCGACGGCCGGTCGCAAAGCTATGTGATCGAACATGCCGCGACCAACCTGCTGGTGCTACAGGCCGCGATCAGGACCGATCAAGCGCCGCTCAGCGTCGAGTATGATGCAATCAGCGGCGTCTATCTGGGTTGCAGTGCCACAGACGACGCCGACTCACGTGTCCAGATGATCGCGACATTGCTGCGCAAGCTGGGCGGCGGCGAGGCGGCCTTCGCGGCGATCGCCGCCTATCTCGATCATCCCCGTTTCTTCGTGCGCTGGCATGCGATGCGCGAGCTGCTCGGCATCGACGCGCGCGCGGCACAGCCGCGCCTCGCTGTCATGGCCGCACGCGATCCCCATCCCGAGGTCCGCGCCGCCGCGCGGGCGGCACTGGACCGGCTACCCGCCACGGCCGCGGCACGAGAGGCCGCCTGATGCCGCGCATCATCGATTGCGGCGACGCAGCGCCGATCGAACTGGGCGACCTGATCGCGGCGCTCAACGAACCGCATTTCGATCCCGCCGACGAGGACAGTTTCGCCGCGATGGGATCGCTGCTGAAAAGTCTGGCGGCCAACCGTACCTTCCTCGCCGACATCGCCGTCGCCGAACTCAAGGATCGTTGCGGGCGCCAGAGCCGGGAGAATGATTACGGATCGCAAGTCATCATGCTGCACCGGGCGAGCGAGAAATATTTCATCCGCGCCAATTTCTGGCCCTCCCCGCGCGACAGCCTGTTCAAGGCAAGCGGCGCTTCACCCTTTTTTTACGGGGTTCCGCACGATCACAATTTCTCGTTCTTGACCGTGGGCTATCTGGGGCCAGGCTATTGGAGCGAATATTACGAATATGATTACGACAAAGTGGTCGGCGTTCCGGGCGAGAAGGTGGACCTCAAATTCATCGAGAAGGCGAAGCTCGATCCCGGCAAGGTGATGCTCTATCGCGCTCACAAGGACGTCCACAACCAGCTCCCCGCCGACGAACTTTCGGTGTCGATCAACATCATGCAGGCCTCCCCGCATCAGCCTTTTCTCAGCCAGTATCGCTTCGACGTGGAGCGGTGCGAGATCGCCGGCATCCTCACCCGCTCGTCGAGCGAGGCATTGCTCGCGCTGGCCGCCAATCATGACGGCGGCAATGCCCGCGATCTGGTCGCAAGCTTCGCCGCGCATCATCCCTGCGACCGCATCCAGTTCGCGGCGATCAACGAGCTGGCCGCCGCCGCGCCATCGATCGAGGAAGGACTGGCCATTCTCGCGCGCGGCACAGCCTCGGAAAACCGATTCGTCGCCGCGATGAGCGAACGGGAAATCGCCCGGTTCGAAGCCAATCGCGGATGGATCGAACGCTAACGCGCCGACAACCTCACCGCCCGTCTCCTCTTCGCGACGTTCCAAGCGTCTTTGAAGGGTACGATGTAGAGCGAAGCGACGGTT
>CAYTMM010000131.1:0-6063 GCA_964438875.1 uncultured Sphingosinicella sp. | reverse complement strand
GGCGAATTCGTGCGATTTCATTCCGCTGGGCCCTGATCCTCTCACGTGATGCGCCCCCTATTGGGCCTTGCGAGTCCGGGATGCAAGGGCAGGGCGCGGGGCAGAGAAGGCAGAATGGGGCTTCGACAAGCTTAGCCCGAACGGTGGGGAGGCAAGACGGTCTCTTCCCCGGATTCCGTTCGGGCTGAGCTTGTCGAAGCCCTCTCCTTCTCTTCCGAGTTACGGGCGAGCGCACTGATCAATATCCAGTCCCCGCGGATCAAGGCCAGTTTCTTCGCCCTGCTCCACCCCTTGATCCGGCGTTCCGCCTGGAGCGCCTCGTAGCGAGACGGAAATTCGTCCGACCAGACCAGCTTCACCGGCAGGCGCGTCGATGTGTAGCCCTTGATCAGGCCGGATTGGTGCGCGCCGATGCGGGCATCGAGATCATCGGTGTGTCCGATATAGAAGCTGCTGTCGGTGCAATGGAGCATGTAGGTCCAGAAGCCCATGGGTTCGCAGTCAGAACAGAAAGGGAGGGCTTCGACAAGCTCAGCCCGAACGGTGTTGGAAATGGGTAGGCTTGAGTGCTTCGGCAAATGCCCCTCCCACCTTGAAATTTGCTGCGAAAACCCCATCTCCACTGTCCGATGTCCGGGGGGTTTTCGATCATTCAGGCGCGCGTGGCGGAGGACGCGGCGGGCATGCGGCTGGACCGGGCGCTGGCGATGGCCGTCCCCACCATGTCGCGCGAGCGTTTGAAGGCTCTGATCAGCAGCGGCGCGGTGAATGGCCCCGAAGGCAAAGCAGTCCGCGATCCGGCGATCAAGGCCGTGCCGGGCGCCATTTACGAGCTTTCCGTGCCGAAGCCGAAGCCGGCGCATAACGAAGCGCAGGACATCGCGCTGGAAATCGTCTTCGAGGACGATCACCTGGTGGTCGTGGACAAGCCGGCGGGGATGGTCGTCCATCCGGCGGCGGGCAATCCGGACGGGACTTTGGTCAACGCTTTGCTCCACCATTGTGCCGGCCGCCTGAGCGGAATTGGAGGGGTGGCGCGGCCGGGGATCGTCCACCGGATCGACAAGCACACGTCCGGCCTGCTGGTGGTCGCCAAGACCGACGTGGCGCATGAAGGGCTGGCCGCACAGTTCGCCAAGCACAGCATCGAGCGGGTTTATGCGGCGATCGTATCGGGCCGGCCGATCCCGGCGAGCGGGACGGTGGACGCCCCCCTCGCCCGCTCCAGCGCCAACCGCAAGAAGATCTCGGTGCAGGCCGAGGGACGCGGCAAACGGGCGGTGACGCATTACCGAATCGTCACGCCGCTCCGCGACGCCGCGATGATTGAATGCCGGCTGGAAACCGGGCGCACGCATCAGGTGCGCGTCCATATGGCCTCAATCGGCCACCCGTTGCTCGGCGATCCGGTCTATGGCCGGGCCAAGCCATCGCATCGGGAGATATTGAAAAGGCTCGATTTTCATCGCCAGGCGTTGCATGCGGCGGTGCTTGGCTTTGTCCATCCAGTTTCGAAAGAAAACTTATCCTTCCAAAGTGCCCTTCCTTCTGATATTCAGGAACTGTTTGGGGTGCTTGCCGTATAGACGCCATGTGCCGGCGCGGCAGCGAAAGGCCCGGCACCAGGGAGTTAGAAGAACATGGCAGGTCGTAATGTTCCGGCGACGATCCCCGCGAGCGGCGGCGAGGCAGGCCTCAACCGCTATCTGGCGGAGATCAAGAAGTTTCCGATCCTGACGCCGGAAGAGGAATATATGCTGGCCAAGCGCTGGACGGAGCATCAGGACACCGATGCCGCCGCCAAACTGGTCAATTCGCACCTCAGGCTCGTCGCGAAGATCGCGATGGGCTATCGCGGCTATGGGCTGCCCACCTCCGAGCTGATCTCCGAGGGCAATATCGGCCTGATGCAGGGCGTGAAGAAGTTCGAGCCGGAACGGGGTTTCCGCCTCGCCACCTATGCGATGTGGTGGATCCGCGCCGCCATCCAGGAATACATCCTGCGCTCGTGGTCGCTCGTGAAGATGGGCACCACGGCGGCGCAGAAGAAGCTGTTCTTCAACCTTCGCCGGATGAAGAACCGCATCGAGGCGTTCGAGGACGGCGACCTCAAGCCCGAGGACGTGAAGAAGATCGCCACCGATCTGGGCGTTTCCGAGGAAGACGTCATCTCGATGAACCGCCGCATGGCGATGGGCGGCGACACGTCGCTGAACGTGCCCCTGCGCGACGACAGCGAGGGAAGCTGGCAGGACTTCCTGGTCGACGACGAGCCGCTGCAGGACGAGCGGGTCGCCGAGGCTGAGGAGACGCGGCTGCGCCACGATTTGCTTGTCGAGGCGCTCGACGCGCTGAACGAGCGCGAGCGTCACATCCTGACCGAACGGCGGCTGACCGACGAGCCCAAGACACTGGAGGAGCTTTCGCAGGTGTACGACGTCAGTCGCGAGCGCATCCGCCAGATCGAGGTGCGCGCGTTCGAGAAGCTCCAGAAGGCGCTGATGAACCTGGCCGGCGAACGGCGGCTGCTGCCGGCGGCCTGACGCCGGTACCGCATATTCTGCTGGACCGACCATCGCCGCCCTGAATTCAGCCCAGGGCGGCGATGAAGAATTCAGGCCGCTTTCTGGAGGTGCCGCCGGCCGAGCAGTTCGGCGATCTGGACGGCGTTGAGCGCCGCGCCCTTCCTGAGATTGTCCGAGACGCACCACAGGTTAAGGCCGTTCTCCACGGTCGGATCCTCGCGCACGCGGCTGATATAGGTCGCATATTCGCCGACCGCCTCGACCGGGGTGACGTAGCCACCGTCCTCGCGCTTGTCGACGAGCATAAGGCCCGGGGCTTCACGTAGAATCGCCTGGGCATCTTCGGCAGAAAGCTCGTTCTCGAACTCGATATTGATCGCCTCCGAATGGCCGACGAAGACCGGCACGCGCACGCAGGTCGCCGTCACCTTGATCGCGGGATCGAGAATCTTCTTGGTCTCGACCACCATCTTCCACTCCTCCTTGGTCGAACCGTCGTCCAGGAAGGAATCGATGTGCGGGATCACATTGAAGGCGATCTGCTTGGTGAACTTCACCGGTTCGTTCGGATCACCAACGAAGATGTTGCGGCTCTGCTCGAACAGCTCGTCCATACCAGCCTTGCCCGCGCCTGAAACGGATTGGTAGGTCGCGACCACGACCCGCTTGATCTTCGCGACATCGTGCAGCGGCTTCAACGCCACCACCATCTGCGCGGTCGAACAATTCGGGTTCGCGATGATGTTCTTGCGCCGGTAGAGATCGATCGCTTCCGGATTCACCTCCGGCACGATCAGCGGCACGTCCGGGTCCATACGATAGAGCGAGCTGTTGTCGATGACCGTACAGCCGACCGCCGCCGCCTTGGGCGCGTAGATCTTGGTCGGACCAGAACCGGCGGCAAACAGGGCGATATCCCAGCCTCCGAAATCGAAATGCTCGATATTGCGGACTTTCAGCTCCTGCCCGCTGTCGCCGAAATCGATGATGTCACCGGTCGAGCGCGGGCTCGCCACCACGGCAATCTCGTCCGCCGGAAACTGGCGCTCGGCCAAGATGTTCAGCATTTCGCGCCCGACATTGCCGGTCGCACCGACGACGACCACCCGATAACCCATATTTCTTCTCCGCTTGGCCGGGGCGATCTAGCGGCTGACGCGGGGTTTACCAAGGGGCATCCGGTCTATTTTCTCTCCAGCTCGGCTTTGGGACTCGCGCACGGGCTGACAGCGGCCGATCACCTGCTATCCTTCCATAAAAGGGGGGAACCATGAAGCACGGACTCTGGCTGGGCGCCGCGATCATTGTCCTGCTGGCGGCAATGGCGCTGAAAGGGGAACTGATCCGTCTCCCCGCCCCGTCCGAGGCGCCCGCGGCAGGACAGTTCGATACGGATCGCGCCGCCGCGCGGTTGGCCCGCATTCTGGGCGACGAGCAAGCCCACCCGGTGGACAGCGATGCGAACGATGCCGTGCGCGAACGGCTGCTCGCCCAGTTGCGTGCGCTAGGTCTCGCGCCGCGCGTCACCGACGATTTCGCCTGCAACAGCTTCGCGCACAATCGGGCCATATCCTGTGCGCGGGTGCGCAATGTCGTCGTCACGATCGGACCGAGCGAAGGCCCGCATGTGCTGCTTTCCGCCCATTATGACAGCACCTTCGCCGGACCGGGCGCGGCGGATGCCGGAATCGGCGTCGCCGCGCTGCTGGAGATCGCCCATCATCTGCGCGGCGAACGGCCGGCGCGCCCCATCACCCTGCTCTTCAACGAAGGCGAGGAAATGGGGCTGATCGGTGCCCGCGCCTTCCTGGAGCGCGATCCGCTCGCCGCGCGTGTCGATACGCTGATCAACCTCGAGGCGCGCGGCGTCGAGGGGCCCGCGATCATGTTCGAGACCAGCCGTCCCAACGGCGCCGCGATCGCGCTCTACCGCGCCGCGGCGGCACGCCCGTCGGCCAATTCGCTCACCACCGATCTTTACGGCCTGATCCCCAATTCGACCGACGTCGCCGTGTTCGACGCGCGGCCCTGGACGATCCTCAACTTCGCGATCATCGGCAACGAGACGCGCTATCACAGCGCGGGCGACGATCTGGCGGCGCTCGATCGCCGCAGCCTGCGGCATATGGGCGATCAGGCGCTGGCTTTGACCCGGACAATCACAGCCAGCGCGGTGCCGGTCGAGGCGAGCGGGCCGCGTATCTACATGGACCTGATCGGCCTTCACCTGATCGAGATGCCGCAGACTGTCGGTCTCATCTTGCTCGGCCTGCTGCTGCTCTTCTTCGCAGTGGCGTCATGGCGGCGCCGCGCGTTTGGCCGGCCACTGGCGACGATGGTCGCTGCGCTGGCGGCGGGACTGGTGCTGGCCTGGGCCGGCCAGCTCGCACTGGGCCTGTTCCGCGCCGGCGATTATTGGCGCGCCTGGCCGATCGCGACCACCACCGCTGTCTATGCCTGCACCATCGCCGGCGCACTAGTGGCGCTGCGCTTCGTCGCCCGCAATGCCGACACGAAGCAGTTGCGCGTGGCCTTCTGGCTTCTCTTCATGATCCAGGGCGCGGCGCTGACCGCAATCGCGCCGGGCGGCATCATCTTCTTCCTGCTGCCGCCGCTCGTCATGGCGACGGGCATGGGGCTGGCGGGCCGTTACCGATCCGCGGAAACGATTGGAGCCATCGGCGCCATCATCCTGCTTTTCTTGACTTTCGGACCGGCACTGCATCTCTTCGAAGAGTTGATGAGCAGCGGGCCGCACTTCCTGCTGGCACCGATCGGCGCGATCATTCTGCTGCCCGCCCTGCTCGAGCTCAGACCGACGATCGCGCGCGTCCGGCCGATATTCATCGCGTGCGGCGCGGGCGATCTCGTGCTGCTGGCGTGGCTCGCCGTCGCCTTGATCCCCGCCTACAGCGCCGACCGGCAGCAGCGCTTCACGATCGATTATCTGTGGGACGCGGACCAGGGCGAAGGGCGCTGGGCGGTCAACAATGACGGCGCGCCCGTCCCGTTCGATGCGGCCTGGGAACGGCGCGCGCTGCCTTATGCCGATGCGCGCCGCTGGCAGGCGCCTGCGCCGGCAATCGACATACCGGCTCCACAGGCCGACCTGCTCGGCGAAACGCAAGACGGCGCGGGGCGACGGCTGCGGCTTCGCCTTACCGCGAACGGAGCGCAGATCGTCTCGCTGATCGCACCGGCCGAGACGACGCTGACAATGGCGGGCGTTCCCGGCTTCCTGCGGCCGTTCGGGGAAGGTGCGGCCGACGATCGCTGGATAGCGCGCTGCATCGGCCGGAGCTGCGACGGCGCGGAGCTGGAGCTGGTTACCCGGAGCGCAGAGCCGCTCGAATTGTTCATCGTCGGCAGCCGCCCCGGTCTTCCCGATCAGGGCGCAGCGCTTGCCGCCGCCCGGCCGGCCGACGCCCGGCCTCAATATGCCCCGGATTCCACGCTGTCCTTCGCCCGGCTGCGTTTCTAGAATCTGTTTCAGCAAGGCTGAACCAGAGGCGGCACCGGCCCGCACCCCCACCCGGCC
>CAYTMM010000130.1:0-6110 GCA_964438875.1 uncultured Sphingosinicella sp. | reverse complement strand
GGACGAGGATGTTCTCTCCCGCCACGCCACCGCCGCTGCCGGTCTTGCGCAGACCTTCCGCGCGCAGCAGCGCGAAGTTTTCGGAAGTCAGGCCGGGCGAGCTGTAGAAGCGGCCGAGATCGGTCATCCGGCTGGCGCGGTAGCCGGTTTCCTCCTCCAATTCGCGGATCGCCGCCGTCGCCGCGTCCTCGCCCGCCGCCTCATCGCCGACCAGGCCGGCCGGTAGCTCCAGGCAATTGCGCCCCAGCGGCACGCGATACTGCTCGACGAGCAGGACATGACCGGCGTCGAAAGCGAGGATCACGGCGGCGCCGATGCCGCGCGTGCGGGAGACATATTCCCATTTCCCGCGCGTCTTCGCGGCGAGGAACCGGCCTTCCCAGGCGGTGCGTTCGGGTTCGTCGGCTTCGGGTCTCACAATTCGACCACTCTGTCCGGCAATTCGTTAGGATTGTCTTCCTGCGGCGGCAGGATTTGTGCGAGGACGGCGCCGATCTTCGCCACCGCCCGCGCCATGCCCTGGCCCGGCCGGCCCGCCTTCGCCTCCTCGATCAGCACGGCCATCGCCTCGCCCCAGATTTCCGGGTCGACCATTGCGTGGATCGCCCGGTCGGCGACGATCTCGGCGCGATGCTCGGCCAGCGAGAGGTAGAGCAGGATGCCGGTGCGGCCCTGCGTCTTCTGCTCGGCGCCGGTGCGGAAAATCTCGATCGCGCGGCGGCGCACACGCCGCGTCTTGGTCCGCCCCGGCGTCAGCGCCATCCTGAGCGGCATCCAGGCCAAAGCATAGCGTACGATCAGGAAGGCCAGAATCATCGCGACGAACAGGGCCAGCATCAGCCCGCCGCGCGTCACCTCGCCATTCCAGCCGAGCCACCAGGCCATCATGCCCGTCACCCAGGTTTCGGGCAGGATCGCGATCGCGCCCGGCACGGCGAGCATAGCGAGCACCGCATAATGGAGCCCGACATCGTGGTAGGCATCGGAGCGCGCCGCGACGACGGTGACGATCTCGCCGCTGCTCTCGCGTTCCGCCGCCACGATCGCGGCCGTCACCAGCGCGTGATCCTCTTCCGACAGGTGTACCGCCCGCATCACCATCCCCCCGAAGCCCCGCCGCCGCCGGACGATCCGCCGCCGCCCGAAAAGCCGCCTCCGCCCCAGCCGCCTCCTCCGCCGCCCCAGGACGATCCGCCCCACGAACTGCCGCCGCTGCCCCAGGACGAACGGCTCGACGAGCCGCTCTTGCGGCTGATCTCGTCCAGAACCTCCCACAGGACGATCCAGCCGAGCGTGTTGCCGGAGCGATATTTGCGCCCGCCCGCCGCGCGGCCGGCGATGGTCAGCACGATGACGAGCAGGACGCCGCCCCAGATCATGAACGGGATGATCGTCCCGCTGCCGCGATCGCGGCTGGCGCGCGCTTCGGACGCGGCGGCTGTGGCGACCCGCGCCTCTGCTTCTTCCGGCGGCGCCTGCAGCTGTGCGATGATCGCCTCGGTGCCCGCCTCGATGCCGCCGGGATAGTCGCCGTCCCGGAACCGGGGCGTGATCTGGTTGCGGATGATCTGCCCGGACAAGGCGTCGGTCAGGATCGGCTCCAGCCCGTAGCCCACCTCGATCCGCACCCGCCGCTCGGCGACGGCGACGAGCAGCAGCACGCCGTTGTTCGCGTCCGCCTGGCCCAATTGCCAGTGCCGGAACAGACGATTGGCATAATCCTCGATCGGATAGCCTTGCAGATCCGGCACGGTGGCGACGACGAGCTGGCGCGTGCTCTCCTGCTCCAGCGCCTCGAGCCGCCCGGCGAGCGCCTGTTCCTGCGCCGCGTCGAGCAATTCGGCCGTGTCGACCACCCGGCCGGTCAGGTCCGGAAAGGTCTGCGCCGTCGCCGGCGCGGCGACGACGAGCGCGAGGAAGAGGAGCAGGAGCCGCAAGGGCGCGGCTTTACTGCCGGTTGCCGAAATCGACGCTCGGCGCCTGTTCGGCTCCGGCCTGCGCCTCGAACGGCACCATCGGCTCCGATCCGTAGATCACGCGCGCACCGATCAGATCGGGGAAGGTGCGGATGCGGGTATTATAGGCCTGGACGGCGGCATTATAATCTCGCCGGGCGATGCCGATCCGGTTCTCCGTGCCTTCGAGCTGGCTCATCAATGTCGCGAACTGCTCGCTGGAGCGCAGCTCGGGATAGTTTTCCTGCAGGCGCTGGAGCGGGATGATCGCGTTGGTGAGACGCCCCTGCGCCTCGGTGAAGGCGCGCATCGCCTCGGGATCGGTAAGCTGGTCGGGCGAAACGGTGATCCGGGTCGCGCTGGCCCGCGCCTCCGTCACCTGGGTCAGGACGTCACGTTCCTGATCGGCGAAGCCGCGCACCGTGTTGACCAGATTGGGGATGAGATCGGCGCGCCGCTGATACTGGCTCTGCACATCGGCCCAGCGCGCCTTGGCATTCTCCTCGGCGGTCGGGATCGAATTGATCCCGCAGGCGGAGAGAGCGAGCGCCATCGGCGCGATCAGGGCGAGAAGACGGGCACGCATCGGCAATCCCCTTCTTTGCAAGACGGTCTTCGCGACGTAAGCATTGGCAAACGGCTCCGCAACGGGGGAAGAGATGCTTCAGGAATTCAAGGCGTTCATCGCACGCGGCAATGTCCTCGATCTGGCAGTCGCGGTCATCATCGGCGCGGCCTTCGCAACGATCACCACCTCATTGACCGAGGATGTGATCATGCCGGTGGTCGGCGCGATTTTCGGCGGGCTCGATTTCTCCAGCTATTTCATCCTCCTCGGCTCAGTGCCGGAAGGCTATGCCGGCTCGGTCAATGATTATGCCGCGCTGAAGGCGGCCGGCGCTCCGGTGCTGGGCTACGGCCAGTTCATCACTGTCGTGATCAACTTCCTGATCCTCGCCTTCATCATCTTCCTGCTGATCAAGATGGCAAACAAGATCATCGCGCAGAAGGAAGAGGCGCCGGCAGAGGATCCCGCAGATGTCGTGCTGCTGCGCGAGATCAGGGACGAGCTGAAGAAGAAGGGCTGAGCGCGCCGCTCACTTCACATTAAGGCCCGCGCGTCTATATAGGTTGGTGCCGGGTTCGCCCGGCTATGGCGATAAACGACGGTGTGCAATAGGCACAGCGGACCCGGGGGCAGTACCCGGCGGCTCCACCAATTGAGCCGTGAGACCAGCTCGCGTGAAGCGCGCCGGTCGAACGGCTCAGCTAGAGGGGCCGAACCAGGATCGACGTGTGTTGAAAAGCACCGACTTTCGCTCGGAAGGGGCCACCGCGACGGCTCATCACACAAGTGCCAACGATAACGAGGCGCTCGCGATTGCCGCGTAACCAATGACCTCACGGTCTAGGTTATAAGGACAAAAGCGCGGTCGGGCCGCACCGGGCAACAGAAGCGGATTCCAGCGGTTTGGGGGACACCGGGCAACAGAAGTCCCCCACTTTCCCTCTTTCCGTACACGTCATTCCGGCGAAAGCCGGTCTCCTTCCTGAAGGCAAGGGATTCCAGCTTTCGCTGGAATGACGTAAGGGACGGAAATGCGATATGTACTTCCCCTCGCCGCTTTCGCCCTCCTCGCCGCCTGCGCGGGCGAGCCGGAGGAGCCGGTCGCCAACCGGTTCGACAGGATGAGTGCGGAGATCGAGAACAGGGCGAACGCGCTGGAGGCCGAGGTTGCCAACCGCGTCGGCGCCGCTGAGGCGCGCATCCAGGAAGAGATCGACGCGCTGGCCAACCGCCCCGCGCTTGCGGAACCGGCTGAGGCCAATGCCGCGGAAACCAACGCCGCCAACTAGGCATTCCCGCCCGATCCGTGCCAGACTGGCCGGAAAGACGAGGGGAGCATGATGGCGGGACCGGACGAACAGATCGACAAAGCCGCCCCGCCCGCCGGCCTCGCCCGCTGGAAGCTGATCGGCCCGGGCATCGTCGTCGCTGTCACTGGCGTCGGCGCGGGCGATCTGGTGGCGACGCTCGTCGCTGGATCGCGCTTCGGCTACGCCCTGCTCTGGGCCGCGATCCTTGGCTGCATCCTCAAGATCGCGCTGGCCGAAGGCACGGGCCGCTATCATCTCGCCACCGGCTCCACCATGCTGGAGGGCTGGCGCTCGCTGGGCCGTTGGACGAGCTGGTATTTCGGCATCTACATCGTGCTCTGGGGCTTCGTATACGGCGGCACGGCGATGAGCGCGACGGCGCTGCCGCTCGCCGCTTTGTTTCCCGATCTGCTGCCCTTCTGGGCCTGGGGGGCGGCCGCTGGCCTCCTCGGCGCGGCCTTCGTCCTGTTCAACCGCTACCGCGTGTTCGAGGCGGTGATGAAGTTCTTCATCGCCGTGATGTTCGTGATCGTCGTCGGCCTCGCCATCCTGGTCGCCCCGAATATCGGCAACATGGCGACCGGCCTCGTTCCCACGCTCCCGCCCGGATCGGCGATCTTCACGCTGGGCCTGATCGGCGGGGTGGGCGGCACGATCACGCTCGCCGCCTATGGCTATTGGGTGAACGCGAAGGGGTGGCGCGGACCGCAATGGATCGGGATGATGCGGCTCGACAACCGTGTCGCCTATGCCGCCACCGGCCTCTTTGTCATCGCCATGCTGATCGTCGGCGCGGAGCTGCTCAATGCGGCGCAGATCGCCTTGGCGGGTGGCGATCGCGGCCTGCTCGATCTCGGCGCGGTGCTGGCCGATCGCTTCGGCACCACCATCGCCACTATCTTCCTGATCGGCTTCGCGGCGACCACCTTCTCCTCGCTGCTCGGCGTGTGGCAGGGCGTCTCGCTCCTCTTCGCCGATTTCGTGCGGAGTCTGCGCCATGCCCCGGTCGAGGCCGGCCCCGCCCCGGTCGATCTCGACAAGTCCACGCCCTTCCGCCTCTACGTCCTGTGGCTCACAATCCCGCCAATGGCGCTGCTGCTGCTCGGCCAGCCCTTCGCCCTGATCATCGCCTATGGCGCCTTCGGGGCCTTCTTCATGCCCTTCCTGGCGCTCACTTTGATGTGGCTGCTCAACTCAAAGCGCGTCCCCGCCGAATGGCGCTCCGGCTGGCTCTCCAACGCCCTGCTGACGGCGGCGAGCGCGTTGTTCGTGGTGCTGTGCGTGCATCAGGTCTGGTCGTTGCTCTAGCCGCCCCGCCTGCTTATCCTGCTGTCCGGGCCGTGTGCGATCACGGCGCGTGGGAAGGGGCAGGGGACAAGATGTCCACGTTCACGATCATCGGCATCGCCATGACGGCGCTCGCCATCCTGCCGGTGATCGGCGTCCTTATCTTCCTGCGACGCATGTCGGCCGGGGGCAAGCGCGCCCGGATGCACGATCCGGCGCAGGGGACATTGCTCGTCACCGCCACGTCGCTGCCGCCGCGCAGTGCGGCCTACGCCAATGGCAATGTGACGGGCATCATTTCCGCGCCGGGCCTGCCGCCGACTGCGGTGCGCAGCCACGGCATCTATCCCGTCCGCAAATGGCCGCAGCTCGGTACGCAATATCCGGTCGTCTACGATCGGGCGGATCCCAATCTCTTCGCGATCGACTGGGACGGGGTGAAGACGACCGGCGATGCCGCACTGGTCGAAGCGCAGGCGCTGGCCGAACGGATGCGAGCCGGGGGCGGGAGCTAACCGCCGCAGCGCACGCTCGGTGCGGTCGTTCGTCTGTGCCATGGCCTTTGGAATGGCCACACATTCATGACGGCTTCAAGTTCCGACCGGGATCGCCGCCAAACAAAAAGCCCCACCGTCACCGGTGGGGCTTCTCGTTTCAGTCTGACCCGAACATGTCCGGGGATCAAAGCTCAGTCGTCGTCGCGGGTCAGGAAGGCCGGCGCGAATTCGGGCTCCGGCCCGTTGTCGTCGCCGCCGCGCGGGGCGCGGTCACTACGGCCTTCGCCGCGCTCCGAACGCTCACCATCGCGACGCGGACCACGATCCCGGCCGCCGCCGCGACCGCCACGGCCGCCACCGCCACGACCGCCCCGGTCGCCGTCCCGGCGCGGGCCGCGATCGCCACGCTCGCCGCGCTCGCGCGGTTCGCGGGGCGGGCGGGTGTCTTCGAGTTCCTCGCCGGTCTCCTGCTCGACGACGCGCATCGACAGGC
>CAYTMM010000129.1:0-6125 GCA_964438875.1 uncultured Sphingosinicella sp. | reverse complement strand
CGATGATCGCGTTGAAGGTGATCGGGCTTTCGCACAGGCCCCAGATCATCGTGTCGCGGCCGGCCTCGATGCGTTTGGCGATGGCGATCTCGCCTTCGCGGCTGAGCAGCTCGACGGCGCCCATCTCGCGCAGATACATGCGGACCGGATCGTCGGTACGATCGACGGTTTCCTTCTTTTTCTCGATTACGAAGGTCTCGCCGCCGCCGTCGACCTCCTCGACGCCGCTGTCGGCCTCCTGCTCCTGCTCCTTCTCCTCGTCGTCACCATCGTCATTCTCGACGATGTTCACGCCCATTTCCGAGAGCGCTGAGGTGATGTCCTCGATCTGATCTGTGGACATTCCCCCGACCACTTCATTGAGCTCGTCATAGGTGATGACGCCGCGCTTTTTCGCGCGGGCAATCAGCTTCTTGATGTCGGCTTCGTTGAGATCGATCAGGGGCGCGTCGCCGCTTTCGGTCTTCTCGTCGGTTTCCGCCATATTGGTCTTCGCCATTCGCACGCCTTTTACCTGTTGGGGGCTTAGTCCCCGTCCCCCTCGATCAATGTCGCAATCCGTCCGTCCGCCTCGTCCCGCGCCGCGCGCAGCCGCTGCTGCTCCGCGAATGCGGCCTCGTCGCCCGCCGCCTTCAACCGGGCTGTCGCCGCCGCGAGGGCATCGTCCAGCCCAGGGCGTGCCGCCAACGTCTCAATCACCAATGCCAGATCGCGGCAAGCGCGATCCTCGGGAACATCCCGTCGGGTGAAGGAGAAGGCAAGCCCGTGCCCGAGACGCAACGCCTCAAGCCGGACCGACACACCCCTGTCGGCCAATATGGTATCAAGGGCCTCCCGATCAAGCGCGGCGTGCGTCATGGCGGCTTCGATCAAAACTTCGCGGACCGCAACAGCATCTTCCTCGACGATCGGCAGCTTCAGCAGCGCGTCCGCATGTTCGCCGATCAAGGCGGGATAGCGGACCAGGCCGCGCAGCACGGCGCGCACCAATTTGGGGTCCACACCGGAACGGGAGACCTGCTTCGCGCTCTCCGAAACGGGGCGGATGGGCATGAAGGGCAGGCGACGATCGAAGCGCTGCCCTGCATTCCGTTCCGCCCGTCGCGGGGTCAGCGTATCGAAACGGGAGAGGAATTCGGCACGATATTGTTCGCGCACGTCCGGATCGCCGATCGCGGAAACATGGTCCATCAGCCGGCGCCGCAACCCAGCGCGCCGCTCGGGCGTGGTCAGCGGCTCGGCCTCCAGCTCGTGTCGCCACAACCGATCGACCAGAGGCTCCGGCGATCGCAGCAGGGCCTCCAGCGCTGCGCGCCCGCCGGCGCGGATCAGATCGTCGGGATCCTGCCCGGCGGGCAGGGTGACGAAGGCGAGCGAGCGTTCCGGCCCGAGTTGAGGCAGGGCGCGGACCGCCGCCTTGGCCGCCGCGCGCTGACCCGCCCCGTCGCCGTCGAAGCACAATATCGGGGCAGGGGAGAGGCGCCAGAGCAGGCCGAGCTGCGCTTCCGTCATCGCCGTGCCGAGTGGCGCAACGGCTTCGCTTATGCCGGCTTGATCGAGCGCAATCACGTCCATCTGGCCCTCGACGACGATCACCCGTTTCGCTTCGCGGCTGGCCGGCGCGGCCTTGTCGTAGTTGAACAGGGTACGGCCCTTGTCGAACAATGGCGTGTCCGGCGAGTTCAGATATTTAGGCTCGCCCGGACCGAGAATGCGCGCGGAAAAGGCGATCACCCGCCCACGCGGATCGCGGATCGGGAAGGTGACGCGGCCCCGGAAGCGGTCATAGGGCTCGCGGCCGTCGTCGTCGGGCGCGATAAGCAGGCCGGCCTCGACCAGCCTCTCATTGCCAATCTCCTTGAGGGCGGAGCGGAGCCGGCCTCGACCGTCCGGCGCGAAGCCGAAGCCGAAGCGGACGAGGGTCTTCGCATCGATGCCGCGCTTGCCGAGATAATCGCGCGCCGCCGCGCCCTCGATCCCGCCGAGTTGCTCGGCGAACCACGCCTGGGCTTCGTCCATCACACCATAGAGTCCGGCCGCGCGCTCCGCCTTTGCCTGGGCGCGCGGATCGGGGGCGGGGACATCCATGCCCGCCGCGTCGGCCAGCTCCTTCACGGCGTCGATGAAGGACAGGCCGCGCTGGTCCGTCATCCAGGAGATGGCGTCGCCATGCGCCTGGCAGCCGAAGCAGTGATAGAAGCCCTTCTCGTCATTGACGTAGAAGCTCGGCGTCTTTTCGTTGTGGAACGGGCAGCATGCTTTGAACTCGCGGCCGGCCTTAGTGAGCTTGAGCGTGCGGGCGAGCAGCGTGGAGAGCTGGGTGCGCGCGCGCAGTTCGTCGAGAAAGGCGGGGGAGAGGCTCATGCATTCCCCTCCCGCTCGCGGGAGGGGGCAGGGGAGGGGCTGTCGGATAGCGTGCGCTCGATCATCTGGATAACGCCGTCGATATTCTCGAGCACCTCATTGTTCCAGAAGCGGATCACCCGATAGCCCTTTGACTCCAGAAAAGTTGTCCGTTTGTCGTCTTCGAACGGTTGGTTTGCATGCTGCCCACCATCGACCTCGATAATCAGCTTTGCACCCCGTGAAACGAAGTCGCAGATGAAGAGGCCAATGGGGAACTGGCGGTTGAACCGGGTGCCGAGAACCTGGCGCGCGGACAATTTTACCCAAAGCCGTCGCTCAGCTTCCGTGACGTTGTTGCGAAGCTCTCTGGATCGCTCTGTCGGGCGCTTGGAAGCCTTGTCTCGATAAGGCTGTCCGCTTGGCAACAGACCCTCCCCCAACCCCTCCCGCAAGCGGGAGGGGAGTAATTGTTATGCCAGCCGGGCCTTCACGGCTCCGCTGGCTTTGCTCATGTCGAGCTGGCCGGCGTGGCGTTCCTTGAGGAGGGCCATGACGCGGCCCATGTCCTTGACGCTCGATGCACCCGTCTCGGCGACGATCGCGTCGAGGGCGGCGGCGAGTTCGGACTCGTCCATCTGGCGGGGGAGGAAGCGTTCGATCACCGCGACTTCGGCCGATTCGACGGCGGCTAGCTCGGCGCGGCCGCCTTTTTCGTACATCTCGATCGATTCGCGGCGCTGCTTGATCATCTTCTGCAGGACTTCGGTGACCAGCACGTCGTCCGCCGGCGGGTTCGCGGCGCCGCGCAACTCGATGTCGCGATTCTTGATTGCGGCCTGAATCAGGCGGATCGTGCCGGTGGAGGCCTTGTCGCCGCCCTTCATGGCCGTAACCAGAGCCTGTTTGATGTCGTCGCGTATCATGGAGCTGTTCTCGGATCGTCTTTTCGGGAAAGCGCCAGCATAGCCGGACGGATCGTGGTTTAACAGGATTGACGCGCCGCCCGCGCGGCCTTAGCGGCTGGGTCTTAGCGACATCGCCAACCCAAACTTACGGAGTGCCCGCCGCATGGCTGACGCCATTCATTCGCCCGCGCCTGAAGGAGCGACGGGTGTATTGGTATTAGCGGACGGCACCACGATCTGGGGCAGGGGATTCGGCGCGGAAGGCGAGGCGGTGGGGGAGGTGTGCTTCAACACCTCGATGACCGGCTATCAGGAGATCATGACCGATCCCAGCTACGCCGCGCAGATCGTCACCTTCACCTTCCCGCATATCGGCAATGTCGGCGCGAACTACGAGGACGTCGAGGCGGACAATCCCCACGCTTTGGGCTGCGTGGTGCGGCAGGATGTGACGGCGCCGAGCAATTTCCGCAGCCTGCAGGCCTTCGTAGACTGGATGCGCGCGAACGGGCGGATCGGGCTGAGCGGCGTGGACACGCGGGCGTTGACCCGGCTGATCCGCACGAAGGGCGCGCCCAATGCCGTGATCGCCCATCGCGCGGACAGCCGGTTCGATCTGGACGCGCTGAAGGCCAAGGCGCGGGGCTGGCCGGGGCTGGAGGGGATGGACCTCGCCAAGGAGGTCACGACCCGGCAGACGCTTCGCTGGCAGGGCGGGCTGTGGCGGCTGGGCGAGGGCTATGCCGAGGCGCCGGATGATGCGGGACGACCGCATGTCGTCGCGATCGATTATGGCGCCAAGCGCAACATCTTCCGCAATCTGGAGGCGGCCGGCGCGCGCGTGACCGTGCTGCCCGCCACCGCCAGCTTCGACGAGGTGATGGCGCACGAACCGGACGGCTTCTTCCTGTCCAACGGGCCGGGCGATCCGGCGGCGACGGGGGAATATGCCGTTCCGGTGATCCAGAAGATGCTGGAGACGGGCAAGCCTTTGTTCGGCATTTGCCTGGGACACCAGTTGCTGGGCCTCGCGGTCGGCGCGCGCACCGCGAAGATGCACCAGGGCCATCGCGGCGCGAACCATCCGGTGAAGCGGATCGAAGACGGCCGGGTCGAGATCACCAGCATGAACCACGGCTTCGCGGTCGAGGCGGAGAGTTTGCCCGACAATGTGCGCCAGACCCATGTAAGCTTGTTCGACGGCAGCAATTGCGGGATCGAGCTGACGGACCGCCCGGCGTTTTCGGTGCAGTACCATCCGGAGGCGAGTCCGGGGCCGCAGGATAGCGTCTATCTGTTCGGGAAGTTTGTGGGGCAGTTTAAGTGATGGCGGCTTCCGCAACTCCCTCTCCCCGGCGGGGAGAGGGTCGGGGTGAGGGGGGGCGGCAGCTGTGGGCGATCGCGAACGCCGTACGCCCCCATCCAACCTTGCCCCGCACGGGGGAGGGCTTTTGCGTCGGGGAGGATTTATTCGTTCGAGACGATGCGGATGTGCTCGAAGATCGTTTCGAGCACGCCGTCGAGATTGGTCATCACGTCGCTGTTCCAGAAGCGGATGATTTTGATGATTTTATAGCCGTGCGCTTCGATGAGGCGGGTGCGTTCGGCGTCGGCCGCGACGCTGTGCTGTCCGCCATCGAGTTCGATGACCAGCTTGACGCTTCGGCAGGCGAAATCCGCCACAGCATCGCCGATCGGGAATTGCGTCACGAACTTGCGCCCGTCCAACTGGCCGCCCCGCAGGCGCGACCAGAGCAGCCTTTCGGCGTCCGTCATGTCGCGGCGGAGTTTGCGCGCGATGGGCGTCAGGCGCTTTCTGGCCATCCTTCGTACACCCTCACCCAACCCTCTCCCTCCAGGGAGAGGGCTTTTAAGCCGAGCTTTTCATAAATGCCCAAACGCACTGACATCTCCTCCATCCTCGTCATCGGCGCCGGTCCCATCGTGATCGGGCAGGCGGCGGAGTTCGATTATTCGGGCAGCCAGGCGCTGAAGGCGCTGAAGGAGGAGGGCTATCGCGTCATCGTCGTCAATTCGAATCCGGCGACGATCATGACCGATCCCGAACTGGCCGACGCCACCTATGTCGAGCCGATCACGCCCGAATATGTGGCGAAGATCATCGAGAAGGAGCGGCCCGACGCGGTGCTGCCGACCATGGGTGGGCAGACCGGGCTGAACACCGCCTTGGCGCTGTTCAAGGACGGCACGCTGGAGAAATACGGCGTCAAGATGATCGGTGCCGATGCCGAGGCGATCGAGAAGGCCGAGGACCGGCTCAAATTCCGTGAGGCGATGGACAAGATCGGGCTGGAGAGTGCCCGCTCGGCGATCGCGCATACGGTCGAAGAGGCGCTGGCGGGGTTGGAGAAGACCGGCCTGCCGGCGATCATCCGGCCGAGCTTCACTTTGGGCGGCACCGGCGGCGGCGTCGCCTATAATCGCGAGGAGTTCATCGCGATCGTCAGCGGCGGGCTGGAAGCCTCGCCCACCAACGAGGTGCTGATCGAGGAATCGCTGCTCGGCTGGAAGGAATATGAGATGGAGGTGGTTCGCGACCGCGCGGACAACGCCATCATCATCTGCTCGATCGAGAATATCGATCCGATGGGTATCCATACGGGCGATTCCATCACCGTCGCGCCGGCACTGACGCTGACCGACAAGGAATATCAGATCATGCGCAATGCGAGCATCGCTTGCCTGCGTGAAATCGGTGTCGAAACAGGCGGTTCCAACGTCCAGTTCGCGGTGAATCCGAAGGACGGCCGGCTCGTCGTCATCGAGATGAACCCGCGCGTGTCGCGCTCCTCGGCGCTCGCGTCCAAGGCCACGGGTTTTTCGATTGCGAAAATCGCCGCCAATCTCGCGGTC
>CAYTMM010000128.1:2021-6236 GCA_964438875.1 uncultured Sphingosinicella sp. | reverse complement strand
CTATAAGATGAACGTCGTCACCATTCCGACCCACAAGCCGGTCCAGCGCAAGGATGATGACGACGAATTCTACAAGAACCAGCAGGACAAGTTCGCTGCGATCGTCGAGGCGATTCGCGAGAAGGCGAAGATCGGCCAGCCCATCCTGGTCGGCACCGTGTCGATCGAGAAATCCGAGCTGCTGTCCGACTTCCTGAAGAAGGCCAAGGTGAAGCACGAGGTGCTGAACGCCCGCTATCACGAGCAGGAAGCGCATATCGTGGCGCAGGCCGGCCGCTTCGGCGCGGTCACGATCGCGACCAACATGGCCGGCCGCGGCACTGACATTCAGCTCGGCGGCAATGTCGAAGTGCGGATCGAGGATGAGCTGGCCAGCATGGAAGCGGGGCCGGCGCGCGAAAAGGCGGAAGAGAAGATCCGGCAGGAGGTCGAGGAGGAGAGGCAGCGGGTGATCGCCGCTGGGGGGCTGTTCGTGCTTGGCACCGAACGGCACGAGAGCCGACGTATCGACAATCAGCTGCGCGGCCGTTCCGGCCGTCAGGGCGATCCGGGCCTGTCGCGTTTTTATCTGTCGCTGGACGACGATCTGCTGCGCATCTTCGGCCCGCAGACCATGTTCTCGCGGCTGATGAACAAGAATCTCGATGACGGCGAGGCGATTGTCTCGCCCTGGATTTCCAAGGCGATCGAGACCGCGCAGAAGAAGGTCGAAGCGCGCAACTACGACGTGCGCAAGCAGGTCGTCGAATATGACGACGTGATGAACGACCAGCGCAAGGTGATCTACGAGCAGCGCGCCGACATCATGGATTCCGCGACGGTCGGCGATGTCGTCGTCGACATGCGGGTCGAGACGGTGAACGGCCTTGTCGGTGAGGCGATCCCGCCCAATTCCTATCCGGAGCAATGGGATCTGGAACTGCTCAAGGAGCGGGTCGCCAAGGTGTTCGAACTGACGCCGCCCTTTGACGATTGGACGAAGGAGGATGAGGTCGATCCGGAAATCTTCGTCGAACGCCTCCAGGCCTTGGCCGATGGCCAGATCGCCGAGAAGCTGGCGCAGATTCCCGAAGAAGACTGGATACGCTTCGAGAAGGACGTGCTGCTGCGTTCGCTCGATCATCACTGGAAGGAGCACCTCGCGATGCTCGATGCGCTGCGCCAGGTCGTCCACCTGCGCGCTTATGCGCAGCGCAAGCCGATCGATGAATACAAGCACGAAGCCTTCCGGATGTTCGAACGGATGCTGATCGCGATCCGCGAGGATGTGACCTCGACGCTGGCCCGTGCGCGGATCGCCCCGCCGGTCGACTTGCCCGAGATGCCGGACATCTTCACCCAGCATATCGATCCGTTCACCGGCGAGGACGATACGGCGGACATTGATGCCGGCACCGGCGCGATCCTATCGCGTCTGCCGCCGCTGCAGATGCCGCAGCAGGCGCTGGCGGCGGTGGGCACGGACGCCGGTGAAATTGCGCCGCCGTCGAGCCGCAATGCGCCCTGTCCGTGTGGCTCTGGCCGCAAGTACAAGCATTGCCACGGCGCCACTGTCTGATCCCTGTCGCCTCCGTGCTCATCGGTACGGAGGCGGCATGAACGCCGTCCTTTCTTGCATTCGTCACCGGCAGGCCGGAAAAGGGGCGTGATGGCCGTATAGCGACGGGTTGCGCACATGTCCGACGTGTTCATTTCCTATGCCCGTGGAAACAAGGATGTCGCCCGGCGCATTGCGACGGCCGTCGTCGCGGAGGGCTATGGCGTCTGGTGGGATGACGATATCCCGCCTCATGTCTCCTACAGCGAGCTGATCGCCGACAAGATCGCCACGGCCAAAGCGGCGATCGTCATCTGGTCGCGCGAGGCGGCGGCGTCCGAATGGGTGCGCGCGGAGGCGGATATCGCGCGCGGCGCGCGCAAGCTGATCCAGACATCGGTGGATGGCACGACGCCGCCCTTGCCGTTCAATCTTATCCAGTTTGCCGCGATCGGCGACTGGAACGGCGAGGCCGATCATCCCGGCTGGAAACGGGTGCGGGCCAGCCTCGCCGCCCTGTGCGGCGCGCCGACCGGCACGGAGCTGCCGACCGCACCGCCCATGTCGCCGGAGCCCGTAACGGAGCCGCCTCCGGTCAGCGCACCGCCCCCACCGCCGCCACCACCACCACCTCAGCCGGCCCCGGCGGCACCAGGGGCGTTACAGGCTGCGACCGTTCCGTCCGACGGACATACGGGCAAGCGGACATTGGTGTGGCTGGGCGGGGTCGGGGCGCTCGTTCTGGCGGTTGCGGGCGGTGCTTATCTGGGTTCGCGCGCGGCCGGGCCGCAACCGACCGCGCCGGAGCCAATGCCGCCCGTCCCGCCGATCACGGCGGTGCCCCAGACTCAACCCGAACCAGCTCCAGCCCCCGTGCCGCCGCCCGCGCCGGTCGAAACAGCGGCGCCCGCGCCGGTTCCCGCCAGCCAGTTCGTGCAATCGGCGACGATCGAGGATCCGGACGGCTATACCAATGTGCGCGCCGGCCCCTCCACGGCCTTTGCCGTCGTCGGCCGGGTCAATCAGGGCGAAGTGATCGGCACCTATCCGCAGACCTCGGAATGGCATCAGGTCCGGCTCGCCAACGGCCGTGTCGGCTATGTCGCGGCTTCCCGTCTCCGCCCTGTTGCCGCGGGCACGGCTGGCAGCCACGGTCAGCCGGACACGGCGCCCTCCGCACCCACGGTGCCGGTCTTGCGGATGGATGGCGCCTGGACGGTGACCTGGTCCGCTGTCGGCACGGCCTATGCGGGGCGCATGGACGTGCGCGGGCGGTCCGCCGTGCTCAACGTCTCGTTCCTGGGCATGAGCGTGCGCCAGGATTGCGGCGTGACCACGCGCGGCAACATAGTCAGCATCCGCTGCCGCAATGTTCGCTTCACGCGGGGGACGGGCAATTATTCGCCTGATTCGTTCGAGCTGACGCTGCGCGACAGCCGGACGATACAGGGCCGCGTCCGCGATACTGTCGGCACCACGGCCGCCGCGACGTTCACGCGGCGGTGAGGCGGGATCGATGCTGGAAGAGAAGTGGCTCCCCGGGACGGATTCGAACCATCGGCCGTCCGATTAACAGTCGGATGCTCTACCGCTGAGCTACCGGGGAACATTGTCGAGGCGGCGCCTATAGCAGCGGCGTTTCGGAACATGCAAGGGCGCTTCGCCGCCTTTTTCACACGGCGAACTGCTCCATCGCGATCCGCTCGTCCAGCGCGTGCTCAGGATCGAAGAGCAGGTTGAGCGCGTGTGCACGATCGACGCAGACCTCGATCGTCGAAACGTCGCGCACTTCCGTCTGGTCGGCGACGGCGAGGACGGGGCGCTTCACCGGATCGAGCACGCGAAAGACGATCTTGAGATCGTCGGCGATCAGGGCGCCGCGCCAGCGCCGGGGGCGGAAGGGACTGATCGGCGTCAGCGCCACCAGCTTGGAATGAAGCGGCAGGATCGGCCCCTGCGCGGAAAGATTGTAGGCGGTGGAGCCGGCCGGGGTCGCGACCAGCACGCCGTCGCAGATCAGCTCCGGCAGCACGACGCGGCCGTTCACGGAGACTTCGACCCAAGCCGTCTGCCGGGTTTCCCTCAAGAGCGAGACCTCGTTGATCGCATTGTGGCGCACGATCTGGCCGTCCACGCCCGTCGCAGTCATCTCCAGCGGGGCGACGGAGAAGGCCTTGGCTCGCGCCAGCCGCTCGTCCAGCGCCTCGATCCGCCACTCGTTCATCAGGAAGCCGACGGTGCCGCGATTCATCCCAAAGACCGGGCAGACCTTCCCGCGCGTCAGCATCTCGTGCAGCGTCTGGAGCATGAAGCCGTCGCCGCCCAAGGCGACGATCAGTTCGGCTTCCTCCGGCGGCACGAACGTATAGCGTTCGCGCAGCATGGCATCGGCGGCCTGCGCCGCCTCGGCATGGGAGGCGACCAGCGCCATCGGCTTGGGGGCGGGCCCGGACATGCCTCTGAGTAAAGGGCGGCCGCGCGATCCGTCAATGTGCCAAGCCGGGAACCGGTCTTGTTGCGAAGCGATTGGCGCGGACCGAAGGGCGGGTTAGGCTCGCGGATATGGGGGTGCCGCTCTTCATTCTCTCGTTTCGCCATCGCGACGAGCTGACCCGGCTTGCCGAGAAGGGCGGCTGGCAGCCGATCGCGGCGCGGCGGGCGGACAATGCCGAGGCGCG
>CAYTMM010000128.1:0-2011 GCA_964438875.1 uncultured Sphingosinicella sp. | reverse complement strand
CGCCATCGCCGACGCCGCCGAGGCCAATGCCGCCGCCTTGCTCGTGCTGCTCTCGCGCACCGACGGCGTCGCGTTGGACGAGCTGCACCGGCGCGGCGCGACCCATTTCCTGATGAGCCCTTTCGCTGACGCGACCCTGTTGCAGGCGATCCAGTTCGCGAAGCGCCATGCGGAGCGAGTCGGCGGCACACGGCCTCCGGTCCGGACCGGCGAGAGCGAGGCGGCCTCGTGGCGCTGGCGGCCCGGATCGCGCAGCGTCGAGCTTTCCCCCGCGCTGGCGCGCAAGGCGGGGCTGGACGAGACGGACGGACGGCGGATCAGCCTGATGGAGCTGTTCCGCAAGCTGGACAGCGAGGGCCGGCGCGCCGCGCGAGAAGCGATCGACCGGGTGCTGGCGACCGGCGAGGCGACCGCCTTCGCCCATCACGATGCCGAAGCGGAGGGCGGACGGCTTGCCCACCATGTCCGGGTGCTGCCGGAAGGGGAGATTGCCGGGCGGGCAGAGACGATCGGGCGCGGCGGCACGCGGCGCGATCCGCTGACCGGCCTGGCCGACGGTCGCGCGGCGCGGGCGTGGATCGACGCGCGCGCCGGCGCGCCGGTCGTGGCCCTGCTGCTCTCGGTCAACCGCTATGACGCGATCAACGCCGCTTTCGGGCGCGAGACCGGAGACGCGGTTCTGCAAGCTGTGGCGCGACGGATCGAGCGGCATCTGAAGGACGACGGGCGCCCCCGCCTGGTGGCGCGGATGGCGGGCGCGGAATTCGCGGTGCTGCTGACCCCGCCGGCCACGTTGGACGATGGCCGCTTCCTCGCCGGCGCGCTCATCGAGGCGATCGGGCGGCCCTTTGCGAGCGGCGACCATGTCGTGGCGCTGGGCGGCCGCGCGGGCGTTGCGGTCTCCCAGACGCATGACGATGCCGCGGCATTGCTGCGCCGGGCGAGCGCCGCGCTGGCCGAAGCGAAAGGCACGGACAGCGCACCGGTGCGGGTGCTGGCGGAAGGCGCGGAAAGCACGACCCAGCGCGATGGCCGGCTGGAGGTGGACCTGCGTCGCGCCCTTGACCGCGACGAGATCGAGATACGATTCCAGCCGCAGGTGGCAGTGGCGAGCGGGGAGATCGTAGGCGTCGAGGCGCTCGCCCGCTGGATCCACCCGCATTATGGCGAACTGGGCGCGGGCACCCTGATCGGCGTCGCCGAACGCTCGGACTATCTGGTCCAGCTTTCCGACCATGTGCAGCGCAAGGCGGTGCGGGAGGCGGCGGCCTGGCCCGCGGCGCTGGCGCGCCTGCGCCTCGCGGTCAATATCACATCGGCCGACATCTTGCGGCCCGGCTTCGCGGACCAGTTCGTGGCTTTGGTGCGAGAGGCGGGCTTCGATCCCGCCCGGTTGACCGTCGAGGTGACGGAAACGGGCCTGATCGAGGATCTGGGCGGCGCCGCCGGCCTGCTTGCCGGGCTGCGCCAGGGCGGCCTGCGCGTCGCGATCGACGATTTCGGCACCGGCTACTCGAATCTTGCCTATCTGAAGGCCCTGCCGCTCGACTATCTCAAGATCGACAAGCGCCTCGTTCAGGACATCGCCGGATCGACTCGCGACCGGATCGTGGTCCGGAGCGTGATCGACATGGCGCGCTCCCTCGGCCTCGACGTGGTCGCGGAGGGCGTGGAGACCGAGGACCAGCTCGGCCTGCTCGCCCAGGAAGGCTGCACGCTCTACCAGGGCTTCTTGTGCGCGCCGCCCGTGAATACGGCGACGCTGGCGAAGCTGGTCGAGGGCTACGGGTCGGGCCGGGCATAAAGCCCCCGACCCGCTCTCTATTAAGTTTACTAAGTTGTCAGGGTGAGGGGTGTTTTGGCGGGGTCCGACGGGCGGATCGGCGGCGCGGAACTTCAGCATCTTCACCCATATGCGCGATGGTGGGCCGCGAGATCTTTTCGCGTGGAGCGGACGGTTTCAAAGAGCCGGGAGGCGGAGCCTGAAGCCCGAGCCGGGGGCGAGCGTGAC
>CAYTMM010000127.1:0-6367 GCA_964438875.1 uncultured Sphingosinicella sp. | reverse complement strand
CCCTGTCCGGAGGCGCTGGTCGAAAGCGCGCTCGATCATATCAAGCTGCTTCAGGACCATGATTTCCACGAGTTCAAGGTTGCGGTGAAGGCCTCCGACCAGTTCCTCGCCGTCGCCGCCTATCAGCAGCTTGCCGAAGCCGTGGATTGCCCGCTTCACCTCGGTATCACCGAGGCGGGCGGACTGCGCGGCGGCACTGTCAAATCGGCGATCGGCATCGGCTCGCTGCTCTGGTTCGGGATCGGCGACACGCTGCGCGTCTCGCTCTCCGCCGAGCCGGAGGAAGAGGTCCGCGTCGGCTTCGAAATCCTGAAGGCGCTCGGCATTCGCAACCGGGGCGTGCGCGTCGTCTCCTGCCCGTCCTGCGCGCGGCAGGGTTTCGACGTCATCCGCACGGTCGAAAAGCTGGAGGAACGGCTCGGTCATATCCGCACGCCGATGTCCCTTTCCGTGCTCGGCTGCGTCGTCAACGGCCCGGGCGAGGCGCGCGAGACCGATATCGGCATTACCGGTGGCGGCAATGGCAAGCATATGGTCTATCTGAGCGGCGTCACCGACCATCATGTCCAGGACGCCGACATGATCGACCATATCGTCAGGCTGGTCGAGGCGAAGGCGGCGGAGATCGAGGCGGCGAACACGGAAATTCCGGCGGCGGCGGAATGAAGCACAAGGCCGGCCCGACCAGAATCATCGACAGGCCGGCCGAGGCGCGCGAGGCCGTCGCGACCGGCGCGGCGGCGACCGGCGCATCGGCCACCGGCCTATCGATCCTCGGTTCGGTCGCGATCGGCGCCGCCGCGCTGGGGGCGTTGGCGCTGGGCGCGCTGGCCATCGGCCGCCTGTGGATCGGATCGGCCCGCATCCGCAAGCTGCGCATCGACGAACTGGAAGTGGGGCGGATCATCCGCCTCGACGAGACCGGCGATCCTCAGAAATAGATGTCGACATAGTCGGTCAGGCCGTCGCACGCTTCCATCTGCTGCAGCCGCCAGTAGCGCCGGTTCTGCGTTATCCGAAATTCGAATCCGCCTTCGCGGACGCAGACCCGGCCCGGATCGGGGGTGTCGGTGATCGTGATCGTACCGACAAAGCGGAAGCTGCGCGCATCGATCTCGCGCACGAAACCGTCCATGATCACCGTCCCGCCATTGCCGCGCTGCGCCCCGCTCAGCGAGACGATGCCGTTGCGCTCGGTCACATAGACATGCCCGCGCGCCGGCGATTCGAAGCTGATCCATTGCAGCGTGATGCCGCTGTTGCGCTTGAGCCGCAGGAGCGCGGCGCGGTCGTGAACGATGGTGGCGCGCGCCGCTTCGACCGGTGCGGACTGAACCGCCGGAATGGCGGGCGAGGTCAGCATGGCTGCAAGACCGAGAGCGAGCATCTTCTTCATCATTGTCTTTCCCATGGGCGCTACATCCATTGGCCCGGCGAACCTTAATCGGGAATGGCTCGCCACGCACCGGGGGCACGGCTATGGCCCGGCCCATGTCGTCCCCGCCCGCCTCCTCCATCGCACTTCCCTTCGCCGTTGCCGTGCTGGGCATCGCGCTCTTTTCGACGATGGACGCGCTGATGAAGCATCTCGCGCTGGCGATCGGCACCTATAACGCGCTGCTGTGGCGGACGATGGCAGGTGCGTTGTTCGGCGGCGCGATCTTCTTCGGGAGGCGCCTGCCCTGGCCGGCGCCCCGGGTGCTACGCATCCACTTGCTGCGTGGCGTGCTGTCGGCGGTGATGGCCTTCCTGTTCTTCTGGGGGCTGGCGCGGGTGCCGATGGCGCAGGCGATCGCGTTGGCCTTCGTCGCGCCGCTGATCGCGCTTTATCTCGCCGCGATGATCCTGAAGGAGAAGATCGCGCGCAGCGCCATCCTGGCCTCTTTGCTCGGTTTTGCCGGCGTGCTGGTCATCCTTGCCGGGCAGGCGCGGGCCGAGCTGGGGCCGGACGCCTTTCGCGGCTCGCTCGCGATTCTGGCCTCTGCCGCGCTCTATGCGTACAACATCATCCTGATGCGTCAGCAGGCGCTGATCGCCAAGCCGGTGGAGATCGCCTTCTTCATGAGCGCGATCATGACGAGCTGTTTCCTGCTCGGAGCACCGTTCCTGGCCGTCTGGCCGCCGGCGCATGAGCTGCCTGCGATCCTCGGCGCGGCGGCGCTGGCCTTCGCATCGTTGCTGGCTCTGTCCTGGGCTTATGCGCGGGCCGAAGCACAATATCTGGCGCCGACCGAATATACCGGATTCCTCTGGGCCGCTCTGTTCGGCTGGCTGGTCTTCGCCGAGCCGGTGCGGTCCTTGACCCTGGTGGGCGCGGCGATGATCGTCGTCGCCTGCGTGATCGCGGCGCGGCCTGGCCGGATGGTGCAGGCGCCGCAGGTGGAGATCGGCCAATGACCCGCATGACCCTCTATGGCGCACCCGGCTGGGGATCGACGATCGTCGAGGCGATGCTGGCCGTGGCCGATATTCCCTATGATTTCGTCAATGTCGAAGGTTTCGACCGGCCCGGGCCGGCGCGCGACAAACTGATCGCGCTCAATCCGCTCGCCCAGGTGCCGACTTTGGTGCTGGCGGACGGTAGTGTGATGACCGAATCCGCCGCGATTGCGCTCCTCCTCGCCGATATTGCGCCGGATGCGCCGCTTGTGCCGCCGCCCGGCGCGCCGGAGCGTCCGCAATTCCTGCGCCGGCTGATCTGGCTGGTCGCGAATGTCTATTCGACCTTCACCTACGCCGATTATCCGGAGCGCTGGACGACGGATACGGGCGGGCTGGTCGCATCGGTCATGGACCATCGCAAACGGCTCTGGCGGCAGTTCGATGCGGAGATCGGTGCACCGCATGTCATGGGTGAGCGCATGTCCGTGCTCGACATCTATGTCGCGGCGATGGTCAATTGGCATCCGGGCCGTGCCTGGTTCGATGCCAACACGCCGCGCATTGCGGCGACGGCGGATGCGGCGCGGGCCCATTCCGCCATCGCCGCCGTGATGACGCGCAACTTTACGGCCTGAAGGGAAAAGCGAATGGCCTGGTTCTGGCTCATTCTGGGCGGCGTGTTCGAAATCGGCTTCACCACTTCGCTCCGTTTCGTCGACGGCTTCCGCAACGTGCCGTGGACGATCGCCTTCCTCGTATCGGTCGGGATCAGCATGGCGCTGCTCGAATATGCATCGCGCACCATTCCGATGGGCACGGCCTATGCGGTGTGGGGCGGGATCGGTGCGATCGGCACGGTGCTGGTCGGTATATATTTCTTCGACGAACCCGCCGGCCTTGTGCGCGGGCTGCTCATCCTCGGTGTTGTCGCCTGCATAGCGGGGCTGAAGATGACGCACGGATGAGCTTCGATGCAGGCCTTTTCGATTGGGTAAGCGAGGCGCTGGCGCCGGTCGGCGCCGTGAAGCTGCGCAAGATGATGGGCGGGGCCGTCCTCTATCTGGACGGCACGATCTTCGCGCTGCTCGACGAGGACGAATTGTGGTTCAAGGCCGATGCCGAAACCGATGCTGTCTGGGACGCGGAGGGCTGCGAACGCTTCTCCATGACTTTTAAGGATGGCCGCGTGGAGACGATGAACTATCGCCGCGCGCCGACGGACGTTTATGACGATGCCGAGGCCATGCAGCATTGGGCAGCGCTGGCGGTGAAAGCGGGCTTCAGGGGGGCGGCGAAGAAGCGGCCGAGGAAGCCAAAACCGCCATCGCGAGGAGCGTAGCGACGCGTCCATCCCGCGGGCTTCGGGGTGCACAACAGCATCGCTTCGCTTCGTTCGCAATGGTGGATAAGAATCAGCCCTTCGCCGCCTGCGCCCGCTCGATCGCCTCGGTGACGATCACGCGTGCTTCCGCCGCGTCGCCCCATTGCCCGATCCGGACCCATTTCTCGGATTCCAGATCCTTGTAATGCTTGAAGAAGTGCTCGATCTGCTGGAGCACGATCGAGGGCAAATCCTGCCGCTCGCCAATGTCGGAATAATAGGGGAAGGTGGTGTCGACGGGGACGCAAACCAGCTTCTCGTCGCCGCCGGCCTCATCCTCCAGCTTCAAGACGCCGATCGGGCGGGCGCGGACCACGCAGCCCGGCACGAAGGGCGAGCGGGCGATGACCAAAGCATCGAGCGGGTCGCCGTCCGGCGAGAGGGTGTGCGGGACAAAGCCGTAATTGGCCGGGTAGCGCATCGGCGTGTGCAGGATGCGATCGACGAACAAGGCGCCTGATTTCTTGTCGAATTCGTACTTCACCGGTTCGCCGCCGACGGGCACTTCGATGATGACGTTGACCGATTCGGGCGGATTGTCCCCCACGGGGATGAGATCGATGTTCATGACGGCGCGCCTATAGGCGCTGGGTGGCAGGCCAAGGAAGCGCTTTCTTCGCACCTGCACAAATTTCACGCGGCCCTTTTCGCCGCCCGCAAAGCTGCTAAAGCGCCCGCCCTATGGCAAAGGGGCCGCAGAGGATCAGGGGCACCCAGGACATCTGGGGAGAGGAAGCCGACCGTTTCCACACGGTGACGGCCGCCTTCGATCGCGTGCGCAGGCTCTATGCGTTCCAGCGGATCGAGATTCCGGTGTTCGAGGCGACCGAGGTGTTCGCCCGCTCGATCGGCGAGACCACGGACGTCGTCTCCAAGGAGATGTACACGTTCGAGGACAAAGGCGGCGATTCGGTTACTTTGCGTCCCGAATTCACCGCCGGCATCTGCCGCGCCTATCTCTCCGAAGGCTGGCAGCAGCATGCGCCGATGAAGCTGGCGACGCACGGCCCGGTCTTCCGCTACGAGCGCCCGCAAAAGGGCCGCTACCGCCAGTTCCACCAGCTCGACGCCGAAATCATCGGCACCGACAGTCCGGCGGCGGACGTGGAACTGCTGGTCTTCGCCGATCAGCTCCTGAACGAGCTCGGCATTGCGGACGGCATCACGCTGCAGCTCAACACTTTGGGCGATGCGGCGACGCGCGATGCCTGGCGCGCGGCCTTGGTCACGCATTTCGAGGCGCATCGCGGCGATCTCTCCGAGGACAGCCTTGCGCGCCTCGACAAGAACCCGCTGCGCATCCTCGACAGCAAGGACCCGCGCGATCGCCCGATCGCAGACAGCGCGCCGGACATCGACGCCTATCTGACGGCGGAGGCGAGCGACTTCTTCGCGGCCGTCACCGCCGGGCTGGACGCGGCCGGCGTCGCCTGGACCCGCAACGCCCGGCTGGTGCGCGGCCTCGATTATTACCGCCACACCGCGTTCGAATTCGTCACCGATCGTCTCGGCGCGCAGGGGACGGTGCTGGCCGGCGGCCGCTATGACGGCCTGATCGAAAGCCTCGGCGGCCCCCACACCCCGGCGGTCGGCTGGGCGGCGGGGATCGAGCGGCTGGCGATGATGATCGAGACGCCGGAGAATTCGACGCTCGATGTAGCAATTGTGGTTGAGTATCCTTCCGCTGAAAGTTTCGCATTTTGGCTGATCAACGCGCTCCGCAGACGGGGGCTGGCCTGCGAAATCTATAATTCAGGGTCACCAAAGAAGCGGTTCGATAAAGCTTTGAAGGATGACCCGGCCTGCATTCTGACTGTCGCCCAAGTTCTCTCTGAGGGCGATGGGGATGTGCTACTAAGAGCAGTGCGCCGAAAAGCGTGCACCTTCGAGATTTCGTTAAAGGTCAATGAGGCTATTCGAGCCAAGTATCCGTCAGATTGGCCTGATGGTGAGGTGCGGCCGGAGTGGATTGCTCTCACTTTGACTGAGCCGGCAGAGCAGTCGTGACTCGCATCTCCGCCGAACGCATTGCCGCGATTGAGGCGCGGCGGGAGGAGCTGTCGCAGGCCATGTCGTCGGGCGATCTGCCCGCCGAACAGTTCGTCAAGCTCTCCAAGGATTATGCCGAGATCGAGCCAGTCGCCGAAGCGGCGCGCGAGGTGCGGCGGCTGCGCGACGAGGCCAAGTCGCTCGCCGAGATGACGCAGGAGGCGGACGAGGAACTGCGGGCGATGGCGGCCGAGGAGCTGGTCGAGAACAAGACCCAGCTTGAAACGGCGGAGCGCGCGCTGGCGCTGAAACTGCTGCCGCGCGACGCCGCCGACGACCGCCCGGCGATGCTCGAGGTTCGCGCCGGCACGGGCGGCGACGAGGCCGCTTTGTTCGCGGGCGATCTGCTGCGCATGTACCAGCGTTATGCCGAGACGAAGGGCTGGCGCTTCGAGATGGTGTCGGCGACGGCCGCCGAGCTGGGCGGCTTCAAGGAGGCGATCGCCTCGGTCACCGGGCAGGGCGTGTTCGCGCGGCTGAAGTTCGAAAGCGGCGTCCACCGCGTCCAGCGCGTGCCCGTCACGGAAAGCGGCGGGCGCATCCATACCTCCGCCG
>CAYTMM010000126.1:0-6442 GCA_964438875.1 uncultured Sphingosinicella sp. | reverse complement strand
GCCCCGCCATCGCTTCGCGCAGTTCCTGCCGCGCGACGACATGGCCGATCCCCATGCCGCCCAGATGCGCCTTGTCGAGCAGGGTGAGCCCGGCCGGGAACAGCTCGCGATAGATGACGCGCTCGCCCAGCCCCGGAATGACGCGAAAGCCGACGCGGCGGGAAAGCTCGCCCAGCGCCGCGCCCACCCGGCGCATATTCTTCGCCTCGATATGCTGCATGCGGTTCCTGAGAACGACCCAGTCGACGCTCTGACCCTGCGTCTTTGCGCGCTGGGTACGGCTGTTCCAGACCAGCTCGGCATAGAAGCTCGGCCGGCGCACCCGATAGGTTTCGGCATCGACCTCGCCGATCAGATCGAGATCGACGAAGCTGTCGTTGATCGGGGTGACGAGCGTGTCGGCGCGGATCATCGCGGCGCGGGCATGCGGATCGTCGCGCCCCGGCGTGTCGATCACCACCACGTCCGCGCCTTCGGCCATGCGTGCGATCAGATCGTCGAGGCTCTCCGTGCCGTCCGGCTGGAAGGTGGCGTGGGCGGGCATCGGCAGATCGACGCCCAGCCGCTTGATCGTTTCCGTGCGATTGTCGAGATAGCGGCCCAGCGTGCGCTGGCGCGTATCGAGATCGATCGCGGCGACGCTGCGGCCGCGCGCGGCGAGCGCCACGGCGCTGTGAACCGCTGTGGTGGACTTGCCGGTGCCGCCCTTCTCGTTGGCGAAAACCAGGAAATGTGGGCCCGTTCCGGCCATATCGCTCGCTGCCCCAGACTTGATCTTGAACTCTGGCGCGCCCAAAGAGCCGCGCGCGATTTCCTGTATCGGAGGCCAACAGGCGGTGCAAATCATCCGTGAGATCGAAATCCTGCGCGACGCCGTGGCGCGCTTGCGCGCCAATGGCGACACGATCGCGCTTGTGCCGACGATGGGCGCCCTTCATGCTGGCCACATGGCCCTGGTGGCGGAGGCACGGGTCCGCGCGGACCATGTCGTCGCCTCGATCTTCGTCAATCCGACGCAATTCGGTCCAAACGAGGACCTTTCCACCTATCCCCGGCGCGAGGCGGCGGACGCGCGGATGCTTCAGGAAGCGGGCTGTGAGTTGTTGTGGGCGCCGGACGCGGCCACCATGTACCCTGAAGGCTTCGCTTCGACGCTCAGCATTGGCGGAATCACCGACGGGCTCGATGGCGCTGCCCGGCCCGGCCATTTCGACGGGGTCGCCATCGTCGTCGCCAAATTGTTCAATCAGGTCCGGCCCGATTTCGCCTTCTTTGGGGAGAAGGATTATCAGCAGCTTTGCGTGATCCGCCGGATGGCCCGCGATCTCGACATGCCGATCGACATTGCCGGCGTGCCGACCCAGCGCGATGCCGATGGCCTGGCGCTGTCGTCGCGTAACGCTTACCTCACTGACGAGGAGCGCAAGGCCGCCCGCGCCTTGCCCCGCACATTGGGCGAGGCGGCGCGGGCGCTGGGCGAAGGCGAAGCAGTGCCGGACGTGCTGGCGCGGGCGGCGGAACGTCTTGCCGATGCCGGTTTCTCGCCGATCGACTATGTCGCGTTGTGCGATGCCGATACGCTGGTGCCGCTCGCCATCCTCGATCGTCCGGCCCGTCTGTTCGCCGCTGCCCGGATCGGCCGCACTAGGCTTATCGACAACCTCCCGGTGCTTCCCGGCTGAAGATCGTCACTGCGGCGTTAACCATTTGTTGGGAAGTGGTGCCCCAGACATCGTCCCGGACACGCAGGTGTGGGGGATTATCCATGGCACATAGCGCGAAAGCCGCCGCGTTCCTGATCGAAAGCCGTATCGCCGATGCGGCTTCGGGGGACATCAAGGCGCTCTACGAACTCGGCGTTGCCTATTCGACCGGCAGCGGCGGGACACATGTCGATCTGGTCGAAGCCCATAAATGGTTCAACCTGGCGGCCCTGAACGGCAGCACGCTGGCGCAAGAATGTCGCGCCGACATCGCGGAAGAGATGACGGCACGCGAGATCGCCGAAGCGCAGCGCCAGGCCCGTGCCTGGCTTACCGATTTCGCTCCGGACCGGCGCGCCGCCTGACATTTTGACAGGGCGTGACGCAAAGCGCCGGTTTCTGCCGTAAAATGCCGCTACGGCGTCTCCGCTTGCGGCATTCCGTCGCGGTAGCGCTCAAACCAGGCGAGGATTGCCGAGGCTTTGGCTGCGCTTTGCGAGGGCCGCGCCGTGAAGCCGTGGCCGACGCCCGGCACTTTCACCAAAGCCGTCGGAATGCCGCGCAGTTGCAGCGCCGTATAATATTGCTCCGATTCGCTGACCGGCGTGCGATAATCCTCGCTGCCCACCACCACCAAAGTCGGCGTCTGGACATTCCCGACCAGGCTGAGCGGCGAGCGGCGCCAGAACGCCTCCTGATTCTCCCACGGATATTGCCCGAACCAGTAGCGTGCGAAGAAGCTCGGGAAATCGGCGGTCAGCACGAAGCTCGACCAGTCGATCACCGGCTTCTGGGTCGCCGCCGCGCGAAAGCGGTTGGTTTGTCCGACGATCCACGCGGTCAAGACGCCGCCGCCCGATCCGCCAGTGACGAACAGCCGATCGGGATCGGCCACGCCCTGTGCGATCGCCGCGTCTACCGCGCTCATCAGATCGTGATAATCATTGCCGGGATAATCGTGATGGATGAGGTTGGCAAAGTCCGCGCCATAGGATGTGGAGCCGCGCGGATTTACGGAGAGAACGGCATAGCCGGCGGCGGCATAAAGCTGATTGTCGGTCGCGAAATTGGGGCCGTAAGCGGAGAATGGCCCGCCGTGGATTTCCAGGATCAGCGGATAGCGCCGCCCTTCGACGTAATCGGCCGGCAGCGTCAGCCAGGATTCGATCGCCCGCCCGTCATGTGAGGAGGGCGTTTCGATCCGGCGGACTTGCCCCAGCGCCTTGCGGTCCAGAAGATCGGCGTTCAGCCGGGTCAGCGCGCGAACCGTGCCGCCGCGCACCAGAGCGATATCCGAAGGCCGGGTCGCGCTGCCCAGGGTGATGGCGAGCGTGCCGTCGCGCGCGACGCTGTACTCACCACCGGCATAGGGGCGATCGAGCCCCGAGCCGGTCAATCCCTCGGCGACGACGCGGCGCGATCCGTCGAGTCCGATGCGGGCGACGCTGACTGTGCCCCGATCTTCATAGGCGACATAGATGCCGCGCCCGTCCGCAGCCCAGACTGGCGCTTCGACCGACCTGTCGAGCGTGGCGGTGAGCGCCCGCCGGTTCGTGCCGTCACGGTCCATCACATAGAGGATGGCGTTCTCATAACCGCGATCCCCGGCATCGTCGAAGCCAACATAGGCGATGGTCCGCCCGTCCGGCGAAACGGCGGGCTGGCCATCGGGGCCGTCCCGGTTGGTCAGCGCGGTGATCGCACCGGAATCGATGTCGAGCGCATAGACTTCGCTGTTGCGTCCGTCGCGCTCCCAGGTCGGCGATCTGTTGCCGCTGAAATAAAGGGTCCGCCCGTCCGGGGCCCATGAAACCTCGCTGCCGTGATTGTAGCTGCCGAAGGTGAGCTGGCGCGGCGCGCCGCCTTCGGCCGAAACCACGAAGAGCTGGGTGAAGCCGGGGCGCAGATAGCCCACGCCATCGACCCGGTAGCTGACCGAGTTGACCACCTCCAGCGGGGCCGCCCATTGCGCGCCCTCCGGCCGGGGCGGTGCGTTGCCAAGGCGCGGGCCTTCGGCGGGCACGAACATCGAATAGGCAATGTGGCGGCCGTCCGGCGACCAGGCGATCCGGCTCGGCGAACTGGGCAGGCCGGTGATCCGCGCCGTCTCGCCGCTTGCCATCCAGCGCACGAAGAGCTGCGCCGCGCCGCCCTCGGCCGAAGACACGTAGGCAAGGCGATCGCCGCTGGGCGACCAGCGCGGCTGGCTGTGATTGCCGGGGCCGGCGGCGATCGGAACCTGTCCGCCGCTCGCCGTATCGATCAGCCAGAGCGTCGGCCGCATTCTGTCCGTCATGATGTCGCCGGAACGGCGGACATAGGCGATGCGGCGGCCGTCAGGGCTGATCTGCGGATCGGAGGCGACTTCGAGACTGAACAGATCGCGGCCGGTGAACAGCCTTTCGGGGCCTTGCTGCGGCTGCGCGGTCTGCGCCTGCGCCGGTGTCCAGACCAGGATCAGCAACGCCCATGCCCATCGCCAATCGCGCATCATATCGCTCCCTGTTTCCGGATGAAGGCGCGACCATAAGGAACGCGCGCCAATGGGCAAGCCGTTCAACTCTTCCGGAACGGCGTGAGTTGGTCCAGCGCGGCGATTTCGCGGTCGACGGCGGCGCGTTCAGCGGCGAGAAAATCGGCGACAGCCCGCCGGAAGCCGGGATGGGCGATATAATGTGCCGACCAGGTCGGCACGGGCCGATAACCCCGCGCCAGCTTGTGACCGCCCTGCGCACCCGCCTCGACCCGTTCGAGGTCGTGCGTGATCGCGAAATCGATCGCCTGGTAATAACAAAGCTCGAAATGGAGATGGGGGACGTCTTCGACGCAGCCCCAGTAGCGGCCGTAAAGTGCTTGCGTGCCGATCAGGTTGAGCGCGCCGGCGATCGGCCGGCCGTCCCTGAGCGCGAGAATCAGCAGTACCTTGTCCGCCAGCTTCTCGCTGAGCAGAGAGAAGAAGGGCCGAGTAAGATAGGGCCGGCCCCATTTGCGTGCGCCGGTGTCCTGGTAGAAAGCCCAGAAGGCGTTCCAATGCGCTTCGGTCAGGTCGGCACCGCTCAGGTGGACGATATTCAGCCCTTCGATTGCCGCCGCGCGTTCCTTGCGGATCGCCTTGCGCTTGCGCGAGGCCAAAGTGGCGAGGAAATCGTCGAAGGTCGCGAATCCCTCGTTCAGCCAGTGGAACTGACTGTCGACGCGGATCAGCCAGCCTGCCTGTTCGAACAGGGTAACTTCGTCTGGATGGATGAAGGTGGCGTGGGCTGAGGACAAACCGTGCGTCTCCACGATCCGTTCCGCCGCGCCAATCAATGCGGGCGCGAGTTCCGGCGCACGGGCAAGCAGGCGGCGGCCCGGCACCGGCGTGAACGGCACGGCGATCTGCAGCTTGGGATAATAGGCCCCGCCCGCGCGCTGGAAGGCATCTGCCCAAGCGTGATCGAAGACATATTCGCCCTGGCTGTGGCTCTTCACATAAGCCGGCATCACCGCGTCCGGGCATCCGTCCGGCCCGTCGATCGCGACCGGCACCGGCTGCCAGCCGGTCTCGGCAGCGGCGCTACCCGACTCCTCCAGCGTGGCGAGGAAGGCGTGGCTGAGGAAAGGATCGCCCGGCCCGGCGCAGCGGTCCCAGTCCTCGGCCGCGAAATGCGCCACGCCAGGTGCGATGCGGGCGACGACCGGCTCGTCGCTCATGGCAGGTCTTCGTAAATGATCTGATCGGCGTGGGCCGCCGCCGTCGTGCGCTGCGCCTCGGTGCGGATCGTCCAGGTGCCGATCTTCAGCCCCCTGGCGCGGGCGCCATCGACGAAGGCGGAAGGCAGGTCGCGAATGTCGTAGGCCAGGAAATCGGCGCGTGACCACAGCAGGGAGGCAGATCTGCGCATGCGTCGACGCGATGGCCGTCCCTCCTCGGTCACGACCAGGCCACGCAACACCTCCGGGGCATGGGCTGCGAACCAGCCGGGAATCAGGGGATTGAACGACATCACCGCCACCGGCCCGACATAGGTATCAAGCGCGGCTTTCACAGCTTGGCACAGCGGCCCCACCCGCCAGCCCGGCGATTTCAATTCGATCAGCAGCGGCGTGCGCCCAGCGATCAGGGCCAGGATTTCCGGAAGGGCCGGGAGCGTCTCGTCAGTGCCGGTCAGCTCATGCGCGCAGATGTTGGCGGCGCCCAGTTCGGCCAGCCGCCCCGGCGCCCCGGCCAGCCGGGCGAGGTCGTAATCGTGGAAGACGATCGCCGCGCCGTTGGCGCTCGCCTGCACGTCCAGCTCGATACCGTGTCCTGCGGCGATCGCCGCGCGAAAGGCGGCGCGGCTGTTCTCGACGATATCGTGGCCATGCAGGCCGCGATGCGCGAAGGGTTTCGCGAAGAGTTCGGCGAGCCTAGCCGGCCTTGACCGCGACGATGGCATCGATCTCGACCGCGGCATTGAGTGGCAGCACCGGCACGCCGACGGCGCTGCGCACATGACGGCCGGCGTCTCCGAAAACCTGTTCCATCAGCTCGGACGCACCATTGGCAACTCTGGGCTGATCGGTGAAATCGGCTGCGCTGCTGATGAACACACCGAGCCGCACAATCCGTTCGACCCGGTCGAGCGAACCCAGCGCTTTTCTGATCTGGGCGAGGATCATGACGCCGCAGGCGCGCGCCGCTTCCTGGCCATGTTCCAGATCCTGATCCTCGCCAAGCCTGCCGGTAATAACCTTGCCGGCCGCGTCGAACGGCAGCT
>CAYTMM010000125.1:0-6454 GCA_964438875.1 uncultured Sphingosinicella sp. | reverse complement strand
CGGGCGGCAGCCTCGCCGATCACCGGCAGGTGCAGGGCAAGGAGCTGTCCTACAATAATCTCAATGATGCCGACGCGGCGCTGGAGCTGGTCGGCGAGTTCCGCGATGCCGACCCGACCTGCGTGATCGTCAAGCATGCCAATCCCTGCGGCGTCGCCACTGCCACCACGCTGGCGGAAGCCTATAAGGCCGCCTTCGAATGCGACAGCGTCTCGGCCTTCGGTGGCATCGTCGCGCTGAACCGCCCCCTCGACGGCGCGACCGCCGAGGCGATCGCCGGTATCTTCACCGAAGTCGTCGCCGCGCCCGAGGCGGACGAAGACGCGCTCGCCATCTTTGCGAAGAAGAAGAATCTGCGCCTAATCCTGACCGGCCCGCTGGGTGATCCCGCGCGGGGCGGGATCATGCTGAAGACGATCGCCGGCGGCGCGCTCGTCCAGTCGCGCGACAACGGCATCGTCGCCCGCGACCAGCTCAAGGTGGTGACGAAGCGCGCGCCGACGGAGCAGGAACTGGCCGACTGCCTGTTCGCCTGGACGGTCGCCAAGCATGTGAAATCGAACGCCATCGTCTATGCCAAGGACGGCAGCACGGCGGGGATCGGCGCGGGCCAGATGAACCGGCTCGAAGCCGCCCGCATCGCCGCCTGGCAGGCGAAGGATGCGGCGGAGAAAGCGGGCTGGACGCAGCCGCGCACGATCGGCTCGGCGGTGGCCTCCGACGCCTTCTTCCCCTTCGCCGACGGCCTGCTCGCCGCGGTCGAGGCGGGCGCGACGGCCGTGATCCAGCCCGGCGGCTCGATCCGCGACGAGGAGGTGATCGCCGCTGCGGACGAGGCTGGCCTCGCGATGGTCTTCACCGGGATGCGCCATTTCCGGCACTAGGGGCCCCTGGCAAGCACTGCCGTTCGCCCTGAGCTTGTCGAAGGGCTGTCCTTCTTGCAGCAAAAGAGAAGGAAAGGGCTTCGACAAGCTCAGGGCGAACGGCTGAGGGGTTCCGGATCAGCCGCCCTTCGCGCCCGGCGTAGGCAGCGCCGGCTCTTCGTCGCCGTGGCGGCGGAAGAGCACGCGGTCCTCGTGGGTGAAGCCGCGCAGCCAGATTACCAGCCCGAAGGCGAACAGGATGGCGGGAATGCCGAAGGCGAGCTCCACCCACTCATAGGCCGGCGGCACCTGGAGGAAGGCGAAGCCGACGACGACCGCCGCCGCCGCCGCCCAGATGAGCGGCCAGCGCCAGCCCTGCACCGGCGCGCCGAGCAGGTGGGCGAGCAGGTTGGACTTCAGCACCGAGGCGAGGCCGAGCGCCAGCATCAGCGCAATCGCCGCGCCCGCCGTCTGGAAGGCTTCCGACCAGCCGAGCGCGCGCATGGCGAGGATGATGCCGACGGTCAGCACCGCCTGCACGGCGAGCATCAGCATGGAGATCAGCAGGTTGCGATGCCGCGCGACATACACCAGCGCCGCCTCCGACACCGCCGCCGTGGCCGCGATCACTTCGGCGGCGAGCAGGAAAGCCAAAGCCGCCGTGCCGCCGACGAACGCGCCGCCCGGCCCGACCAGGCCCATCACGGCCTCGCCCGGAATGCCGAGCGCGAGGCCGATGCCGGCCTGGGCGGCGATGATCCAGAAACCGACCTGCCGCACCTGCTTGGCCACCGCCTTGCGATCGTCCTCGGCAAGCTTCTGGGTGATGACCGGGGCGAGGATCGGATCGAAGCTGGTCTTAAGCTTCTGCGGCAGCGAAGCGACCTGCTGCGCGACATAATAGACGCCGACCCAGTAAGGCGCGACGAACAGGCCGAGGATCGCGATGTCGAGCCGGCGAGATCCCCATTCGATCGCATCGGCGGCGGCGAGGGGGATATTGCGCCGCGCCACGGCCATCAGCTCGGCCGGGCGGGGCTTCCAGCCGCGCGGCAGTCCGTAGCTGCGTCCCAGCCGCCAGAAGGCGGTCGCAAGCCCGGCCGCGATCGACACGACATAGGCGATGATCAGGCCGTCGCGCGAAGACACGAAGATCAGCAGGCCGGCGGCGATGCTGATCGTCCAGGGCTCGACGATGGCGCGGACATGCACCGTGGACGCGACGTCATGGCGATAGGCGAGCGCGGCGAGCGCCACGTCCGCCCCGGCAATGCCGAAGATGACGAGGGGCAGCAGCCATTCCGCGCCGCGTATGTCGCCGGACGGGAACATTGCCTGCGGGAAGGCCATCAGGATCAAGCTTGCGGCGGTCGAGGCAATGAAGGCGGCGAGCAGGCCGTCCCAGACGATCCAGACATGTGGCCGATCGGTATTGGCGAGCTGCTGGGCGAGCCCGCGCTTCAGTCCGATCGTGGCGAGCTGCGCGGCCAGTTCGATGACGATGATCGCATAGGCGAAGCGGCCGAGCAGCTCCGGCCCGTAATAATGGCCGGCGATGAACAGGAAGGGCAGCCGTGCGGCGAGCCGCAGCAGGAAGCCAAAGAAATTGGTCCGCCCGCCCTTCGCGAGCGCGGCGATGTCCTGATCGGGGGCCGTTTTGGCCGTTTCGGTCAATGCGCGGCGCCCCAGTTCGGGCCGGTGCCGATCTCGACGCCGAGCGGGACGTTGAGCTCCACCGCCGGCTCGGCGGCGCCTTCCATGACGCGGCGGATCACGGCGCTGGCCGCCTCGACATCGCCCTCGGGCACTTCGAAGACAAGCTCGTCATGGACCTGCATCAGCATGCGGACCTCGCCCAGCCCCTCGGCGGCGAGCGCCGGGCCGATGCGGGCCATGGCGCGCTTGATGATATCGGCCGCCGTACCCTGAATGGGCGCGTTGATCGCGGCGCGCTCTGCGCCCTGGCGCTCGTGCTGGATCTTGGAATCGAGGCGCGGGAAATGCGTCTTGCGGCCGAACAGGGTGGTGGTGAAGCCGCTTTCCTTCGCGTGGGTCAGCGTGTCGCCGATATAGGCGCGGATGCCGGGGAAACGCTCGAAATAGCGGTCGATCATCTCCTGCGCCTCTTCCGGCGTGATCTCCAGCCGCCCGGCCAGGCCCCAGCGCGAAATGCCGTAGAGGATGGCGAAGTTGATCGTCTTGGCGCGGGCGCGGGTGTCGCGGTCGACCGTGCCGAACAGTTCCTGCGCGGTGCGGTTGTGAATGTCCTCGCCCGCTTCGAACGCGGCCTTCAGCGTCGGCACGTCGCACATATGGGCGGCGAGGCGCAGCTCGATCTGGCTGTAATCCGCCGCCAGCATGACGAAGCCTGGCTCGGCGACGAAGGCGTCGCGGATGCGCCGGCCGATCTCGGTGCGGATCGGGATGTTCATCAGGTTGGGATCGGTGGAGGCGAGCCGTCCGGTCTGCGCGCCGGAGAGGGAATAGGAGGTGTGCACGCGGCCCGTGCGGGCGTTGATCTGCTCCTGCAGCGCGTCGGTATAGGTGGACTTGAGCTTGGAAAGCTGCCGCCAGTCGAGCACCAGCTTCGCGATCGGCACGCCTTCGCGGCCCAGCCGCTCCAGCTCGTTGACGTCGGTGGACCAGGCGCCGGACTTGCCCTTGCGCCCGCCCGACAGGCCCATCTTGCCGAACAATATCTCGCCAAGCTGCTGCGGCGATCCGATTGTGAAGCGGTCGCCCGCTTCGGCCCAGATCTTCTCCTCCAGCGCGGCGATCTGCGTGTTGAACTCGGCAGACAGGCTGGCCAGCACCTCGCGATCCACCTTGACGCCAAGACGCTCCATCCCGCCGATCACGGCGACCATCGGCCGGTCTACCATCTCATAGACCCGTGTCACCTTCTCGAAGGGCAGACGGCGACGAAAACGGTGCCACAGGCGCAGCGCCACATCGGCATCCTCGGCGGCATATTCGGTGGCCTTGTCCACCTGCACCTTGTCGAACGTGATCTGCTTCTGCCCCGTGCCGCACAAGGCTTTGAACGGGATGCATTCGTGACCGAGATGCTTCTTCGCCAGCTCGTCCAGCCCGTGGCCGTTCAGCCCGCCGGCATCGAGGTTGAAGCTCATCACCAGTGTATCGTCATAAGGCGCGATCGCGATGCCCCGCTGGCGCAGCACCACCCAGTCGAACTTGAGGTTGTGCCCGATCTTCAGGATCGCCTCATCCTCCAGCAGCGGCTTCAGCTTCGTCAGCACCAGATCGGCGGGAAGCTGCGGCGGGCGTTCGGCGAACATATCGTCGCTGCCATGCTCCAGTGGGATGTAGCAGGCTTTGTTCGGCCGGGTCGCAAGGCTGACGCCGACCAGGCGGGCCGACACGCTGTCCCGCCCGTCCGTCTCGGTATCGATCGCGACGAAGCCCTGCGCGGCGATGTCCGCGATCCAGGCGTCAAGCGCGGCCTCATCCGCCACGGTCTCGTAGAGCGACCGGTCGATCGCGGGCTCCGGTGTTTCCGCAGATGCCGGAGCGGCGGCGGCACTGGCGGCAACCGGCGCGGCGGCCGGCGCTTGTACGCCAAGCCTTGCCAGCAGCGACTTGAAGCCATGTTCCTCGAGAAAGGCCTGCAAGGGCTCCTTCGGGATTCCCTTCAGCGCCAGCTCTTCCAGCGGCTCGGGCAAGGGCGAGTCGCTGATCAATTCGACCAATTGCCGCGACAGGCGCGCCATATCGGCGTGGGCGATCAGATTCTCGCGCATTTTGGAGGGCTTCATCTCCGGCGCGGCGGCGAGCACGGCATCGACAGTGCCATATTCCTGGATCAGCTTGGACGCGGTCTTGGGGCCGATGCCCGGCACGCCCGGCACATTGTCGACGCTGTCGCCCATCAGCGCCAGCACCTCGCCCACCTTATCCGGCCCGACGCCGAATTTCTCGATCACCTCCGGCACGCCGATTCGCCGGTCCTTCATCGTGTCGAGCATGTCGATCCGCCCGTCCTCGATGAGCTGCATCAGATCCTTGTCGGACGAGACGATCGTCACCTGCCAGCCAGCCGCTGCCGCTGCTTTGGCATAGCCGGCGATGATGTCGTCCGCCTCCAGCCCCATTTCCTCGATACAGGGGATGGAGAAAGCACGGGTGGCGTCGCGGATCAGCGGGAATTGCGGCACCAGCTCGGGCGGCGCGGGCGGGCGGTTCGCCTTATACTGGTCGTAGAGCTGGTTGCGGTGCGTGCTTTCCGACGCGTCGAGGATCACCGCCAGATGGGTCGGCCCATCTTCCTTGTTCAGGCTGTCGGCCAGCTTCCACAGCATCGTCGTATAGCCATAGACCGCACCGACATTCAGCCCGTGCCGGTTGGTGAGCGGCGGCAATTGGTGGAAGGCCCGGAAGATGTAGCTGGAGCCATCGACAAGATAGAGGTGCGGAGAGGACATCCGGCCTGTCTAGCCTCTGGCGCGAAGAGCGGGAAGGGTAAGGCTGCGTTCAAGGAACAGGGATTAGGCGAGGTGCGATGAAACGCCGCGATTTCATGATCATGGCTCTTGCTTTGGGGCTGACGGGCCTGCCCGACCTCGCTGCCGCGCAGCCTTTCCGGCCGACCCGTTTCTCGGTCGAGCTATCGGGGCGCGGGCCGGATGTGCTCTTGATTCCCGGGCTGACCTCGGGCCGCGAGGTGTGGCGCGACATGGCCGCCACGACGCCGGGCTATCGATATCACCTCCTGCAGGTCGCGGGTTTCGCTGGCGATCCGGCGGGCGGCAATCGGGCCGGGCCGGTAATCGATCCGCTCGCGCAGGAGATCGCCCGCTACATCCAGGCGAACGGACTGCGCCGCCCGGCGATCGTCGGCCATTCGATGGGCGGCACGCTGGCGATGCTGATCGCGGCGCGCCGGCCGGAGCTGGTCGGCCGGGTGATGGTGGTGGACATGCTGCCCCAGCCCGCCGGGCTGTTCGGCGGCAGCGCCTCAGGCTGGGGGCCACTCGCCCGCGATCTCGGCACGATGCTCGATTCGCCGGGCGGACGGCAGTTCTTCGCCAACATCATGAACGCGTTCAGCCCACCGAACACCGCCAATCGCCGCAGCGATCCCGATGTTGTCGGCCGCGCCGCCCGCGATCTCGCCGCGATCGATCTCGCCGGCGATCTGCCCCGCATCCGCGCGCCCATGACCGTGGTCTACGCGTCACCCGATCCCCGTGCGCGCGCCGCCGTGGATCGCAGCTTCGCCCAGGCCTACGCTCCCGCCCGCGGTGCGCGGCTGGTGCGGATCGACGACAGCGGCCACATGATCATGCAGGACCAGCCGGTGGCGTTCCGCCGGGCGTTCAGGGCGTTTCTCGCCTAGCGCATGCGATAGGCGGCCGGAATCTGGTCGGCCGGGCACCAGCGCTCGGGCGGGCCGGTGTCCTGGATTTCGCGCTGGATGCGGGTCGGCGACAGGCGCGTCACCGCCATTTCCCAGTCGCGCAGGACGAACGCGCTGCCGGACCGTGTCACCCGGCCCACCGGCTCGACGAAGCGCTCATCCTCGCGCAGCAGGCCGATCCGGCGTCCGTCATAATAGAAGACCTCGAATTCCG
>CAYTMM010000124.1:4727-6487 GCA_964438875.1 uncultured Sphingosinicella sp. | reverse complement strand
ATCGCCGGGAAGTTGAACGGGGTGATTCCCGCGACGACGCCGAGCGGCTGGCGCATCGAATAGACATCGATGCCGGGGCCTGCCCCTTGCGTATATTCGCCCTTCAGCGCGTGGGGGATGCCGCAGGCATATTCGATAACCTCAAGCCCGCGCTGGATATCGCCCTTGGCATCGGCGACGACCTTGCCATGCTCCGAGGCGAGCAGGAGGGCGAGATCGTCCATGTTCTTTTCGACCAGGGCCTTGAAGTTGAACATGACGCGGGCGCGGCGCTGCGGATTGGTCGCGGCCCAGTCGGGGAAGGCCTTGCGCGCGGCGGCAACGGCCTTTTCGAGGTCGGCGGCGGTGCCGAAGCGGACCTGCGCCTGTACGTCGCCCTCGCTTGGGTTGAAAATGTCGCCGTGGCGTTCGCCCGAAGCGAAAGGAAGGCCGGCGATATAATGATCGACATTGCGCATGGGGTCACTCTCCTGTCCAGCCGCTATGCGCCTGCGCAAGAGTGCAGGCAAGTGATAGACATGCAGCATAAACCTGCATAATTGCAGGCACATGCAATGGGACGATCTCCCCCATTTCCTCGCGGTCGCGCGGGCCGGGCAGCTCGCCCGGGCAGCGGCGCAGCTTGGCGTGGATGCGACCACGGTGGGGCGCCGGCTACGCCGGCTGGAGGCGGCGATGGGTCAGACCCTGTTCGAACAGGGCAAGGACGGACAAGCGCTGACCGAGGCGGGAGAGCGCCTTCGCGAACGCGCCGAGGAGATGGAGCGCGCCTGGCGCGAGATTCAGACCGGCGCGGAAACCGGGCCGGAACTGGCCGGCGCGATCCGTATCAGCGTGTCGGAAGGGTTCGGCACCTGGTTCGTCGCCCGGCATCTTCCGGCGTTCGCCGCCGCCCATCCGCGCCTCATCGTCGATCTCGTCGCGTCGTCTGGCTTTCTCAATCCTTCGCGGCGGGAGGCGGATGTGGCGATCCTGCTCGATCGACCGCGCAAGGGACCGCTCTTCGTGCGCAAGCTGACCGATTACCGGCTGCGGCTCTATGCCGCGAAGGGCTGGCTTGCCGCGCACGGCCCGGTGGAGAACCGCGCGGCGCTGAAACGTCATCCGCTGATCGGCTATGTTCCGGACCTGCTCTACGCGCCTGAGCTGCGCTATCTTTCCGAAATCGCGCCAGGGCTGGAGCCGCGCCTGCGCAGCACCAGCGTCAATGCCCAGCATCATCTGGTCGCGGCCGGCGCCGGCCTCGCTGTCCTGCCCTGCTTCATCGGAGATGCCGATCCGTGCCTGGTGCGGCTGCTCGACGATGTGGCGGTGACGCGTTCCTTCTGGCTGGTCACCCATGCCGACACTCGCCGCTCCGGCCGCGTCGGCGCGTTCACCGACTGGCTGGCCGCAACGGTGGCGACCCATCAGGCGCAATTGCTGGGTTGATCTCGCCGCGCGGCAGGCCGATGGACAGACCATGAAACTTGGCAGCATGAAGAATGGCCGCGACGGGCGGCTGGTGGTGGTCTCGGACGATCTCGCCTGGTGCGCGGACGCGGCTCATATCGCGCCGACCTTGCAGGCGGCGCTCGACGATTGGGCGAACGTGGAGCCGGCCTTGCGCCTGCTCGCGACCGATCTGGCGCATGAGGCGATTCCGCGCGAACGCTTCCACGAGCGCGAGGCCGCTGCGCCGCTGCCGCGCGCCTATCAATGGGCGGACGGCTCGGCCTATGTGAACCATGTCGAGCTGGTCAGGAAGGCGCGCGGGGCGG
>CAYTMM010000124.1:0-4717 GCA_964438875.1 uncultured Sphingosinicella sp. | reverse complement strand
GGCGGAGATGCCCGAGAGCTTCTGGACCGATCCGCTCATGTACCAAGGCGGGTCCGACGAGATGCTCGCGCCCCGCGATCCGATCCCGCTGGCGGACGAGGCCTGGGGCTGCGACCTCGAGGCGGAGATCGTCGTGGTCACCGGCGACGTGCCCCGCGGCGTGTCCCGCGAAGAGGCGCTCGGCCACATCAGGCTGGTCGGCCTCGTCAACGACGTCTCCCTGCGCAATCTCATTCCCGCCGAGCTCGGGAAGGGCTTCGGCTTCGTCCAGTCCAAGCCCGCCTCCGCGCTGTCGCCCGTTTTCGTGACGCCCGACGCGTTGGGCGATGCCTGGGCGGACGGCAAGCTGCACGGCGTCCTGAAGGTCGATCTCAACGGCCAGCCTTTCGGCCGCGCCGACGCGGGCGTCGATATGACCTTCGATTTCGGCACCCTGATCGCCCATCTCGCCAAGACCCGCAATCTCGGCGCCGGCTCGATCGTCGGCTCCGGCACCGTCTCCAACAAGGATGCGGACGGCGGCCCCGGCAAGCCGGTGGGCCGCGGCGGCAAGGGCTATTCCTGCCTTGCCGAGATCCGCACCGTCGAGACGATCCTGGACGGCAAGCCCGCCACGCCCTTCCTCAAGGCCGGCGACAATGTCCGCATCTGGATGGACGATGCGTCCGGCCACCCGATCTTCGGAACCATCGCGCAGGAAGTGGTTTCGGCCTGAAGCCTCGGCCGCTTTCCCCAAATCGTATCGGCCGCCGGTTGTCCGCGCCGGTTCACATGATAGGGATGGTCACCGTATTTCCACGACCATGTGTGATCGACAATGATTATGGGAGGCGAGACTTGGACGACAGTCTGAACATCCTCAACGAACGCCTGGCGCGGGGCGAAATCACCCCCGAAGAGTACGAAGCTCTGAAGGCCAAGATTCAGCAGGCTCCCGCGGCGCCCGATATGCCCGCGAGGAGCGGATTGCCGGGCTGGGTGGTTCCGGTGGTGATCGTCCTGCTTCTGCTGATGGCGGGCGGGCATCTGATGCGGGACGCATCGGTTTCGCAAGGCGACCTCGAACAGATCGCCGCAGGATTCAACGAAGGCGCGGAAAGCCAGCGGATCGAAATGCGCGGCCGCGCCCTTGATGAGGCTCCGCCCCTCGCGGCCTCTGCCGCCGACGTGAACGGGAATGCGGTCCATCTGGTCTATCAATATTCAGGCGATCTGAGCCGGCTCGATCGCGCGAGCGTCAGCGGCATGTATGACCGGCTGGAACAGGAATGGTGCGGCAAGGTTCTGACCGCAAGAGTCGCCCGATCCGACAATTACGAATTGGTGGTTCGAATCGACAAGATGGATTTGCTCGACAGCTATCCCGGTTCGCTTTCGGACTGGAATGCTCGAACGCTCAGCTGCGCCTGACGACTCACATCCTGCGTCTCCATCGCTGCTGAGGCGTTCGGGAACGGAACGATCATGCCCAAAAGACCCAAGCCCGGCCTTCCCACCCGCGAGCAGATCCTCGACTTCATCCAGTCGTCCGACCGGGCGGCGGGCAAGCGCGAGATCGCCAAGGCGTTCGGCCTGAAGGGCAATGAGAAGATCGCGCTGAAGGCGTTGCTCAAGGATATGGGCGACGAGGGGCTGATCGATGCCGGGACAGGTCGCGCCTTCCACCGTTTCGGGGGCGTGCCGAAAGTAACGGTGCTGCGCGTCGTCGATGTGGACGATGCGGGCCGCGCCTTCGCGGTGCCGGAACGCTGGGAGGCGGAGGAGCCGCCGCCCCGCCTGCGCGTGATGGAGCGCAAGGGACGCGGGCCGGCGCTCGGCGTCGGCGATCGCATCCTCGCGCGCAACGAGGAGGGCCGGGACGGCAGCTGGATCGCCCATCCGATGAAGAAGCTGCTGAAGGGCAGCGAACTCTTGCTCGGCGTCGTCCACAAGGAGGGCGACAAGCATTGGCTCAAGCCCGTCGAGAAGAAGGAGCGGCGCGAACTGCCCATCTCCGATCTCGGCGACGCGCAGGTGGGCGATCTCGTACTGGCCGAAAAGACGGGCCGACCGCCGCGACTTTCCGCCCGCGTGGACACGATTCTCGGCGATCCCTTCGCCCCGCGCAGCTTCAGCCTGATCGCGATCCACAAGCATGAGATCCCGCACGTGTTTCCGGATGCCGTGCTGGCGGAGGCGGAGCGGGCGGCGAAGCAGCCGCTCGGCGAGCGCGAAGACCTGACCCACATTCCCATCGTCGCCATCGATCCGGCGGACGCGCGCGACCATGACGATGCGGTCTGGGCCGCGCCGGACGACGATCCCGCCAATGACGGCGGCTGGAAGGCGATCGTCGCGATCGCCGATGTCAGCTTCTACGTCCGCCCCGGATCGGCGCTGGACCGGGAGGCGCGCAAGCGCGGCAACAGCGTCTATTTCCCCGACCGGGTCGTGCCCATGCTGCCCGAGGAACTGAGCGCCGGCATCTGCTCGCTGAAGGAAGGCGAGGACCGCGCCGCGCTCGTCTGTCACTTGCAGGTAACGAAGGCCGGCGCGCTCAAATCCTGGCGCTTCACCCGCGCCCGCGTCCGCATCGCCGCAAACATCGCCTATGAAGACGCCCAGGCGGCGATCGATGCGGAGGCGGGGCAGGAGCGGATCGACGTCGCCTCGCCCGCCTGCTCGATGCCCGAGATCGAGAGCGAAGGCCCGGTTTCCCGCGCCCTCGTCCACTCCACCCTGATCCCCCTCTGGGATTGCTGGCGCGCGCTCTACAAGGCGCGGGAGAAGCGCGCCCCGCTGGAGCTGGACCTGCCCGAGCGGCGCGTGGTGCTGGACGAGAAGGGCCGGATTCTCTCCGTTGCCCCGCGCGAGCGGCTCGACGCGCATAAGCTGATCGAGGATTACATGATCGCCGCCAATGTCGCCGCGGCCAAGGCGCTGGAGGCGAAGAAGGCGCCGGTCATGTACCGCGTCCACGAGCCGCCGGCGCGCGAGAAGCTGGTTGCGCTGAAGGACTATCTCGACACGTTCGGCCTCGAATTCGCGATGGGGCAGGTGATCCGGCCGGCGACGTTCAATCACATCCTGACGCGGGTCGGCGATGCCGATTTCCGGCCGCAGGTGATGGAGCAGGTGCTGCGCACCCAGACCCAGGCCTATTACGCCCCGCGCAATCAGGGGCATTTCGGCCTCGCGCTCGGCTCCTACGCCCATTTCACCTCGCCGATCCGCCGCTATGCCGATCTGATCGTCCATCGCGCGCTGGTCGGCGCGTACCGGCTGGGCGAAGGCGCGCTGAGCGGCGAGGAGGCGGGATCGATGGAGGCGATGGGCGAGCTCATTTCCAATCTCGAGCGCCGCGCCATGATCGCCGAGCGCGAGACGATGGACCGCTATGTGGCGGCCTATCTCGCCGATCATGTCGGGCAGGTGCTGCAATGCCGGATCACCGGGGTGCAGCCCTTCGGCTTCTTCGCGACGGTCGAGGAGCTGGGGGGCGACGGGCTGGTCCCGGCGGCTTTGCTGGGCAATGAGTATTTCCGTTACGACGAAGCCAGTCACAGCCTGACCGGCGAGAATAGCGGTGAGACGTTCACGATGGGGCAGCGCCTGCCGTTGCGCCTCGCCGAAGCCGATCCGGTCAGCGGCAATCTGCGCTTCGAGCTGCCCGATGGCCCGCGCGGCGGGGAGGGGCGGGTGCCGCGAGGTCCGCGCGGCCCAAGACGCGACAAGGCCGGCCATATGGTCGGCAAGCGCGGTCGCCCCGGAAACATTCGCCATCAGGGGCGCCGGCGCTGAGGGGCATTCTCCCACCCCGCCTTTGCCGTCGATCTCGTCGTGCGCGCGCCGCTCTTCACGGTGCATGTGGGATTGGACCGTCTGAGCGACTGCAGCAGCTTGCTATGGGATAATGGCACGCGGCAAATGGCGTTCAACGTGGGCGGAACGTCCGGCCGGATAGATCGTAGGAAACATATGACTGAGCAACGTGACATCGCCATCCTTGTCGGCAGCCTGCGCAGGGAATCCTTCAATCGCCGTATTGCGCATATCTTCGCCGATCTGGCGCCGGACCGGCTGAAGCTGGAGATCGTCGAGATCGGCGATCTTCCGCATTACAACCAGGATCTCGATCCCGACGATGCGCCGGCCGCCTGGCAGGCGTTCCGGGACCGGATGCGCCGCGCCGAGGGCGTGCTGTTTGTCACGCCCGAGTATAACCGTTCGGTCCCGGGCGTACTCAAGAATGCGATCGACGTCGGCTCGCGGCCCTATGGCCAGTCGGTCTACGCGAAGAAACCGGGTGCGATCGTCAGCGCGACGCCAGGGCCGTTGGGTGCGTTCGGCGCCAATCATCATCTGCGCCAGTCCTGCGTCTTCCTCGACATCCCGCTGATGCAACAGCCGGAGGCCTATCTCGCCAATGTAGGCGATGGGTTCGATGAGAACGGGCAGGTGAAAGGCGACAGGACGGTCAAGTTCTTGACCGGCTTCATCCACGCTTATGCCGATTGGGTGGAGAAGATCCTGCGCGGTCCCGGCAAGCTGGCCGACGACGCGGCCAACTGACCGCTACAGCTTCGGCAGCGTCACGCCCTTCTGCCCCATATATTTGCCGGCGCGGTCGGCATAACTCACCTCACACGGCTCGTTACCCTGCAGGAACAGAAACTGGCAGGCGCCCTCATTGGCATAGATCTTCGCGGGCAGCGGCGTCGTGTTGCTGAATTCCAAC
>CAYTMM010000123.1:0-6904 GCA_964438875.1 uncultured Sphingosinicella sp. | reverse complement strand
GGGCATTCTCGGCTATGTCGTGCGCTGGGTCGATCAGGGCGTCGGCTGCTCCAAGGTGCCGGACATTCATGATGTCGGCCTGATGGAGGACCGCGCGACGCTCCGCATTTCCTCCCAGCATATCGCCAACTGGCTGCGGCACGGCATCGTGACGGAAGCGCAAGTGGACGAGGCGCTGCGCCGGATGGCAGGCGTCGTCGATCGCCAGAATGCGGGCGATCCGGCCTATAGCACGATGGCCCCGGCCTATGACGGTCCGGCCTATGCGGCGGCGCGGGCGCTGATTTTCGAAGGCGCGGCGACGCCGAACGGCTATACGGAGTTCGCGCTCACCCGCTCGCGTCAGGCCGCGAAGGGCGACTGACCAAAGGAGGACAGCCATGAAAATCACGCGCAAGGCATCGGCCGCCTGGACCGGCGGATTGAAGGACGGCAAAGGCGCAATCTCCACCGCCAGCGGTGCGCTGGCCGAATATCCCTACGGTTTCGCCAGCCGATTCGAAGGCGTCGCCGGGACCAACCCGGAAGAGCTGCTGGGCGCCGCCCATGCCGGCTGCTTCACGATGGCGCTGTCGCTGATCCTGCAGGAAGCGGGCTACACCGCCGAACGGATGGACACGAGCGCCGAGGTCACGCTGGAACAGGTGGACGGCGGTTTCGCGGTCACCGCGATCAAGCTGACGCTGCGAGCCGCCATTCCATCGATCGAGGATCGCCTGTTTCACGAGCTGGCGGGCAAGGCCAAGGCCGGCTGCCCGATTTCCAAGGCGCTCAATCCGGACATCACGCTGGACGCCGCGTTGGTCTAGGCGCTCCCGGCAGATCGGGCGAGCAGGTAGCGCGCAGCGGCCAGATCCTGCGCGACATGGCCGAGGGACTTGTAGAAGGTGATGTCGCCGTCCGACGCGCGGCCTGCCGTCGTGCCGGCGATGACCGCGCCGATCTCGGCCAGGATATGATCCTCGCCGATCAGCCCCGCCGCGCGCGCGGCGAGAAGTTCGGACGCCGCCGCGAGCGCGGACCGGCGATAGTCGACGAAATAGCGGCTCTTCGCGACCAGCGCACCATCGACCTCGACCGGGCCGGCATAGCTGGACCCGACCGCGTTCACATGCGTGCCGGGACGGACCCAATCGCCCAGCAGCACGGGCTCGGCGGACGCCGTGACCGTGCAGATGATGTCGCTGTCCCCGGCCAGTTCGGCGGGATCGGCAATCGCGGCAGCGTCGATCCCGGTTTCGGCCGCGATGCGGGACGCGAAAGCCCCGGCCCGAGCGAAATCGCGGCCCCAGATGCCGATCCGGTCCAGCCGGCGGACCCGGGCAATGGCGCGGATATGGGTCTCCGCCTGTGCGCCGCAGCCGAACAGGCCGAGCCGCGAAGCGTTCGCGCGAGCGAGTGCGTCGGTCGCCGCCGCGGTCGCGCAGGCGGTACGGATCAGGGTGACGGCTTCGGCATCCGCAATGCAGGCGACCGCCCCGCTCGCGCCGTCGAACAGCACAACCGTGCCGCGATGCGCGGTGCGCCCCGGCCGCGCGGGATCGGGGAAGACGCTGACCATCTTCGCCCCGAAATCGGGCGTGCCCGGCAAGGTGCCGGGCATCATCCCGAACATTTTGCCGTCGCCCAGATCGGTGATCGCGCGCAGCGGCTGTTCGCGCGTATCGGCGGACAGCGCCGCCATCGCCGCGCGCATGGCCGCGATGCAGCCATCATAATCGAGCAGATCGTGGACCGCCCGCCCGTCGAAAACCGGCGCGTCCATCATGCCTTCAAACCACCTTGCACAGCGCGAACGATCATCTGTCCTCCCGGATTGCCCGAACCCGTGCATATTGCCCGCACGCCTGCTGGTCGAGAGGCGCGCGGACCGCTATCGTGGGCCATGCGGTCCATCCTCCTCCTCGCGAGCCTCGCCGGCCTGTCGTTCCAGGCCCATGCGGCACCGCCGGAAAGCGTGACCTATGCCTGGGCCAGCTTCGACGCGGCCGGCGTGCGGAGCAGCGGCGCGGCGGGCACGGCCGAACGGCGACACGGGCGCCGCGTCACGGTGGAGGATCCGGCGCGGGTGGCGTCGGTTTCCAAGCTGGTCGTGGCGCTCGGCGTCATGCGGCTCGCCGAAGCGGGACGGATCGACCTCGATGCGGACGTGTCGCACTGGCTGGGCTGGGAGCTGCGCAACCCGGCCTTTCCCGACGTACCGATCACGTTGCGCATGCTGCTGTCGCACACCTCCGGCCTGCGCGATGCGGGCGAGGCCTATGTCATCCCGTTCGGCCGGACTTTGCGCGGCGCGCTCGCCGATCCTCAGATATTCGATCCCGACCATGCGCCCGGCACGCATTTCCAATATGCCAATCTCAATTTCCCGATCATCGCCTCGACGCTGGAACGGGCGACGGGCGAGCGGTTCGACCGGCTGATCCACGGCCTGGTGCTGGAGCCGCTCGGGCTCGACGCCTGCTTCAACTGGACGATGTGCAGCGACGCGAAGATCGCCCGCGCGGTGACGCTCTACCGCGCCGACGGCTCGGTCGCGCTCGACGATCTGCAGGGCGCCCGCCCGGCCTGCCCGGTGTTCCGCGCCGGGGAGGATTGCGACCTGGAAAGCTATGCGCTCGGCGAGAATGGCGCCCTGTTCTCGCCACAGGGCGGCTTGCGCGTGTCGGTGCTGGACCTGGCGGTGATCGGGCGGGTGCTGCTCAACCGGGGCCGGCACGACGGCCATCCGTTCCTGAACGAAGCGAGCATCGACGCCATCCTGCGACCGGCCTGGACCTTCAACGGCACCAATGGCACGACCGATGACGGCTTCTACTGCGCCTATGGCCTGGCCGCCGAACAACTCGCATCCGACGGCCCCGGCTGCGACGACGATTTGCTGGGCGGCCGGCGGCGGCTTTCGGGCCATGCCGGGGAGGCCTATAATCTGCGGTCCGGCCTGTGGATCGATTCCGCGCGCGGCATCGGCATCGCCTATTTCGCCGCCAACAATCCGTCCCCGCAGCCGGCGGGACGCTCCGCCTTCCGGGCGATCGAGGAATGGCTGGCCGCAAAGATCGACGACTGACACCTGATCGCGACGGAATGTATCCGGCGGACCGGTGCGAAAACTAACGAGCTCTTGAAAAGAGCGAAGCCGCGGCACCGGCCGCGGCTTCGCAAGGTTGCCCCCTCAGAACCTCAATTCGGCCGAGAAAGTATAGGACCGGCCACGCGGATCGGCGACGCGCGGCTCCCAGGAACTGCCCGCGCCGGTATTGCCGTCATAGGTGATCGCGAAGGGCGGATCCCTGTCGAAGATGTTGCGCACACCCGCCGTAAACCTGACGCCCGGTATCAGCCCGGAATAGCTGACAGACAGGTTGTAAGTGACGTAATCGTCGACCCGCTCATTATAATCCGGCCGGGTGATCGCGCCCGTCGCGATGCCCGGCAGCGCGTAATTGCGATAGCCGTTCCGGAAAAGCTGGGTCAGGGTAACGTTGAGATCGCCGGTCTGGTAGCTGATGAAGGCATTGTGCTTCCAGCGCAGGCCGAGATCGCCGGTGAAAGTGAAGATGCCGATCTGATCCTCATAATCCAGCGAATCGGTCAGCCGCTCCCGCTTGCGCAGAAGGTAGGTGCCGTCGATGCCGGCCATGATGCGCGCGCCAGCGCCCAGTTCGAAACCGCCGCGCGCGGAAATCTCGATGCCCTGGGTGCGCCGGGAGCCGGCATTGAGCCAGGTCCGGTCGATGAAGGCGATTTCGCCCGCGCCATCGCGTTCGAAACGCTCCGGGAAAATCGCGGCATTGTCGATCAGCTGACGCAGCGTCAGCGTGGCGATGGTATCGTCCACACTGACCGACCACCAATCCACCGACAGGCTGAACATCGGCGCCGGCGTGATGACGAAGCCGAGGGTGAACTGCTCGGCCGTCTCCGGGCCGAGCGTCAGATTGCCGCCCGTCGCGATTTCGGGGCGGATCTGCGCGCAGGGATCGCCGCTGCCGAACGGCGCCGTCGGCACACCGCCCGGACAGCGGACCGGATCGGCGATATCGCTGCCGGAATAAGGCGAGATCGTGCGGCCGTTGAAGATCTGGTTGAAGGTCGGGACACGGAAGCCGGTATTGTAGGAGCCGCGGAACATGAGCGGTTCCCAGGGCCGGAAGCGGACCGAGACCTTCGGATTGGTGGTGGTGCCGAAGCCGGTATAATCGTCGATGCGGCCCGCGAGCGTGACATCGAGATTGGGCAGGATCGGGAACAGCACCTCCGCATAGGCCGCAAGCACATTGCGCCGCTTGGGCGTCAGCGCATTCACGTTGTCGAATGCAGCGAGGAAGATCACCGGCGCCGTCGCATCCGCGGCGGCGGAGCCGTTGAACTCATAGGTCTCACGGCGATAGTCCACACCGAACGCCGCGCGGACGCTGCCGCCCGGCAGCTCGAAGATCGAGCCGGAGAAGGATGCGTCGAACTGACGGACCGCATAACGGCCGCCGTACAGAGTCGTGCCTTCCGCCGAAATCGCATCGAGCGCCGCAAGACCCGCCGCGCTCTGCTGCAGGCTGAACGGATCGAGAAGGCCGGCATTCAGAAGGCCGACCAAGCCCGGCGCCGTCGCACCCGGCGCAATGGGCGCGTTGGGATCCGACGCGCCATTGGCCAGCGTGCCGCGATAATAATAGCCGGTGCCGAGCACCGACGAGGATTCGCTGCGCGCATAGGAAGCGCCGGCCCGATAATCCCAATCGCGCCACAGCGGGCCTTCGATGCCGGCCGCCACGCGGAACGTCTCGGTATTCGTCACATATTCGCGCGGGCCGCAGGGAATGCAGCGCCAGCGATAAGCGATCGGTAGGCCGTAACGGGCATCGAGCGCCGCCAACTGCGCCGGATCGGAAAAAGCCCCCCGGATCGCGTTGAAGACGTTGTTGTAGGTTGTGGTCGTCAACGCGTTGAGCGGCAGGCCGATCGGCAGGTTGGTCGTGTTGGCGGAGAGCTGCGCGTTTGAGAAGCTCTTGGCCGACGTCGCGTCCGATCCGGTCACTTCCACCGAAAGGTTGTGCGCGGCGCCGAGCCGCACGACAGCACGGCCATAATAAGTCAGCGTATCGATCGGCTGCTGGATGACGGCCGCACGGCCGGTGTCCCAGGCACAGGCGTAAAAGGCCGTGGGCACATTCCACAGATCCTGATCATAGGCCATGCCGCCATCCATCGTCCCACAGCCGGCGCCGCCGGGGAGATCGAGGATGTTGATGCCGCCCGCCGCCGCATTCGCGCCGTTGGGCGCGGTGAGCGTGAGGCCGGTGAGCAAGGTGCCGCCGGGCTGCTGGAAGGCATTGGCACCGATGTTGAACGCCGTGGCGATCGGGGTACCGCGCGTGTCGACGGACAAGCCGCGATTAGGTTGGTTGGCATTGACGAAAGCACGATTCTCGCCGCGCAGGATCGGAATCCAGCTGTGCGAGACGGCCGCCATGATGTTGAAGCCCTGCTCGTCGAGGTCGCCGTAGCCGACAATGCCCGACAGGCGATAAATCGTGTGATCGCCCTCTTCGGCAATGTCGGTAAAGCCCTGGATGCCGATGCCCTGATAGTCGGTGCGGGTGATGAAGTTGATCACGCCGCCGACCGCATCAGTGCCGTAGATGGCGGACGCGCCGTCCTTCAGCACCTCGACCCGTTCGATCGCGGAGAAAGGGATCTGGTTGACGTCGACCGCCGAGCCGCTGAGCCCGTGCGCGGCCACGCGGCGACCGTTGAGCAGGACCAGCGTCGCGGCACTGCCCTGACCGCGAAGGTTGGCGGCGGAGAGACCATTGGTGCCGCGCTGGGCGCCGGTGACGACGTCGGAGTTGGACGCGAGATTTTCCGGCCCCGAACCGCTGGTCGTAAGGAATTGCAGGAGCTGCTCCGGCGTGTTGATGCCGTTGCGCTCCATTTCCTGGTTGGTGACGATCTGTAGCGGCAGCGCGCTGTTGTTCGGATCCTGCCGAATTCGCGAGCCGGTGACCAGAATCGTACCCTGATCGTCGGAGGCCACCGGATTCGCGCTTGGGGGCGGCGGTTCCGAGGACTGCGCGGCGGCGGGAGCCGACCATGCGCAGGCGAGCGCGGCCAAAGCCGTGCCCGAACAGAGGAGCGGTCTCAGCGACGTGAAAGCGAGCATGTTTTTCCCCCTTGGCTCGTCCAGTTGGTAGTAAGTATCAAGTTCCACCGCACAGGCCATAGTTTCTGTTGGCGGCGGCATAACCTCCCGCCATCCTGCCGGTCCGATGTCGGAGCAAACATCGCCCCGGCAGGGCGATGGCGACGTTGACGGCGCGGGCCTGCTCGCTCAGCTTCTGCCGTCCATCGAAGGGGGAAACATGGCATCAATGGCACAGGACGGCGTAGACGCTGCGGCAGAAGTGGCGCCGAAAGGGATCGGGCGGCAGGCGCTCTATCTGCTGCTCGGTTTCTCGGCGGGTTTGCCCTTCTACATGTTCTCGACCGTGCTGATGCTCCGGCTGCAGGCACACGAGATCGGGCTGGTCATCATCGGCTTCTTCGCCTGGGTGCAGCTTCTCCCGACCTTCAAGTTCCTGTGGGCGCCCCTGCTCGACCGCTACCAGGTGCCGGGCTTCGGGCGTTTCTGGGGAAAACGTCGCGGCTGGATCATGCTGGCCCAGCTCGGCATCTTCACGTCGATGGCGGCGATGGCGTTCGTGTCGCCCGAGCAAAGCCTGGCCGTCACCGCCCTGTTCGCCGTGCTGCTCGCCTTCTGGACGACAACGCTGGAGGTCGCGGCCGATGCCTGGCGCATCGAACTCGCGCCGACCAAGGAGCAGCAAGGGCCGCTCGCCGCCGCCAATCTCTGGGGCTATCGCAGCGCGATGGTCGCGGCGGGCAGCGGCGCGCTGCTGATCGC
>CAYTMM010000122.1:0-6969 GCA_964438875.1 uncultured Sphingosinicella sp. | reverse complement strand
TCGCCGGCATCCAGGCCTATGTGTTCGCGTTGCTGACGTCGCTCTACATCAACGACGCCGAAAATCTTCACTGATCCCCATCACCCACGAATTCACGCAAGGAGTTAAGACAATGGACGCAGAAGCAGCAAAGCTCATCGGTGCCGGTCTCGCCGCGATCGGCGCGGGCATGGCCGCGATCGGCGTGGGCAACGTGTTCGGCTCGTTCCTCGAAGGCGCGCTGCGCAATCCGTCGGCCGCCGACGGCCAGCAGGGCCGCCTGTTCATCGGTTTCGCCGCTGCCGAGCTGCTCGGGCTGCTGGCCTTCGTCGTCGCGATGATCCTGGTCTTCGTCGCGTAACAACCTCACGAACATCCAGGCCGGTCCTTCGGGGCCGGCGTGGATACGGGATGCGGGTGCGATGCCTCAGATAGACCAACTGGCCGAATTCTTGACCTCCCAGATCTTCTGGGTGCTGGTGACGTTCGGCCTCGTCTTCTTCGTCGTCGGCCTCGGCATGGTGCCGAAGGTGCAGGCGACCGTCGACATGCGCGACAAGCGCATCGCCGACGATCTCGCCGCTGCACAGGCCGCCCAGCGGGCCGCGGAGGAGAGCGAGGACGCGCATCGTACGCGGACCGAGGCCAATCGCGTCGAGGCGCTGAAGCTAACCGCAGCGGCCAAGGCCGAAGCGGCGACGCAGAGCGAGCAGCGTCTCGCCAAGGCCGATGCGGCGCTGGCGAAGAAGGTTGCGAAGGCCGAGGCGCGGATCGCCGAGGCGTCCGGATCGGCGCTGGCGGAAATCGAGTCTGTCGCCGCTGAATCGGCGCAGGAGATCGTCGCCCGTCTCGCGGGTGTCAAAGTGACGGCGGCGCAGGCTGCCAGCGCGGTAAAGGCGGTGCTTGCCTGATGTCTCTTCCCGCTGATCACGCCCGGGCGGCGCACGCCGATTCCGCTGCAACCCCGGACGTCACCCATGCCTCGACGCAGGATCATGGCGGCGGCCATGCCCCCACGCCCTCCGCGCTCGGGCTTGAGCCTTATGGCTGGGTCGCGCTGGCGATGGTGGTGTTTCTCGCCATCCTGATCTGGAAGAAGGTGCCGGCCGCGATCGGCCGCGCGCTCGACGCCAAGATCGCCGCAATCCGCGAGCAGTTGGACGAGGCGGCGAAGCTCCGCGCCGAGGCCGAAGCACTGAAGGCCGAATATGAGGCGAAGGCGGCGCAGGCCGGCAAGGAAGCCGAGACGATGATCGAGCGTGCTCGCACCGAAGCCGCCGGTATCGTGGCCCAGGCCGAGACCGACGCTGCCGCGCTGGTCGAGCGCCGCACCCGCATGGCCGAGGACAAGATCGCCGCCGCCGAGCGCGCCGCCGTGGACGAGGTCCGCGCCAAGGCCGCCGCCGCCGCGACCGCCGCCGCCGAGGCGCTGATCCGCGACAAGCTCGATGCCAAGGCCGACAAGGCTATGGTCGACGCGACGATCGCCGGGCTGGGCACACGCTGAAATTCTAGATTTCGGCTTTCGCCGGAATGACATTGTGGCGGTGGACGCGGGGATCACCTAAATCCCTCGCGTGACCAAGGCTGAACGCCCCGACCAACCCGACGCCGCTTCCCGCTTCAATGAGGAGAAGGCGACTTACGCCCTGAAGGGGGCGGATGCGCCCGATCTCGACGCCGGGATCGCGGCGATCCGCAAGGTGGTGCGGACGCTGCCGGTGCGGCCGGGCGTGTACCGGATGCTCGATGTGCGCGGCGACGTGCTCTATGTCGGCAAGGCGCGGGCGCTGAAGAACCGAGTGACGAGCTATACGCAGGTGCCGCGCCTGACCAAACGGCTGGCGCGGATGGTCTCCCAGACCCGGTCGATGCAGATCGTCACCACGCACACGGAGGCCGAGGCGCTGCTGCTCGAGGCGCAGCTCATCAAGCGTTACCGGCCGCCCTACAATGTGCTGCTGCGCGACGACAAAAGCTTCCCCTTCATCCTGCTGCGCGAGGATCACGGCTTTCCGCGCGTCCAGCTCCATCGCGGCGCGCGTCGGTTCAAGGGGCAATATTACGGGCCGTTCGCCAGCGCCGGATCGGTGCGCGAGACGCTGAACGCGCTGCAGAAGCTGTTCCTGCTGCGGAGCTGTTCGGACAGCTATTTCGCGAACCGGTCGCGGCCCTGCCTGCTTTATCAGATCCGTCGATGTTCAGCGCCCTGCGTCGGGCGGATCGACGAAGCGGGCTATGACGAACTGGTCCGCGACGCGAAGGACTATCTGGCCGGCAAATCGACGCGGGTGCAGCAGAAGCTGGGCAAGCAGATGTCCGAAGCGGCGGAGCGGCAGGATTACGAACTGGCCGCCGTCTATCGCGATCGGCTGCGCGCGCTGACCTATATCCAGGGCAGCCAGGCGATCCATGCCGAGAAGCTGGGCGATGCCGACCTGTTCGCGCTGGCGGCGAAGGGCGGGCAGATGTGCATCCAGGCCTTCTTCATCCGGGGCGGGCAGAATTGGGGGCATCGCAGCTTCTTCCCCGCGCACACGGCGGACGTGGCGGAGGAGGAGGTGCTGCAAAGCTTCCTCGCCCAATTCTATGAGGAGGTGCCGCCGGCGCGGTTGGTGCTGACCGACCGGGAGATGCCGGAGGCCGAGTTGCTGGCCGAGGCGCTGTCCGAACGGGCGGAGCGCAAGGTGCAGATCAAGACGCCGCAGCGCGGCGCGCAGGCGCGAATGATCCAGCAGGCGCGGCGCAATGCGGAGGAGGAGCTGGACCGGCGGCTCGCCGAAAGCTCGACCACCCTCAAGAATCTGCGCGAGCTGGCCGACCTGTTCGAGATGGCCGAGCCGCCGCAGCGGATCGAGGTCTATGACAACAGCCATGTGATGGGCACCAATGCGGTCGGCGCGATGATCGTCGCGGGGCCGGAGGGCTTCACCAAGAACGCCTATCGCAAGTTCAACATCAAGCGGCCGGAGACCGCGCCGGGCGACGATTTCGCGATGATGCGCGAAGTGCTCGGACGACGCTTCGCCCGGCTGGAGAAGGAAGACCCGGACCGGAGCCGGGGCGAATGGCCGGACCTGCTGCTGATCGACGGCGGCAAGGGGCAATTGTCGTCGGTGTGCGAGGTGATGGAGGATGCCGGCGTCCACGACGTGCCGGTGATCGGCGTGTCCAAGGGGCCGGACCGCAATGCCGGCCGCGAGACCTTCCACTTTCCGAACGGGCGGGAGATCACGCTGCCGCCCAATTCGCCTGTGCTGTTCTATTTGCAAAGGCTGCGCGACGAGGCGCACCGCTTCGCGATCGGCGCGCACCGGCAGAAGCGGGCGAAATCGATGGTTACAAGCCCGCTCGACGAGGTTCCCGGCATCGGCCCGGGGCGCAAGCGGGCGCTGCTGATGCATTTCGGCACGGCGCGGGCGGTGAAGGCGGCGGCGCTGGAGGATCTGGAGAAAGTGCCCGGCATCAGCAGGGCGACCGCGCAGGGCATTTACGATTATTTCCACCCGCGGGGGTGAAGGGCGAGCACGCGCTCACCTTTTCTTCATGGGGTGTGGGTAACGGGTGCGGATGGCTTCGCCCGTCCTTCTCACGGTCGATACCGAGCTCACCTGGCGCCATTACCGGCCGGGCGATGACTGGCGCGTCAATTTCGCGCGGAGCATCGAGCCGGCGGGGGTGGGTATTTCGCACCAGCTGGAGGTGCTGGCGCGGCACGGGCTGAAGGCCTGCTTCTTCGTCGATCCGATGCCGGCCCTGCTTTACGGGATCGAACCCATCCGGGCGATCGTCGCGCCGATCCTGTCGGCGGGACAGGAGGTGCAACTTCACCTGCACGCGCAATGGCGCGAAGTGGCGGAAGGGTGCGATCCGGCGGGGATCGAGCTGACTTCGTTCGATCGCGACGGGCAGAGGGCCTTGATCGCCGAGGCCCGTGACCTGCTGATCGACGCCGACGCACCGCCGCCCATCGCCTTTCGCAGCGGCAGCTATGCGGCCGATGCCGACACGCTCGCCGCGCTGGCCGATCTCGGGATCGCATACGATTCCAGCCACAATGGCAGCCATCGCCCGCTGAGCGCGCTGCCGCTGGCCGACGCGCAGATCGCGCCGGTCCGGGCGGGGGGCTTGACCGAGATTCCGGTCGGGCAGTTCGAGGACAAGGCTGGCCGTCTGCGGCATCTGCAGATCTGCGCGGCGTCGCTCGACGAGATGACCGGGGCGCTGCGCCATGCCGCGCATCAGGGCCATCCGCTGACTTCGCTGGTCAGCCATAGCTTCGAGCTCGCGACGCGCGACGGGCGGCGGCCGAATCGGTTGATCGTGCGGCGCTTCGAGAAACTGTGCGCCTTCCTTGCCGCACATCGCGATTGGCATCCGACTTTGCGCTTCGACGAGCTGGAGGGCGTCGCGCTGAACGCGCAGGCCACGCCGATGCCGCCGCGCCGGGTGCGGACCGCACGGCGGGTGGTCGAACAGCTCTGGTCCGGCACGCGCTACGAACGGCCGGTCGAGGCGGCGACGGCGGGGTTCGGATCTTCGGTCGGCGGGGTCGAATTGCTGCTGCCGCTGGTCGGGATCTAGCCATGACCCTGGCCGTCCGTTCCAGCACCTTGCCGCTGCGCGTGGGCCGGCGCACCCTGTGGCGGTTCGAGAAGCCGCTAGTGCGGCTGCGGCTGACGCTGGCGCAGGGGCTGGCGGGGGAGATGCCCGATGCCGGCGCGCTGCCGCGCGAGGCTTCGGGGCTGCTGGTGACGGCCTTGCCCTCGGCGCTGCTGCCGACGGTGCGGGGCACATGGGCGGAGCTGAAGGGCTTCGTGCGGCAGGCTTATCCGCGTGCCTATGCGGCGCTCGATACGGATTTCGACGCCTATCTGGCGGGCTTCTCGGCCAAGAGCCGCTCGACGCTGAAGCGCAAGGCCCGCAGGTTCGCGGAACGCTCCGGCGGTGCGATCGAGCTGCGCGCCTATCGCACGCCGGACGAGATGGCGGAGTTCCACGCGCTGGCGCGGTCGGTGTCGGCGCGGACCTATCAGGAGCGGCGCTTCGGTGCAGGGTTGCCGGACGGGCCGGAGGTGCTGGCGGAGCTGCGCGCGCTGGCCGCGCGCGATGCGGTGCGCGGCTGGCTGCTGTTCCTTGACGGGCGGCCGGTCAGCTATCTCCACGCGCCGGCCGAGGGCGACACGTTGATCTATGCCCATCTGGGCTATGATCCCGATGTCGCCGATCTCTCGCCCGGCACGGTGCTGCAATTGGAGGCGATGCGCGCGCTGATGGCGGAACGGCGCTTCCGCTGGTTCGATTTCACCGAAGGGGACGGGCAGCACAAGCGCCTGTTCGCCACGGGCACGCTCGATTGTGCCGATCTGCTGCTGCTGCGCCGGACGGCGGGCAACCTGGTCGCCGGCCATGTGCTGAACGGCGTGGACGGGGCGGTGACGGCCGCGAAAGGCGTGTTGGCGCGGATCGGCGCGGAAAGGCTCGTGCGCGCGGCGTTGCGCTGATAGACGCGGGGCATGCGGATCGAGGCAGAGGCCACCATCGTCGCGGTGCGCGGGCATGGCGAACATGGCGCGATCGTGCGCGCGCTGACCCCGCTGGACGGCGTCTAGGCCGGCTATGTGCGGGGCGGCAAATCGCGGCGGCTGCGCCCGGTGCTGGTGCCGGGCAACCGCGTCCAGGCGGAGTTTCGCGCACGGACCGAGGATCAGCTCGCCCACCTCACCGCCGAATTGTCGCACAGCCGCGCCTTCCTGCTCTCCGAGCCGCTCGCGGCGGCGGGCATCGAATGGGCCACGGCGTTGACCGCCGCTGCGCTGCCCGAGGGACAGCCTTATCCGGCCGTCCACGACGCGCTGGAAGGACTGCTCGGCGCGATCGAAGCGGCGCCGAGCGCGCGGGGCTGGTCGGCGGCCTTGGTGCGCTACGAGCTGCTGCTGCTCGGCGAGCTGGGCTTCGGACTGGATGAGGACGAGCTGATGGCGCTGCCGCCCGCCTTGCTGGCCGGAGACCGCGCGATCGACTGGCCGGCGCTGCGCGAGGGGCTACGACGGGCCGGCGGCCTGCTGGCGCGCGATCTGCTGGGCGACCGGCGGGCTGACGTCATGGCGGCGCGCGAGCGGCTGGTGGCGCGGCTGGCGCGGATGGCCGGTTGACCTTCCGGCCGCGCGTCGACAGGAAAGGCGGGTGAAAGAACTTTTCCCGCATGCCGTCGCCACGGGCGACATCACCGTCCGGGTGTCGGTCAGCTTCCTGCCGGAGCAATCCGAACCGGCGCAGGGCCGCTGGTTCTGGGCCTATCATATCCGGATCGAGAATGGCGGCGCGAAGGCGGCGCAGCTGATCAGCCGGGAATGGACGATCTCGGACGGACGCGGCGTCACCCATGAAGTGCGCGGCGAGGGCGTGGTGGGCGAACAGCCGGTGATCGAGCCGGGCAAATCGTTCGACTATGTCTCCGGCTGCCCGCTCGGCACGCCGACCGGGGCGATGGAAGGCCGCTATTTCATGATCGGCGAGGACGGCGACACCTTTGCGGTGGACATCCCCCGTTTCCCCCTGATCGCACCGGCGGTCACGAGTTAGAGATTCAGCTCCGGCCAGATCAGCCGCATGCCGTAGGCGGCGGGGATCAGGAGTGCGAGGCCGATGGCGATGTCGAAGGTGCGGATGGTGCGCATCCGCCCGCGCGTTCCCCGGTCGCGGATGTCCGAGGCGGTGATCCACAGGATCGAGACGCCGCAGAAGATCGTGACCGCGAGCAGGGCGACGTAGAGATACAGCAGCCCTTGCGGCCAGATTTCGATGGCCGAAATGATGAGCACCGCCAGGATGCCCGTGGCGATGCCGATCATGCTGGCGCGCGAGATCGTCCAGAGATTCAGCACAAGCGGGCGGCCGTCATGCGTCGATCGCCTCTTCGTCAAGCTCGGCGGCGTGAGTCTGGATGAAATTGAAGCGGTGTTCCGGATTCTTGCCCATCAGCCGGTC
>CAYTMM010000121.1:2237-6999 GCA_964438875.1 uncultured Sphingosinicella sp. | reverse complement strand
GGTCCGTCGCGAGCGGCGCGAGCCGGCGATGTTCCCGATCGACGACAATCTCCAGTGCCGGCCGGACGTGCTCGGCGATTTCCGGGTCACCGAGCCTGACGGGCGTGCTTATTGCCGTCTCCCGATCGTGCGGGAATATCTTCCGAACGGCCGCTATTATGATACGATCGATCTCGGATATTCGCAGGGAGACGATTATCCACGCACCGTCATTCCGCCGGATCATGTGTTCCTGATGGGCGATCATCGCGATCACAGCGCCGACAGCCGCTTCGCCGCCGGCTTCCCGGAGCGCGGGCTGGGCGGGCCGGTGCCGTGGGAGAATATCGGCGGCCGCGCCGAGTTCATCACCTTCAGCCTTGACGGCAGTTCGTCCTATTTCAATCCGATCAGCTGGTTCACGGCCCTGCGCTCCGGCCGGGCCGGCACGTCGCTGCGCCCCGGCGAGGGGCCGCCTCCCCCACCGCAAGGAAACGCCCAATGAGCAAGGACACGCCCCAGGCCGACATGCAAAGCCCGGGGCCGTCCGAGTTCCGCGATCCCGTTATCCGCGAGGAGATCAAACGCGCCGGTGTCTGGTTCGCGATGGGCCTCGCCGTGCTGGCGATCATTTTCCTCGCCCAGCCCTTGCTCCTAATCTTCGGCGGCATCGTCTTCGCCGCGATTCTCGACGGTGGCACGCGCCTGCTCGGCCGGGTCGTACCGATCGCACGAGGCTGGCGCCTCCTCATCGTATCGCTTGCGGCCGTAGCCGCCATCGTCGGCACGATCTGGCTGGCGGGCGTCCAGCTCACCGCGCAGTTCGCGATCTTCCAGGAAACCCTGACTCTCCAGATCAACCGGTTGCTGGCGCTCGCCGGCGCCTACGGCCTGGGCGTCGACATGGTCGATCCGGGCCAGGTTGTGGATCAGGTGATGGGCTCGCTCGGGCAGCTCACCTCGGCGGTCAGCACCGCTTTCGGCGCCGTCGCCAACATGGTGATGATCGTCGTCATCGGCCTGTTCATCGCGATCGAGCCGCGTCTCTACGAACGCGGCGTCGCCTGGATGCTGCCGAGCGCTAATCGTGGCCGCTTCTATCGCACGTCGGACCGGATGGGCTTCACCATGCGCCGGCTGATGGCGGGGCGCCTGCTCGGCATGGCGGTGGAGGGCGTCGGCACCTGGCTGCTACTGCTTGCCGGCGGCGTGCCGATGGCGGCGCTGCTCGGCCTGTTGACCGGCCTTCTCGCTTTCCTGCCCAATATCGGCGCGATCATTTCCGGCTTCCTGATCATCCTGATCGGCTTTTCGGTCAATTTCGAAACCGGCCTGTGGGCGGTTGCCGTCTATGTCGTCGTGCAGGTCGTCGATGGCTATCTGATCGTCCCCTATGTGGCACGCAAGACGGTCGATCTGGCTCCTGCCCTGGTGCTCGGCGCGCAGCTCATTTTCGGCGCCCTGTTCGGCATTCTCGGACTGGCGCTCGCCGATCCGATCGTCGCGATGATCAAGGCCGCGCTGGAGCAGAAGTCGGAGGACGACAATCCGGGGGCATCTGAGGGGACGAAACCGAAGCCCGCTCCCGGTCGACGACGAGCTTCTACAAGCGGCTAGAATTTGTCCCGATCATGCTGAACCGCTCAATCATATAGATACGTTCGTTCTGAGCAGGGCTGATCCAAACCGAGGATGAACGGATTTGGTTCGAGCAAGGCAGGACGGACATTAACCCGCGCGCCGCTCCACGATCCAGTCGTCGATCTTGCGTTCGAGCACGGTGAGCGGCAGTGCGCCGGTCATCAGCACCTGGGCGTGGAATTCGCGCAGGTCGAACCGGTCGCCCAGCGCCTGTTCGGCCCGCGCGCGTAGCTCCAGGATCTTGAGCTGGCCGATCTTGTAGGCGAGGGCTTGGCCGGGGATCGCGATGTAGCGCTCGACCTCGCTCACCACCTCCGTCCGGCTCATGCCGCTATTGTCGAGCATGTACTGGATCGCCTGATCGCGGGTCCAGCCACGCGCATGAATGCCCGTATCGACGACGAGCCGCATCGCGCGCAGCATTTCGTCGTTGAGTCCGCCGAAGCGCTGGTAGGGATCGGTTTCCATGCCGAGTTCGTCCCACAACGTCTCGGCATAGAGCGCCCAGCCTTCGACGAAAGCGGTATTGCCGCCGAAGCGCATGAAATTGGGTAGAGCCTCATTCTCGTTAGCGAGGCTGATCTGGAAATGATGGCCGGGCGCCCCTTCGTGGAGATAGAGCGTCTCCATGCCGTAGGTCCGCCGCGAGGGCAGATCATAGGCGTTGTAATAGAAGATGCCGGGCCGCGATCCGTCAGGCGTACCGTCCTGATAGGAACCGGCAGCCTCGCTCTGCTCGCGGAAGGCCTCGACCTCGCGGATTTCGAGGCGGGTACGGGGAAGCACCGAGAAGAATTCGCCGATCCGTTCATCCACGCGGCGGCCGATCGCGTAATATTCCTCACGCAGCCATTCGCGGCTCTGAGGTTCGAACTGCGGATCGGTGCGCAGAAATTCGAAGAATTCGGCGAGTGTTCCCGAAAAGCCGACGCGGGTCCGGATCTCGTCCATCTCGCCACGGATGCGCGCGACTTCACGAAGGCCGAGATCGTGGACATAGTCCGCGGTCAGCGGCAGCGTCGTATTCTCCACGATCAGTCGGGCATAGAGCCGGTCGCCGCCGCGCATGTGAACGAGGCCATCCCCGACGCGGGCCTGCGGCAGATATTCATCGGCGAGAAAATCACGCAGCCGGCGATAGGCCGGGAAAATCTCGTCGCGGATCGATGCGAGCAACGCGTCACGCAGCCGGACGCGCTCGGTTTCCGAAATCGAATCGGGGACGTTCTCCGCCGGGCCGAAATAGGGCGATGCCTCCGGTGCGTCCGCAAGCTGCGTATCGAGCTGCTGGATCACATTGGTGATGGTCAGCCGCGTATCGACCACGCCTGAGGCAAGTCCCTCGCGAAAGCGGCCGATCGCCCGGTCGATGATCGCCACGAACTCGCGATGGCGGCGCAGATTGTTCTCGTAATCCTCGACATTGCGGAACGGCGCGGCGCTGCGGCCGGAAGCGAGGACCGGATAGAAAGTGTGCAGGCCGCTGAAATGGTTGATCGGCCGAACATTGGTGAGCGCCAGCAAGTCGGGCGCATAATCCGCAAGATCATCTTCTCGCTGGAACTGGAACACATCATAAGCAAGCCGATCGGTGGCGTTCAGCGCAGCGCGGTCGATCGCCGCCAGCGCGGCCAGCTCCTGCTCGGCCGCCGCCTTCTCTGCCGCATCATTGGCGTCGGTGAGATAGTCGCCGATCCGGTTCGCATAGCGGAAATCGCCCCGAAACAGCGCAGAGATCGGATTGCGCCGCAGATTGTCCTCGTCGCTCTCGCGGAAGAGCCGGTGCAGCCGCTCGCCCGGCGATTCCGCTGCAGCCGACGCCGCCTGTGCAAAAGCGGGAGCGGGCATCATCCCCGGCGCTGCCAGCGCACACACAGCGGCGGCGAGCATAAAGGCATGACGTGTCATGAACGTATTTCCTTCGAGAAGTGTGCCATTTGAATAATACGCCGATCGGCAGCCGACAAGCTGCGCCGCACCGTCAGTAGGTCGGCGCGGACCAGTGGCCCCAGGCGCGTTCGCGGTGCCATTTGGTGATGACATATTTGACGCCGGCGGTGACCGGCAGGCCCTGGTGCAGCGAATAGGGATTGGGCAGGCCGTGCGCGTTCATGTTGTTCCAGATGAGGAGATTGCCGGCGCGCGGCGCGATCTTGAGATCGAGATCGGGAAAGGCGGTCTGGCCGCCCCCTTCCGGCACGTTGAGGAAGACCATCGCCGTCCAGGTCCGCTGGCCGCCGCTGCGCGACATCTCCTCCCAGTAAGGCTGGTCCTCGAAGAAAAAGTCGTGATGCGGCTTGAACTGCTGACCGAGGGCATAGCGCTGGCCCTGGATATTCTCGCCATGCGTTGCCGTGATGCCGGTGATCGCGCGGATCGCGGATTCAACCTTGCGGACAAGCGGATCTGCGGGATCGAGATCGCAGCTCTCGCTGGTCCGAAAATCGGGATCGGAGGCCGGCGCGAGCAATTGCGACGGCGCGCGCTTCGCGTCGATCAGGCGAATGAGGGCGGCACACTTGGCGGTATCGAGCACGTCGCGGACGATGAAAATGTCGAGCTTGTCCGTGGGCAGCCGCATCGCCGCCGGATGGGCGAGGAGCCGCGCGCGCACCGCCTCGCCAATCGCGATCTTGTCGTCAAGGCCGGAGGACGAAGGGGCGGACATAAGCGCCGGTTCAATGCGACAGCCAGCACTCCCCTAGCAAGCGAAAAGCCCGGAGCGCCTCGCATCGCCCCGGGCTCGCCGGCCCCGCGCAGGGCGCAGGGCTGAAGCTGATCTGCGGCTACCAGAAGAAGTCGTAGATCACGTCGACGACCTCGCCGGTATAGGTGTCCACCAGCAGGACGTCGTTATAGTAGCGCACCCACTGCGTCCCGTAGGGCGCCGCCGGCAGGCGATACTGCCAGGGATCGCCGATCCAGTAACGCTGACTGTAGAAGAGCGGCTGCAGCATGAAGCCGATCGAGAACCGGCTGTAGTTCCAGCCGCGATAGGGCGCATAATAAGCCGGCAGGCGGTAGACGTTGCGGTTGCTGTAGCGCCAGCGCTGCCAATCATAGCGCCGATCGTTGCGCCAGCCGCGATTCCAGTCGCGGTTCCAGTTGCGATTGTCGGCGCGGCGCTCGCCCCGCCAGTCCC
>CAYTMM010000121.1:0-2227 GCA_964438875.1 uncultured Sphingosinicella sp. | reverse complement strand
GTCCCGACGGTCGTCGCGACGATCATTACGCCAGTCGCGCCGGTCATCACGGCGTGCGTCGCGGACCGCATCGCGGCGCTGGGCCGGCGTGCCGTAGCGGATCGCATTTTCCTGCGCGCGGCGATTGTAGCGATCGGCGTCACGCTGATTGCCCGGAGTGTTCGGGCCCTGCCAGCCGCGCTGATAGCCGCTGTTACCGCTGTTGCCGCGATTACCCCGTTCAGCCCGCGTCCCCTGTTGGGCGCGATAGCCCTGTTGCGGAGGCGTAGCTTGCTGGGCGCGATAGCCCTGCTGCGGAGATGTGCCCCGCTGGCCGCGATAGCCTTCGCCACCGCCGCGACGGCCATCACGCTGCACTGCCGCTACCGGGGCGGTCTGCGCCGGCTGGACCTGCACCTGCCGGGCCGGGCGCTGCTCGCGCGGCTGATATTGCGGGCGCGCTTCCCTGTTCTGCGGACGCGCTTCGCGATTCTGGGGACGCGCTTCGTTGCGCTGGCCACCATAACGCTGCTGGTTGCGCTGCTCCATCCGCTGATAGTGGCCGGAACGATCGCCCCGCTGCGCCTCGGCCGCGATCGGAGTCATCACCGTCGCCGCCATGATCAGTCCCATCAATGCCTTGCGCATCGACTTACTCCTTACACGCCGGACGGACATTTCCGCCGGATACTGGCCGCTTGTGCCGATTCGTCGATGAGCGGAGGCTGAACCGCCGCGTCAGCCGAACGCAAGGTTTCAGCGGCGCGGCGGGCGCGGCTCCGCCCGCAAGGCCGGCACCGTCCGGGCCGCGTCCTCCGGAGAAATGCCCGGCGGCGGCGCGGTGGCGCCCTGCTCCCGTCCGGCCTTGATCCGCCCCGCCCTGCGAATCGCCTCCCGCAGTCGGGGGTAAACGCCGCAGCGGCACAGATTGGAGACAGCCGCGTCAATCTGCGCGTCGGTCGGCGTCTCGTTGCGATCGACCAGAGCGGCGGCGGCCATGATCATGCCCGGAATGCAATAGCCGCATTGCGGCACCGCGTCCGTCACCCCGCCATCCTCCTGCGCGACGCCGGCAAAGGCCTGCTGCACCGGATGGGAGCGATCGCGCGACAGGCCCTCGATCGTGGTGACGAAGCTGCCCTCGATGTCGCGGATCGGCACGCGGCAGGACCGGACCGCATTGCCGTCGACATGGACGGTGCAGGCGCCGCAATGGCCGGTGCCGCAGCCATATTTGGTGCCGGTGAGGTTGGACGCCTCGCGCAGCGCCCACAGCAGGGGCGTGTCGGGATCCATCCGATAGTGGACGGGCTGGCCGTTCACGGTAAAGCGGGACATGGCGGCGTATTAGGCGGAGAGGCGAAGCATGGGAAGCGAGCGGATCGCGATCGAGATGGACGGCGGCGTGGCCCATGTCGCGCTGGACCGGGCCGAGAAGTTCAATGCGATGGACGGCGAGATGTTCGCCGCGATCGGCGAAGCGTTCCGAACGCTTGGCCGCGATCCTTCGGTGCGCGCGATCCTGCTCTCCGGCAAGGGCAAGCATTTCACCGCAGGCCTCGACCTCGAATATGCCTCCCGCCAGTTCCCGCCGAGCAGCGATCCGGGCCGGGCGGCGGAAGCGCGGCTGCGCCATATCGAATGGCTGCAGGACGCGTTCGGCGTGGTGGAAGCGGCGCGCGCGCCGGTGGTGGCGGCAATCCAGGGCGGCTGCATCGGCGCGGGCGTCGATCTCGCCAGCGCCTGCGACCTGCGCGTCGCCAGCGCCGACGCCTTCTTCCAGGTCGCCGAGGTGGATGTGGCGATCACCGCCGATCTCGGCACGCTCCAGCGCCTCTCCCACCTGATCCCGCAGGGCGTGGTGCGCGAGCTCACTTATACCGGCCGGCGGATGGGCGCGGAGGAGGCGGCACGCTACGGCCTGGTCAACCGCGTGGAGGCGGATGCGGCGGGCGCGCTGGCGGCAGGGCTGGAGCTGGCGCGGACGATCGCGGCCAAATCCCCGCTCGCCGTCGCCGGGGCCAAGCGCAGCCTCAATTACAGCCGGGGCCGGCCGATCGAGGACGGGCTGCGCGACGTCGCCACCTGGAATGCCGGCACGCTGGTCAGCGCCGACCTGGGCGAGGCGATCCGCGCGCGGATGGGCAAGACCGAGCCGAGCTTCGGGCCGCTGGACGATTGAGCGGCGGAACCGTCAGGCCCGGCGTCGCGGTTGCCTCTCTGTTAAGTTGACAAAGTTGACAGGGTG
>CAYTMM010000120.1:0-7029 GCA_964438875.1 uncultured Sphingosinicella sp. | reverse complement strand
TCGTCAATGCTGGCCAGCTCGACGTCTACGCTACGATCGCTCCGGAGCTGCGCGAGGCGTGCGAGGACGTGATCCTCAACCGGCGAGAGGATGCGACCGAGCGGTTGGTGACGCTCGCCGAAAAGTTTCTCGGTTCCGATCCGGCGCGCGAGAAGGAGGCCGCCGAATGGCGCGGTTGGCCGGTCGCCAAGCGACTGGAGCACGCCCTGGTCAAGGGCATCGACCTCCATGTGGTCGAGGACACGGAGGAGGCCCGTCAGGCCGCCGCCCGCCCGATCGAGGTGATCGAAGGCCCGCTGATGGACGGCATGAACGTCGTCGGCGACCTGTTCGGCGCCGGCAAGATGTTCCTGCCGCAGGTGGTGAAATCCGCTCGCGTCATGAAGAAGGCGGTCGCCCATCTGCTCCCCTTCATCGAGGCGGAGAAGGACGCGAATTCGAAGGGCAAGGGCCGGGTCGTGATGGCGACAGTGAAGGGCGACGTCCACGATATCGGCAAGAACATCGTTGGCGTCGTGCTTCAGTGCAACGGCTTCGAAATCGTCGATCTGGGCGTGATGGTGCCCTGGCAGGACATCCTGAAAGCCGCCAACGAGAATGAGGCGGACATGATCGGCCTCAGCGGCCTCATCACCCCCTCGCTCGATGAGATGGTGACGGTGGCCGAGGAGATGCAGCGCGAGAAGATGACGATGCCGCTGCTGATCGGCGGCGCGACCACCAGCCGCGTCCACACCGCTTTGCGCATTGATCCGGCCTATGACGGGCCGGTGCTCCATGTTCTCGACGCCAGCCGCGCCGTCGGGGTCGCCTCCAGCCTGGTATCGGACACGCAGAAGGTGCCGCTCGTCGACAAGACGGCCGAGGATTATGAGGCGATCCGCGTCGCGCGCGCGAACAAGGGTCAGAGCGAGCTCGCCACGCTTGCGGAGGCGCGCGCCAACGGTTTCGCTTACGATCCGGCCGGCAAGGCGCCCGCCCCGGCGCGTCCCGGCGTCCACCATTTCAACGACTGGCCGCTGCGCGAGCTGCGGGATTCGATCGACTGGACGCCCTTCTTCCGTGCCTGGGAATTGGCCGGCACCTATCCCGCCATCCTCGACGACGAAGTGGTGGGCGAAAGCGCGCGGTCGCTGTTCAACGACGCGCAGGCGATGCTCGACCGGATCATCGCCGAGCACTGGCTTACGGCGCGTGCCTCGGTCGGCCTGTGGCGCTGCCGCCGCGAGCGCGACGACGTCCATGTGCTGGCCGGCAATGACGAGACGAGGCTCGCTTTCCTGCGCCAGCAGGTGAAGAAGCGTGAGGGGCGCGCCAATATGTGTCTCGCCGATTTCATCGATCCGGCGGGCGAGGACTGGATCGGCGGCTTCGCCGTCGGCATCCACGGTATCGAGCCGCACCTGGAGCGGTTCAAGGCGCAGAACGACGTCTATTCGGACATTCTGCTGAAGGCGCTGGCGGACCGGCTCGCCGAGAGCTTCGCGGAGACGCTCCACGCCCATGTGCGCGGCTCGATCTGGGGCTATGCGCCGGACGAGCATTTCACCAATGCCGAGCTCATCCGCGAAACCTATACGGGGATCCGTCCGGCACCGGGCTATCCGGCCTGCCCGGATCACAGCCTGAAGCCGATCCTGTTCGACATGCTGACCGGGCAGGGTGCCAATGAAGGCCCGGCCGGCGTCTCCCTGACGGAAAGCTTCGCGATGCTGCCGACGGCGGCGGTTTCGGGGTTCTATTTCGGCCATCGGGACAGCCAGTATTTCGGAGTTGCCCGAATCGGCCCCGATCAGCTCGAAGACTATGCAGCCCGTCGCGGCGTCAGCGTCGACCAAGCGACGCGCTGGCTCAGGCCAAACCTGGACTGACGGGAGAGGAAGCGCCAGCCTGGCCAAACCGTCCCGATCCGGGGCAGGATTTTGTTAACCCTGTTCCGGCCTCGACAGCGACCCCCGTGAGCCGTCACTTCCCGCGGCATGGATCGGCGTTTCCTCATCGCATTGGCGCTCGCCTGCCTATTCGTGGCGATGCCGTCGCACAGCCAGACGGCAGACGCGCCCTTCACCGTGGCTGAGACCGGGCGCGGTTATGCGCGCATCGCCGATGCGGTCGCGGCCATAGGCGGCGGGGAGGGCACCATCCTGATCGCGCCGGGGCGCTATCGCCAGTGCACCGTACAGGAAGCAGGCAGCGTTGCCTATGTCGCGCGCGAGCCCGGCACTGTGATCTTCGACGGCGTCGCCTGCGAGGGCAAGGCAGCGCTGGTGCTTGATGGACGGGCGGCTCGGGTCGAGGGGCTGGTCTTCCAGAATATCCGCGTACCGGACCTGAACGGCGCTGGTATCCGGCTTCAGTCCGGCGAACTGGTCGTGCGCGAGACACTGTTCCGCGAGGGCGAGAACGGCATCCTGGTCGCGATGGACCACGACGCGCCGATCCGGATCGAGCAATCGACCTTCTCACGTCTCGGCCTCTGTCCGGAAGATGCGGGCTGCTCGCACGGCATTTATAACAGCGGCACTGGCGCGCTGACCGTCGTGCGCTCCCGTTTCGAGCGCGGCACCGGCGGCCATTATCTCAAGAGCCGGGGCCGGCGCATCGACGTCACCGAATCGAGCTTCGACGACAGCACGGGCCAGTCCACCAACTATATGATCGACCTCTCCAATGGCGCGACCGGCCGGATTTCCGGCAATGTCTTCGTGCAGGGCGCGCAGAAGGAGAATTACAGCGCGCTGATCATGGTCGCGCCGGAAGGCGACGAACACAGCTCGGCCGGCCTCATCATAACTGGTAATCAGGCGAGCCTCGCCCCCGGCGCGCGTGGCACCACCTTCGTCGTCGATGGCAGCGGTGAGCAGGTCACCGTGGCGGACAACCGGCTCGATCCCCAGATCGCCCGGCTCGAGCGACGCTGACCGTCGCTCTTCCCGTTTCCGAAAGCGGCGGGCTATAGCCGCTGGCATGAATCGCCTCCGCGCCGCCCTCCTCTTCGTGCTGATCCTGTTCGGCCTCGCCGCCCCGGCCGGCGCGCAGACGCGGATGAACGTCATGCTGGCGGCGGAAACCGAAGGGGTGCTGCCGGGCGAGAGCATCACTGTCGCTTTCGTCATGCGCCCGGCCGCGGGTTGGCACGGCTATTGGCGCAATCCCGGCGATGCCGGGGCGGAGCCGACCGTTCGATGGGGATTGCCGCCGGGCTGGCAGGCCGGGCCGCTCCAATATCCGGTGCCGGCCCGCAAGACCCTGCTCGGCCTGATGAATTATGTGTTCGAGGGCGATTATGCGCTGCTGGCGACGCTCAGGGTGCCGGATACGGCCGAGCCCGGCGTCACCGTGCCGGTCGATGCGCGCCTCGATTATCTGGTCTGCACGGCGGAATTGTGCGTGCCGGAGACGGCGAACGTCTCGATCGAACTGCACACCATGCAGCCCGGTGCGCGCGACGCGGCCTTCGAAGGCTTCCGCCGGGCCTTGCCGCGTCCGCTCGGTCAGCCGGCGCGGTTCGCGGTGGCGGGGGACCGGGTGCGGATCGCCATTCCCTATCCGGCCGGCGTGCCGATCGCCGATCCCTATTTCTTCCCCATCACGCTCGAGGCGCTGAACCATGCCGCCGTGCAGACCGTCTCGCGCGCCGGCGATTATCTGATCGTCGAGACGGCGGGCGGACGGGCGGCGGCGTCGCTCGCCAGCCTCGAAGGCGTGCTGACGACCGGCGACGGCGCCGGACTGGAAGTGACCGCCGTGCCGGGCGAAGTGCCGGCCACCGGCAATGTCATCGCGACCACCGGCGGCGACAGCGCGCCCGCGACGGGATCGCCCGAAGGCGACGTGTCGATCCTGTTGGCCCTGCTCGGCGCGCTGGCGGGCGGACTCATCCTCAACGTGATGCCCTGCGTCTTCCCGATCCTCAGCCTGAAGGCGCTGAGCCTCGCGCGCGCCGGGGCGGACGAAAGCGCCGCGCGGAATGAGGCACTGGCTTATGCGGCGGGCGTGATCCTCGTCTGTCTCGCGCTCGGCGCTGGCCTGCTCGCCTTGCGCGCCGCCGGCGTGGCGGCGGGCTGGGCGTTCCAGTTGCATGAGCCGCGCGTCATCCTGCTGCTCATGCTGCTCGTCACCGCGATCGCGCTCAATCTCGCCGGACTGTTCCATCTGCCCGCGCTGGCCGGCGGCGACAAATTGGCCCAGTCGGGCGGCACGCGCGGCGCCTTCTTCACCGGCGCGCTCGCGGCCTTCGTCGCGACGCCCTGCGTCGGGCCGTTCCTCGGGCTGGCGCTCGGCGCGGCTTTGGTGTTGCCGATCTGGGCGGCGCTCGCAGTCTTCGCCGGGCTTGGCCTTGGCCTGGCTTTGCCATTCCTGCTGCTCGGCTTCGTGCCGACCCTGCGCCGCCGCCTGCCCAAGCCGGGCGCATGGATGGCGCGATTCCAGCGCATCCTCTCCATCCCGATGTTCGCGACCGCGCTCGGCCTCGCTTGGGTGCTGGGGCGTCAGGCCGGGGTGGACGGCATGACGCTCGGCCTCGGCGCGGTGATCCTGCTCGGCCTCGGCCTGTGGTGGCTCGGGCGGCGGCAGGAAAGCGGACGCATCTGGCTCGCGCTCGCGCTGGTTGCCGCCGCGGTGCTCGCGCCCATGCCCTTCATCCGGACCGCCGAGGCCGCACCCGCCGGTCCGGACGCACTCGCCTCGGAGCCGTTCAGCGAAGCGCGCTTGGCCGAACTGCGCGCCGCCGGCATCCCGGTCTTTGTCAATTTCACCGCCGACTGGTGCCTCACCTGCAAGGTCAACGAGCGCGCCGCGCTGCACCAGGACGAGACCGCCGCCGCCTTCCGCGCCAAGGGCATCGCCGTGCTGGTGGGAGACTGGACGCGCGGCGATGCCCACATCACCCGCTTCCTGGAGCGCCACGGCCGTTCCGGCGTCCCGCTCTATCTTTACTACGCGCCGGGGCGTGAGGCGGAGATCCTGCCGCAGATCCTAACGGTCGGCCGGCTGACGTCGCTCGGCGTCTGACTGCCGCGCGGCGGAGGCGGCGCGGCCCCAGACCTGCCGGCCGCCCAACCAGGTTTCCAGCACCTGCGTCTCGCGAATCGCGGTAGAGCTTTCGGCGGTGAAGATGTCGCGGTCGAGGATCACGAAATCAGCCATCCGCCCCGGCTCCAGCGTGCCGATCAGCTCCTCGGCGAAGGCCGCGAAGGCCGCGCCCCGGGTGAAGGCATCGAACGCCTGCTCCATGCTCAGCCGCTGTTCGGGGATCCACCCGCCCGGCGGCTGGCCCTCAGCATCCTCCCGACTAACCGCAGCCGCGAGACCGTGGAAGGGATTGGGGTCTTCCACCGGGAAATCGGAACCGAAGGCGAGCGGCACGTTGTTGGCCAACATGCTGCGCCAGGCATAGGCGCCGCCCAGCCGCTCCGTGCCCATCCGCGCCTCGGCCATCCGCCAGTCGGACGTTTCGTGGACCGGCTGCATCGATGCGATGATGCCGTGCCGGGCGAAGCGGGTGAGATCGACCGGATCGACGATCTGGGCATGCTCGATCCGCCAGCGCCGGTCGCCGGTATAAGTGGCGGCCAGCTCCTCGATCGCGCCGAGCAGCTCGGCATTGGCGGCATCGCCGATCGCGTGGACGGCGAGCTGGAAATTGTCCATCGCCGCGCGGCTCATCAGGTTCTTGAGCACGGTATCGGTCATCAGCGGCAGGCCGCGCTGGCCGGCGGCGTCCCGATAGTCGGCCTTGAGCCAGGCCCCGCGCGAGCCGAGCGCGCCGTCCAGTACCAGCTTGACGCCGACCATGCGGAGACGTCCGTCATAGAGCCAGGGCGTTGGCCGGGTGCCGGCGGTGGCAAGCAGATCCTCGATGCCGGCGGCATAGGATATGACACGCAGGTTCAGCCGCCCGGCATCCCCCGCCCGGCGCATCACATTCCATTCCTCCGCGCCGGTGCCCATGTCGGCAACGGCGGTCAGCCCGTTGGCGAGCAAAATTTCCTGCGCGCGGGCAAAGGCGCGGTCCTGATGGATGGGCAGCGGTGGCGGTACGACCCGGCCGATCAGCGGCATGGCCGCATCGACGAAGATGCCGTTCGGCTCGCGTCCAGTACGCTCGATCCGCCCGCCGGCCGGCACCTGCGTCCGGGCGGTAATCTCCGCCTCGCGCATCGCGGCGGTGTTGGCCCAGCCGGCATGGCCGTCCACCCGCATGAGCCAGACCGGCCGGTCCGGTACGACCGCGTCGAGATCGGCGGCGGTCGGAAAGCGGCCGAGGCCCCAGCGCTCCTGGTTCCAGCCGCGTCCGACGATCCAGCGCGGGGAGGGATTGGCCGCCGCATATTCGGCGATCCGCCGTTGCGCCTCCTCGAGCGAATTGGTGTCGCTGAGGTCCAGGCTGAGCGCGCCGAGACCGAGGCCCATGATATGGCCGTGCCCGTCGATCAGACCGGGGATCACCGTCCGTCCCTGTCCGTCGAGCAGATAGCGCGGGCGCTCCGGCCGGCGGTCGCCGCGCTGGAGGAGCTGCCGCACACGCCCCTCGTCGTCGATCACCATGCCATTGAAGCGGTGCAGTCGCCCGTCCGCGCGCATTGTGTAACCGTTGATATTGTCCACCAGCGAGTCCGCGAGCGCGGGCGCGGCGGCGAGCAGGGCCGCAAGGAGCAGGAAGAGCCGCTTCAAGGTTCTAGCCTCCGGATGAGGGAAGAGGTGTCCTGCCGCGCGCCGCCCAGGGCCTGCACATCGGCGTAGAATTGATCGACCAAAGCGGTGAGCGGCAGCCGCGCACCGTTCGCCCGGGCCTCTCCCAGCGTCAGACCAAGATCCTTGCGCATCCAGTCCACCGCAAAGCCGAAATCGAATTCGCCCTTGTCCATCGTCGCCCAGCGATTGTTCATCTGCCAGCTCTGCGCCGCGCCGCCCGACACCGCCTCGAACACCTTGTTGGTGTCGAGCCCGGCGCGATGGGCGAAGTGGATCGCCTCGGACAGGCCCTGCACCAGCCCGGCGATGCAGATCTGATTGACCATCTTGGTG
>CAYTMM010000119.1:0-7094 GCA_964438875.1 uncultured Sphingosinicella sp. | reverse complement strand
TGATGACGACGCTGCAGCGAACAGTCGCGCTCGCCCAGATGGATGGCATTGCCCTGTCCGTCACCGAAGATCTGGAATTCGATATGGCGCGGATCGCCGAGATATTTCTCGATGTAGACGGTGGCGTCGCCGAACGCGGCCTTGGCCTCGGAGCCGGCCTGCTTCATCAGCGTCTCGAGCTGGTCCTCACTCGTACACACTTTCATGCCGCGGCCGCCGCCGCCGGACGCGGCCTTGATGATCACGGGATAGCCCGCTTCGGCCGCAATACGTTTCGCTTCCGCGACATCCTCGACCGGGCCATCCGATCCGGGGACGAGCGGGAGGCCGAGCTTCGCGGCGGTACGCTTTGCCTCGATCTTGTCGCCCATCGTGCGGATATGCTCGGGCTTGGGGCCGATCCAGGCGATGTCGTGACTCTCGACGATCTCGGCGAAGCGGGCATTCTCGCTCAGGAAGCCATAGCCCGGGTGGATCGCGTCGGCGCCGCTGATCTCGGCCGCCGAGATGATATTGGGGATGTTGAGATAGGATTCGGCGGCCGGCGGCGGGCCGATGCAGATCGCTTCGTCGGCGAGCCGGACATGCATTGCGTCGGCATCGGCCGTGGAATGGACCGCGACCGTCTTGATGCCCATTTCGTGGCAGGCGCGATGGATGCGAAGGGCGATCTCGCCGCGATTCGCGATCAAAACCTTCTCGATCGCCATTATTCGATGACGACCAGCGGTTGATCGAATTCCACGGGCTGCGCGTCCTGTACCAGTATCTGCGACACCGTACCTGATCTGGGCGCGGGGATCGGATTCATCACCTTCATCGCCTCGATGATCAGCAGCGTATCGCCTGCATTGACCTTGGTGCCGGCCGCTACGAACGGCTTGGCGCCCGGCTCTGCCGAAAGATAGACGGTGCCGACCATCGGCGACTTCACGGCGTCGGCCGGGGCGGCGGGCGCTTCGACGGGGGCAGGCGCGGCAGCGGCCGGCGCTGGCGCTGCAGCGGCCGGCGCTGCGACATAGGTGGCGGGCGCAGCGGCGGCGCTCAGCTTGCGCTTCACGACGATGCGGCGATCATCGTCCTCGACCTCGATCTCGCTCAGATCCTTCTCAGTCAGCAGATCGGCGAGCTGCCGGATCAGGTCGGTATCGACCCGAATCGGCGCGCCGGAATCCTTGTCTTCGCTCATCGGAACCTCGATTTTCGCTCCCCTGTCCGGGGGCGCCCCACTGAAAAAAGGCGCTTCTGTGTCAGAGACGCGCCGCCGCGTCCAGAGCCAGCTCATAGCCGGCCGGGCCGAAACCGGCGATCGTTCCCTTCGCCGCCTCGGCCACATAGCTCTTGTGGCGGAACGCCTCGCGCGCCTGCGGATTGGAGATATGGACCTCGATCACCGGCACTGCGATCGAGCGGATCGCGTCGTAGAGAGCCAGCGACGTGTGCGTATAGGCGCCGGCGTTCAGGATCACGGCCTTTGCCCCGCGTCCCTGCGCTTCGTGCAGCCAGTCGACCAGATGGCCCTCATGGTTGGACTGACGCATGTCGATGGCGAGGCCGAGCGTCTTCGCCTTGTCCTCCAGCCGCGCGGCGATGTCGTCCAGCGTGTCGGCGCCATAGATATCCGGCTCGCGCGTGCCGAGCAGGTTGAGATTGGGTCCGTTGAGGACGTAGATCAAAGGTGGCGTCGCCATCGCGGACCCCTATATGACGGCCGGGCGTGACTGCAAAGGCAAGGTTTCGAATGTATGAGTGAGGACGGCACGATCTCGGTCCAGGTCAACGGCCAGCACCGGCGGGTGCGGGGCGGGATGACGATCGCCGATCTGGCGTTGGAACTCGGGCTGGAGCCGACCAAGGTGGCGGTGGAGCGCAATCTGGAGATCGTGCCCCGCTCGACCCTGGGCGAAGTGAGAATAGAGGATGGCGACGATTTCGAGATCGTGACGTTCGTGGGCGGAGGCTGATCGATCGCTTCAGACGATGTCCGGCCTGTTTCCGATCGGGGCGGGCAACCTGGCACCGTACCGCCGTGCGATCCGTTCCACATCGTCAAATGTCGAATCGATCGCGTCTCCGGCGGCGACATACTCGTCGAGCCCGTCGATGAAAGCCGCGCCATCCTGGGCACGAACGCGCTCCTCCACTTCGGCATACCATTGCCATGCGCGCACATGCGCCTGATAGGCTTCCCAGAAGTCTTCCGGCGCATTGCCGCGCTGGATCGCGGTCATGATCGCCACAACCGCATCCGCGCCCAGCCGTTCGGAGTCGAGATTGTCCTCGCGCAATATCCGCTCGATTTCGATTCGGGCCGTCTCGCCCTGAATAACGATCTCCGGTTCCTCCGCAGCCGTGGCCGGTGCCGGATGGCTCCCCAGTGCGAATAACAAGATCCAGAGGTCTTTCATCGAAACACGCCCTTCGATCGGCCGATGGCCGCCTCGCGAACGCGCAAGGCGGCTTACCTCGCGCCTGTTCCTCACTATATCGGCATTTCCTCTTTTCAGCGACAGGACAGCACGGCGTGAACGCACAGGCCCAGACGACAGTGAATTCCGACGACCAGTGGGCAGTCGCAGGTCGGACCTTCACGTCACGCCTGATCGTCGGCACCGGCAAATATAACAGCTTCGAGCAGAATGCCGCGGCGCTGGAAGCGTCGGGGGCCGAGATCGTCACAGTCGCGGTGCGCCGGGTGAACATTTCCGATCCCGGCCAACCGCTGCTGACCGATCATATCGACCCGAAAAGATACACCTATCTTCCTAACACCGCCGGTTGTTTTACTGCCGACGATGCTGTGCGCACGCTCAGGCTGGCGCGCGAGGCAGGCGGCTGGGATCTCGTCAAGCTGGAGGTGCTGGGCGAGGCGAAGACGCTCTATCCCGACATGCGCGAGACGCTGAAGGCGACCGAGACCTTGGTGAAAGAAGGCTTCAAGCCGATGGTCTATTGCGTCGACGATCCGATCGCCGCGAAGCAGCTCGAGGAGGCCGGAGCCGTCGCGATCATGCCGTTGGGAGCGCCGATTGGATCGGGACTTGGCATCCAGAACCGGGTGACCATCCGGCTGATCGTCGAAGGCGCGGGCGTGCCGGTGCTGGTCGATGCCGGAGTGGGCACCGCTTCCGACGCGGCGGTGGCGATGGAGCTGGGCTGCGACGGCGTGCTGATGAACACCGCGATCGCCGGGGCGAAGGACCCGATCCTGATGGCGCAGGCGATGAAGCTGGCGGTCGAGGGCGGTCGGCTTGCCTATCGTGCCGGGCGGATGGGACAGCGACGCTACGCCGACCCATCGAGCCCGCTGGCCGGCCTGATCTGACACGGATTTAACAGTGCTTTCCTTGACAGGGACGCCGCCACATGGTGCTTGCCTGCCGAGTTCTGCAGAGGAGGACGAGTCGATGAGTGACAAGAAATCGGGTGAGAAGCAGCCGGGTGAATGGGCGCCGGATACTGCGCCTTCCGATGCGCCGGGCGTTGGCTCCAAGGGAGACGTGCCTGCCGACAGCGGTCCGCCGCCGGGCAAAAAGTAAAGATCGGGACCGACGCGCCGGAGTTCCGGCGCGCCGATCGCAGGGCCGCGGCCGGTTCGCCGGCGGCGGCCTTTCTTTTGCGGGGTGGAACCGCGCGCGGGTCTTTTCGTTTCTCCTTCAACGGCTTGAAGGCGTCCATGACGGGCGCCCGCCTTGCAGAAGGAGACCTGTCATGGGTGAACTCACCGACAAGATCAAAGGCAATGTCAATGAGGCGATCGGCAAGGCCAAGCAGCAAAGCAACAACCCCGACACCCGCGCGGAAGGGGCCGCTCAGGAGCTGAAGGGCAAGGGCCAGCAGCTCAAAGGGAAGGTGAAGGGCGCACTCGGCGACGACATCTGATCTCTCGCGAGCGGGAAGAGCAGGCCGCTCCGGTTCGCCGGGGCGGCCTTTTCGCATGTCGTCATCGCGAGGCGCGCAGCGCCGTGGCGATCCGGATCGGCATGGTGCCGACACCCATAGTGGATTGCCGCGCCCTTCGGGCTCGCAATGACGGCTAAGCGGGTGGTTGACCCTTCGCCTTCTCGCGCAGCGCGGCGATGGTCGTCGCGTTGGTGATCTGTTCCACGTCGGTGCGCAAATGGAGGAGGCGCAGGCCGGTCTGGGCCAGTGCGCGGTCGAGCGCGGGTGCGAAATCTTCCGTGGTCGTTACCGTTTCGGCCCAGCCGCCATAGGCTCGGGCGAGGGCGGCGAAATCGGGGTTCACGAGCCGCGTGCCGGAAATGCGGGCGGGGTAATCGCGTTCCTGGTGCATGCGGATGGTGCCGTAGCTGCCATTGTCGACGACCAGCACGATGAGGTTGGCGCCGTGACGGATGGCGGTGGCCAATTCCTGCCCGTTCATCAGGAAATCGCCGTCTCCGGCCACCGCAACCACCTGACGATCCGGGAAACGCAAAGCGGCGGCGACGGCGGCGGGCGGGCCATAGCCCATCGAGCCGTTGGTCGGCGCGAGCTGGCTGGGGCAGGGGCCGTAGCGCCAGAAGCGGTGCCACCAGCCGGAGAAATTGCCGGCGCCGTTGCAGATGATCGTGTCGGCGGGAAGCCTGTCGCGCATCGCAGCGACGCACTGCGCGAGATCGAGTGTCACGCCCTCGCGGGGTTTCGGAGTCGCCCAGGCTTCCCATTCGGCATGGGCCTCGGCGCCCGCGCCGAAATGGATGACCTCGTCGTCCCAGTCGGCGCAGAGCTCGGCGAATTCCATGACATCCGCGCAGATCGGCAGATCGGTGCGATAGACGCGGCCCAGTTCCTCCGGATCGGGATGGACGTGGACGAGGACCTGACCGGGATGATCGGGCGTGATCAAAGTGTAGCCGTCCGTCGTCGCCTCGCCGAGCCGAGCGCCGACCGCCAGAATGAGATCGGCGTTTCTCACACGCTCGACCAGCTTCGGATTCGGACCGTAGCCGAGATTGCCGGCATAGACCGGGCTGTCGTTGGGAATGGAATCCTGCCGCCGGAAGGCGACCGCGACGGGCAGACCGATCCGCTCCGCCCATTCGGTGAAGTGATGGGCCGTGCCCTTGCACCAGCCCGCCCCACCGACGATCGCGACGGGCGAGGCGGCATCCTTCAGCAGATCCATCAGCGCATTGACGGCGAGCGGATCGGCCGCCTGCGCGACGCGCGGATTGGCCGGCCGATCGGTCGCCTCGACCTCGTCCTTCAGCATGTCTTCGGGCAGGACCAGCACGACCGGGCCAGGCCGCCCTGCCATCGCCGTGGCATAGGCACGGGCGACATATTCCGGAATGCGCCGGGCATCCTCGATCCGCTCGACGCGCTTGGCGAGCGGGCCGAACATCGCGCCGAAATCGATCTCCTGAAACCCTTCCCGGTCGCGATCGCCGCGCGCCACGTCGCCGATCAGGAGCAGCATCGGCGTCGAATCCTGGTGCGCGACATGGACGCCGACCGCCGCATTGGTCGCGCCCGGACCGCGCGTCACGAAGGCGACGCCCGGCCGCCCGGTCATCTTGCCGTCCGCCTCCGCCATATAGGCGACGCCGCCCTCCTGCCGGCAGACGACGAGATCGATCTGCGGCGTGTCGTGGAGGGCATCCAGGGCGGCGAGGAAGCTTTCGCCCGGGACGGTGAAGATGCGGTCGCAGCCCTGCGCCAGAAGATTGTCGATCAGGATGCGGCCGCCGGTGCGTTTGCTGGTCATGGATGCGGCGTAAAGCTGTTCGGGGGGATTGGGAAGATCGGGTGAAGACCGCGCAGGCAGGACAATGCTCCGGCGCGGCAACGATGCTGTAGGTCGGGCGATGTGCTAGAAACCGAGCCTTGGCGACCATCGGCCGAGTCGGCCGGACGGGCCGCAGGCGGGGAGAATGAGTAATGGGGGGAATGGGCTTTGCGGCGGTCGCTGCAATCTTGCTGGCGGGGCATTCGACGGCCGAAGAGCCTGAGTGCCGGGTCACCTATTCGGCCGCGCCGGCGATCACCGACATATTTCGCGACCGTGGCTTCGCGTTCGAAACCTATGAAGATTTGTGCGCTGCGCTACACCAACACGGCCTGGAGATGACGATCACGGGGTCGAACGGCATCCTTCTGGAGCGCGCCTATGGCTGGGCTTCCGTGACCGCCCGGCGCACTGCGACCGGCGCGCTCAGTACGCGCGAACATGTATCGACATCGATGGACGCCGAGGCGACGGAAGAAGTGGCTGCCGATCTGCTGTACATGTCGGTCAACGACGCGGCGAATGCGCTATTGGGTGAACTGGCCGAGCATCTCCGTTCGATCGAGGCGGAAGAGAACCGCATGCGCGCTGCCTTCGGGGGCGGCGGTTCTCACTATTGACATCAATGTAAATCCTTGACCGCGCCGCCCAGCGCTTTAGGCTCGGCCGCACAACGGACAGGAGAGCAAGCATGACGACCAAGAGCGAGATGGCGACGAAGCTCAACGAGGCTGGCGCCTATCTGCCGGGCAAAAAGGTGAAGCTCGACTTCGGCGACGAAGGCGCGGTGATGCTCGACGGCGTGGCCGGTAATGTCAGCGAAGATGCTGGCGACGCCGACACGACGATCAAGGTCAGCTGGGCCGACTGGCAGGACATGGCAGCCGGCAAGCTGGACGGCATGACCGCGTTCATGCAAGGCAAGCTGAAGGTCGAGGGCGACATGTCCAACGCGATGCAGCTTCAGGGCGTGCTGGCGAAGATCCGGGGCTGACGCGGCGGATTTCGCCGACCTGAAACCCGGTTCGACTTCCCTTGACCGGACTCGGCCCCGCTGACTATCGCGGGGGTCCGGTTCAAGGGAGCGGTGCATGAAGAAAATCTATCCCGATGCGACAGCGGCGCTGGACGGGCTGCTGTTCGACGGCATGACGATCTGCGCGGGCGGCTTCGGCCTGTGTGGCATTCCCGAGCGGCTGATCGACGCGATCCAGGCGAGCGGCGTCAAGGACCTCACCATCGCCTCCAACAATGCCGGCATCGACGGCGAGGGGCTCGGCAAGCTGCTGCGTTCGCGGCAGGTGAAGAAGATGATCTCCTCCTATGTCGGCGAGAACAAGGAGTTCGAGCGGCAATATCTGGC
>CAYTMM010000118.1:6293-7304 GCA_964438875.1 uncultured Sphingosinicella sp. | reverse complement strand
CAGGCCGACGCGATACTGGTTCTCCATCAGCTCGCCGACCGAACGCACGCGGCGGTTACCGAGATTGTCGATGTCGTCGATCTCGCCCTTGCCGTCCTTGAGGTCGACCAGGGTCTTCACCACCGCGACGATGTCCTCTTTACGAAGCGTCGTCACTGTATCCTCGGCGTCGAGGTCAAGGCGCATGTTGAGCTTGACGCGGCCCACGGCCGACAGATCGTAGCGCTCCGGATCGAAGAACAGGCCGGCGAACAAAGCCTCGGCCGTCTCGCGCGTCGGCGGCTCGCCGGGGCGCATGACGCGGTAGATATCGGACAGCGCCTGGTCGCGGTCTTCGGCCTTGTCGGCCTTAAGCGTGTTGCGGATCCACGCGCCGGTATTGACATGATCGATGTCGAGCAGCTCGAGCCGGTCGATGCCGGCCTTGTCGAGCGCTTCCAGATTCTCGGCGGACACCTCGTCGCCAGCCTCGATATAGATCTCGCCGGTCTTCTCGTTGATGAGGTCATAGGCGCTGTAGCGGCCGAAAATTTCCTCGGTCGGGATCAACAGCTCGGTCAGACCGTCCTTGGCCGCCTTGTTGGCCGCGCGCGGGCTGATCTTCTGGTTGGCCGGGAAGACGACTTCGCCAGACTTGGCGTCGACCATGTCGAAGGCCGGCTTGTTGCCGCGCCATTGCTCGGCGACGAAGGGCACCTGCCAGCCGCCCTTGCCGCGCACCCAGATGACGCGGTCGTAGAAGGTGTTGAGAATATCCTCACTCGACATTTCCAGCGCGTGCAGCAGCGCCGTGACCGGCAGCTTGCGCTTGCGGTCGATGCGGACGTTGACGATGTCCTTGGCGTCGAACTCGAAATCGAGCCACGAGCCGCGATAGGGGATGACGCGCGCGGCGAAGAGATACTTGCCCGACGCATGGGTCTTGCCGCGGTCGTGATCGAACAGCACACCCGGCGAACGGTGCATCTGGGAGACGATCACGCGCTCGGTACCGTTGACGATGAACGTGCC
>CAYTMM010000118.1:0-6283 GCA_964438875.1 uncultured Sphingosinicella sp. | reverse complement strand
CGATGAGGCGCAGGGTGACGCGCATCGGCGCCGCATAGGTCATGCCGCGCTGACGGCACTCGTCGGTGTCGTATTTCGGCTCTTCCAGCTCGTAATGGACGAAATCCAGCTCGGCCGTGCCGGCGAAGTCGCGGATCGGGAAAACGCCGCGCAGCGTCTTTTCAAGACCGGAGACATAACCGTCCTGCGGGCGCGAACGCAGGAACTGCTCATAGCTTTCGCGCTGAACCTCGATCAGGTTCGGCATCTCGCTGACTTCGTGGATATTGCCGAAGATCTTGCGGATGCGCTTGGCGGCGGTGGGCCGGGTATCGGCCGGAGCGGAGCTTTTCGCCATGGAGAGTTTTCTCGCCTCTTCTCAAGAATCTGGAGCGCTCAAACACAAAAAGCCGCGGGTTCCGGAACGAGGAACCGCAGCTTGTGGCGTCTATGAAACCCCATCCGATCAATGCGTTGAGCGCGCTGCGCGACGGCGTGCCCTGTTCCGAACGGCTGTGGTGAGGCGCGCCATGTAGGAAATAGGCTGTACTATGTCAACGATGTGGACCTCCTTCTCGTTGTTGGCAGGTCGGAGGTTGCAGCAATCCAGACGGGTCGGCCCGGATTGCTTTCCACAAGCTTTGGCGGGGTCGCAATGCCGGCGAATATCAGCCCAGTTTCGCGAAGCCGTTTTCCAGATCGGCAATCAGATCGTCCGCCGCCTCGATCCCGACCGACAGGCGCAGCAGGTCCGGCGTGATCCCGGCTTTCGCCTGCGCCTCGGGCGGCATGCCGCGATGGGTCATGCTGGCCGGCTTGCAGATCAAGGTCGAATGGCCGCCCAGCGAGGAGGCGAGGGTGGCGAGGCTGAGGCCCGACAGGAAGCGCGATGCGGCATCGTCGCCGCCTTTCACCCGGAAGCTCAGCATGAAGCCGGGTCCGGCCTGCTGTTCGGCTGCGAGCGCGTGATCGGGATGGCTGGCGAGGCCGGGATAGTGGACGATCTCCACCTCCGGCCGCGCCTCCAGCCAGGCGGCGATGCGCGTGGCGCTGGCTTCCGCCTGATTGAGCCGCAGCGGCAAGGTGCGAGCGCCGCGCAGCGTTTCCCAGGCATCGCGCGCGCCGGCATAAAGGCCGGCCGCGTTCGCCCACCATTGCAGCTTCTCGACCAGCGCCGGCGATCGTGCGAGCAGCGCGCCGCCGAACAGGTCGCCGTGGCCATTGATCGCCTTGGTGGTGGAATGGAAGACCAGATCGCAGCCCAACTTCAGCGGCTGCTGCCGCAGAGGCGTGGGCAGGGTGTTGTCGGTGATCGACAGCGCCCCGGCCGCGGTCGCCAGCCCTGCCACGCGGGCGATATCGGTGACACGGAGAAGGGGATTGCTCGGCGTTTCGATCCACACCAGCGCGGTCTCGCGCTCCAGCGCGCGGCCCAGCGCGTCGATGTCTGTCATATCGACGAAGGTCGCGGCAAGGCGGCCCTGCTCCTCCAGCCCCTTCAGGAGCCGGTAAGTGCCGCCATAGCAATCGTGCGGCGCGATCACATGGGCGTCGCCCGGCACGAGCAGCAAGGCGAGCAGGGCGGCGGACTGGCCGCTGCCGGTGATCGCGCCACCCGCCGCGCCCTCCAGTTCGGCGAGCAAGTCGCAGAGCATGTCACGGTTCGGGTTGACGGTGCGGCCATAATCATAGGCTGGCTTGTCTTCGGCCGTTGGCCAGCGGAAGGTGTCGGCCGTCCAGACCGGCGGCACGATGCCAGATAGTCCCGGATCGGCATCGGGATTCGCGCCGGCGAGGATTGTGGCGGGATCTCGTCTGGTCATCATACCTCCAGAAACGGGCCGACCAGAGCACCGAGCCGCTGTGCGTCCTTCAGGAACATATCATGGCCCCAGAGGCAATCGAGGATGTGCAATTCCGCATTCGGCAAAGCGGCCGCCAGTTCCTCGCTCTGCTCCGGTGGCACCAGCCGGTCGGTCGAGGCGGCAAGCACCAGAGTCGGGCAGGCGATCCTGGCTGGATTGACATCGTGCCGGTCGATCGAAGCCGAAAGGCTAAGGAAGCGTTCTGGCGACATCACCTCGCCATAAACGTCGCCGCGCGCCTTCAAATAGGCACCGGCCTCCGACACGCTCAGCGGATCGGCGTCTGGAATGCCGCCGGCGAAGCGCCCGGCGAACTCCTCTTGCGTGCGATAGGTGGTCATGGCGATGCCGCGCGCTATCGACTGGCCTTCCTCCGGGCGGCCGGTGGCGATGCCGAGCGCGACGACGCGGCGTTGCAGTTCGCGGATCGCGGTCGCCGCCGGATGGGGGCGGGCAGGGGCGGATATGATGACCAGACGCGCGACGAGCTCTGGCCGCGCTTCGGCCAGCGCCAGCGCGATCATACCGCCATAGGAGGCGCCGATCACTGTGGCGGGGCCGCCGCCCGCCGCGTCGATCGCGGCGGCCAGCACTTCGGCCTGTTCATGCGTGGTGGGGGCGGCCTGGCCGGCCTCGTCGGCGGCGAAATCAAGGCCGAGGATGCGATACCGCTTGGGATCGACAGCAAGTCCGTCGCCGACCAGCCCCGGCCACCAGCCCATCGAACGATATTCGCCGGTGGCGACGAAGCGGTTGGCAGAAATGCCGCCGAGCGCGACGATCAGTTCGCCTTCTGGATTGCCGGTCAGGCGCGCGAGCGTGTGCGTGCCGAGATGTGCGAGATGTGGAGGGACTGCGACCTCGATGTCGTGGGCACTGGCGGGAACCTGCATCAGCATGACACCGTCTCGCGAATGTCGAATAGATCGGCAAGGATGGCTTCGGCGGTTGCCGCGCCGCCCGCGCCGCGCCCGACGCAGGTGAAGTCCCGGCCGTCCTGCGTCGTCACCCGCGCGCAATTCCATTCGCCGGGCAGGATGGGGAGGCCGGCCTGTTCGGCGGGCACGAGTTCGACACGGGCGGTTCCCTCGCGCAGCCGCGCCGCTTGCACCCAACGCCGACCGCTGGCGCGGATGCGCGCGGCGGCCGCTTCGTCCAGCGCTTCGGTTTTGACGACGACTCCGGCGGGGTCGAGGCCGAAGGCCCGGGCCGCGATCAGCTTGAGTTTGGCTGCCGCATCATGGCCTTCCAGATCGGCGGAACTGTCCGCTTCCGCAAAGCCAGCGGAGCGGGCCTCGTCCAATGCGGTTTCCAGGTCCGCGCCGGCGTGGAGGCGATCGAGGATGAAATTGACAGTGCCGTTCAGCACGGCGGAAACCTCGGCGATCTCGCCCCACTGACGTGCCGTTGCGATCGTTTCGAGCACTGGCGCGGCGCCGCCGACGGCCGCGGAATCGCGGAGCGTGCCGCCCCGTGCGACGGCCAGCGCGTTCAGCTCCGCGCCGGCGCGGGCGAGGACGCGCTTGCTGGCGCTGACGAGATGAAGGCCGGAGGCGAGCAGGCTGCGGGACAGCGCTTCCCCGGTCGTGTCGCAGGACAAGACGTCGATCAGGATATCGGCTTGGGCGGTGAGAAAGGCCTCGGTGTCACTCGTGAGCGGACAGGGCGGAGTCACGGTGCGGGTGCGGCCGGGATCGCGGACAAGAATGGAGACGATCTCGAAATCCGGCTCGCGGGCGAGGCGTTGGACGAGCGCCTGGCCGACCACGCCATAGCCGGCCAGCGCGACGCGCAGCGGGCGACGGGCCGTGACCGGCGCCGCCGCCCCGGTACAGGCGCCGACGCGGGTCGGCTCGTCGCCGCCGATGCCGGCCACTTCGATCGGCAGGCCGAACTGGGCGGCATGGTCGATCGCCTGGGGCTGGATCAGCTTGCCGGCGACGCGCGCGGCATCGGCCCAGCTGATGTCGGTGAAGCGCTTCGGGTCTTTGAGCACGGCCGGATCGCGATCGTAAACGCCGTCCACGTCCTTGTAGAGCCTAACCTTATCCGCTTGCAGGGCGCCGGCGAGAAAGACGGCGGAGAGATCCGATCCGCCGCGTCCGAGCAGGGTCCGCCGAGCCAGCGTGTCGACGCCGACGAAGCCGGGGACGATGACCACGCCCGTTTCCTCCAGCCCGGCTCGCAGCGCCGCTTCGTCCAGCGCCACGGGCTGGGCATTGAGGCTCGCGCCCTGGGTGGTGAGGCCCAGCGCCTCGGGGCGAAGGATCGCGGCGGGAAGGCCGATCCGGTCGCAGGCGATACGCAGCAGGGCAGCGGTGCGCTCCTCGCCCAGCGAGACGAGATCTGCGACACCCGCGCAATCGACCCCGCCGGCCGCGGCGCCGGCCTGTGCGAACAGCGCATCGGTCTCACCGGCCAGGGCGGAGACGACCACGACAAGCCGCCATCCCTCGCGCCGCCGCCGGTAGATCTCGCCCGCCGCGCGCGGCAGGTCGTCGACGCTGCGCAGCACCGAGCTGCCGAATTTCAGCACCGCAATGGGCGCGGAGTCGGCTTCGACGGCGGTTTCAATCCGGGGAACGACTGACAGCGACATGACCAACCCTTCTTCACTCGTGAAGGACGATGCTGCCGAAAGACCCCGTATACTTGCCGGCCCGGCCGCATCGTCCCTCAAGGGGACCGCCACCTTGCCCGGGAGGGCAGGTTGGCGTGGGCCAAGGCCCACTCTTGATGCACGGATCATGGCTAGCACGATCCGATGGCCAAATCCTTAAAGGAGTTGGCGCCCTTCGGTCAAGCAGTTCGGCATCTGGCTCGGTTTGTCGCGGATCCGTATCAATTTACATTGATTTTACAATTGCTTTTGCATCTGCATGTGCTGCAGATGTGCGGACACCGTCCGTCGACATGCCACATCGCAAAGGATCGCCAACCCGATGACGTCACCTCCGCACGACGCCCCTTTCTCAGGCAAGCGCGCTTCTCCGCGCCTGTCGATCGACATGGAAGCGAACTCGCGCGCCGTGACGTCCAAGCCGTTCAAGGTCCGGGTGCTGGACCTTTCGACCGAAGGCTTCCGGATCGAGGCGTTCGTGATTCTCGAGGCCGGCACCGACATCTGGTTGCGGCTTCCGGGGCTGGAGCCACGCCATGCCACGGTGATGTGGGTGGAGGGCTACGAAGCCGGCTGCGCCTTCAAGCAGCCGCTGCATTCGGCCGTCGTCGAAACGATCGCCGGACGCGGCTGAACCCCGGTCCGCCTCAGATCGTCGCCATGTCGATCACGAAGCGGTACTTCACGTCGCTTTTCAGCATCCGCGCGTAAGCCGCCTCGATCTCGTCCATCCGGATCATCTCGATCTCGGACACGATCCCGTGCTTGGCGCAGAAATCGAGCATCTCCTGCGTCTCGGCAATGCCGCCGATCAGCGAGCCGGCAAGGCTGCGGCGCCGGAAGATCAGATTCGCGACATTGGGCGAGGGGTGTGGATCGGCGGGCACGCCGACCAGGGTCATCGTTCCGTCCCGCTTGAGTAGTGCCATGAAGGCGTCGAGATCATGCGGGGCGGCGACCGTATTCAGGATGAAATCGAAGCTGTTGATGTGCGCGGCCATTTCGTCGGGATTACGGGACACCACCGCCTCGTCCGCGCCCAACGCCTTCGCATCGTCCACCTTGTTGGCCGAGGTCGTGAAGGCGACGACATGGGCGCCCAGGGCCTTGGCGAGCTTGACGCCCATATGGCCGAGCCCGCCGATCCCGACGATGCCGACCTTGCTGCCCGGGCCGACCTTCCAGTGCCGCAAGGGGGACCAGGTGGTGATGCCTGCGCAGAGCAGAGGCGCGGCCGCGGCGAGGTCCTTTTCATCATGGCGGATGGCGAGAACGAACTCCTCGCGCACCACGATCGAGTCCGAATAGCCGCCCAGCGTGTTCTCGCCCGACAGCTTGTCGGTGCCATTATAGGTGGGCACGAAGCCGCCCTCGCAATACTGCTCAAGCCCTTCCTGACAGGAGGGGCAGGTCAGGCAGCTGTCGACCAGGCAGCCCACGGCGGCGAGATCGCCCGCCCTGAATTTCGTGACATCCGGCCCGACCGCGCGCACCCGCCCGACAATCTCGTGCCCCGGCACGCAGGGGAAGATCGTGCCGTCCCATTCGCTACGCACCTGATGCAGATCCGAATGGCAGACGCCACAATAGAGGATGTCGATCGCGATATCGTTGGGACGCAATTCACGACGTTCGAAGTTGTAAGGAGCGAGCGGCGTGTCGGCGGATCGGGCGGCATAGGCTTTGGCGGCGGACATGGAAGGTCTCCTGCGGTGCAGGACGCATGATGGCGGATTTCCGGAACGGCGTCACGCGTGAACAAGGGAAGTTCAGGCTGGAGGCAACACGCGCCTGTACGGACTTCCCTCTCTGTTAAGTT
>CAYTMM010000117.1:0-7348 GCA_964438875.1 uncultured Sphingosinicella sp. | reverse complement strand
CCGCAGGCGCCGGTGCCGGACGGCGCTCCACTCGCCGACCGCCTGCGCCCGAGCGTGCTTGCCGATGTCGTCGGGCAGGAACATCTGACCGGGCCTGACGGCGCGATCGGGCGCATGATCGCGGCGGGCAAGCTCGCCTCGATGATCCTGTGGGGACCGCCCGGCACGGGCAAGACCACGACTGCTCGGCTGCTCGCCGACGCGGTGGGGATGCGCTTCGTCGCCATCTCGGCCGTCTTCTCGGGCGTGGCGGATTTGAAGAAGGTGTTCGCCGAAGCGAGGGATCATGCCAGGATCGGCAAGCAAACCCTTCTGTTCGTCGATGAAATCCACCGATTCAACCGCGCGCAGCAGGACGGGTTTCTTCCCTATGTCGAGAATGGCACGGTCGTGCTGGTCGGCGCGACGACGGAAAATCCCAGCTTCGAATTGAACGCGGCGCTCCTGTCGCGTGCGCAGGTGCTGATCCTGAACCGGCTCGACGGCGCCGCGCTCGGCAAGCTGCTCGACCGGGCCGAAACGCTGGTCGGGAGCCCGTTGCCGCTCACGCCCGAGGCGCGCGAGGCGCTGGTCGCCACCGCCGATGGTGACGGGCGTTTCCTGCTCAACCAGGCCGAGACGCTGTTTTCGATCGAGATCGCCGCGCCGCTCGATCCGGCCGGGCTGGCCGCTTTGCTCCACCGCCGCGTCGCGGTCTATGACAAGGATCGGGAGGGGCATTACAACCTCATCTCCGCCCTCCACAAATCGATCCGGGGATCGGACCCGCAGGCGGCGCTCTATTATCTCGCGCGGATGCTGACGGCAGGCGAGGAACCCCTGTTCCTGCTGCGCCGCCTGATCCGCGCGGCGAGCGAGGATATCGGGTTGGCCGATCCCAATGCGCTGACCCAGTGCCTCGCCGCCAAGGAGGCTTATGATTTCCTGGGCAGCCCGGAGGGCGAACTGGCGATCGCGCAGGCCTGCCTCTACCTCGCCACCGCACCCAAATCGAACGCGGCCTATGCGGCGCAGAAGGCGGCCTGGCGCGCAGCGAAGGAAACCGGATCGCTGATGCCGCCGAAGAACATCCTCAATGCGCCCACCAAGCTGATGAAGCAGATCGGCTACGGCGCGGGCTATCAGTACGATCATGACAGCGACCAGGGCTTTTCCGGCGACAATTACTGGCCGGAAGAGATGGCGCCGCAGACCTTCTACACCCCCACCGACCGCGGCTTCGAGAAGCGCGTGGCCGAGCGGATCGCTTATTGGGAGAACCTGAGACGTGAGAAACAGCCTTAAGTTCGCTGCCTTAGCCCTTCTAATCACAGCGCCAGCTGCGGCACAGCATCCGGAAGCTGCGCTCTACGACCGCGCGTTGGCGGCGGGCTATAAGGCGCAGTTCCTCTGCTCGGGCCTCTGGAATGGCGGGAAGAGCGAGGCACAGATCGAGGCGGACGAGCTGACTGGAATCTACCCGCACATCGCCGGAATCGTGCCGACGCTGACGGCCGAGATCGACGAGGAGAGATATCAGGTCCGCGTCGCCTATGACGACAATGCCCCGCCCCGCGTCGCGCAATGGCGCGAGGGGCTGGGTTGCGCGGGTCTGCCGATCGGCGCCGATTCCGCCGCCGCAACGGACATCCCCGCCTTCCGCTCCACAACCGGCATGGATGTCTGGGACGGACGACCCTGGCCGATGGGCGATGCCGACGCGAATGCGCCATTGCCGCGCAATCTGACAGCGATCGAACGCGTTACCGGAGATGCGCTGCAGCGCGATGTTTTCGGAGGACGGACGAGCGGGGTAGTAATCGTCCATCATAGCCGGATCATCGCCGAAAACTATATGCGCGGTCACAACCTCCACACCTCGCAGCGCACCTGGTCTGTCGCCAAATCGCTGGCTGGCACGCTGGTCGGTCACGGCGTCCAGCGCGGGCTGATCCGGACCGACGAGGCCGCCAATCTCGCCGCGTGGCGCTCGCCCGGCGATCCGCGCGCGGCGATCAGTGTCGATCAGCTCCTGCGCATGGCGAGCGGCCTGACCAGCGACACGGCCGGCAACCGTACCGACGCGGTCTATATGGGCGGCGCCTCGGTCGTGGAGAGTTCCACCCTCTGGCCCGTGCTCCACCGCCCCGGCACGCGCTACCGCTATGCGAACAACGATACGATGCTGGCGACACTGGCGCTGATGGAGCGTCTGCCCGCCGAGCAACGCCTTGGCTTCCCGATCGAATTCTTTCGCCGCATCGGCATGACCCGCACGATCGCGGAGACCGACTGGCGCGGCGATTTCATTCTCTCGAGCCAGGTCTGGACGACGGCGCGCGATCTCGCCCGATTGGGCCTCCTCTACCTTAATGACGGCATGTGGGAGGGAGAACGGCTGCTTCCCGAAGGCTGGCGCGATTATGTGACTCGCGACTCCGGTCCTCAGCCCGACGGCGAATTCGGCTATGGCGCCACCTTCTGGATCATGAACCGCTCCGAAGGCGTCCCCGCCGATGCCTTCGCCGCCTTTGGCAATCGCGGGCAGTTTCTGGTGATGATCCCGTCGCGGGACCTGGTCATCGTCCGGCGCGGCTATGACACGGCGGAGAACCGTTTCGACATTGCCGCCTTCACCCGTGCCGTGGTTGAGGCGCTAGACCGGCCATGAGAGGTTGGCAGGAGGTCATCGCTTTCGCGCTGACGCTGCCGGGGACTGAGCTTGGCATCTCCTATGGCGGCCCGGCGGTAAAAATGCGCGGCAAGGCCTTCATCTATCCCAGTCGGGAGTCGGACAGCTTCGGGGTCGCATCGCCGCTGGGCGAGAAGCAGATATTGATGGAGACTGATCCGGACACTTTTTGGGAATCCGACCATTACCGGAACTGGCCGGCGGTGCTGATCCGCTACGGCAGCACCGATCGCGAGCGGATCGAGAATGTCATCACCCGCGCCTGGTGGGACCGGGCCTTCAAGGCGCAGCGGACCGCCTTTGGCCCGCGCCCCTGACCATTTCACCCATTTCGCGGTCGCCGACTGGTCCGGTGCCGTCGGCATACGCCAGAAGGGTATCGCCATCGCGATCTGCGAAACCGGAACCAAAGCGCCGGTGCTGGTGCGGCCCGGCCATGTCTGGTCGCGGGCCGACGTGCTCGACTGGCTGACCGGCGAGCTGCCCGAAAACACCCTGCTCGGTTTCGATCTGTCGCCCGGACTCCCGTTCGCGGATGCCGGCGCCTTCTTCCCCGGCTGGCCGGAAAGCCCGCCCGATGCCCGCACGCTATGGGAACTGGTCGAACAGGTCAGCGCGGACGACCCGCATCTCGCCGTCACCAGCTTCGTCGATCATGCCCAGGCAAGCCGCTATTTCCGCCGTCATGGCGGACGGACCGGCGACCGCTTCGGCACCGGCCGCGGCCGGCTTCGCCGCGTCGAGCATCTGCAGCGCGATCATGGTCTCTCACCTTATAGCTGCCTCAACCTGATCGGCGCCGCACAGGTTGGCAAATCAAGCCTGACGGCCATGCGGATGCTGCATCGCCTGGACGGGCACATCCCCTTCTGGCCCTTCGATCCACTGCCGTCGGAAGGATCGCTGCTGGTCGAAATCTACACCAGTCTGGCCGCGCGGGCGGGCGGTATCGGCAAGGGGCGCAGCAAGATGCGCGACGCCGCCACCCTGGATTCGGCGCTCGGCCGGCTGGGATCAGGCCCGCACGTTCCTCTGGCCCGCTACAGCGATCACGCCACCGATGCGATTCTCACCGCGGCATGGCTGCGCGCGAACAGCGTCCGCGGCGAATTGTGGCATCCGCCCGGCTTGACCGTCGACATCGCGCGCACGGAAGGCTGGACGTTCGGCGTGACTTAGCCCATTGGGCGCCAGCGCTGTGGCGCAGGCCGGTTTAGCTCAGCTGGTAGAGCAGCGGTTTTGTAAACCGAAGGTCGCGGGTTCGATTCCTGCAACCGGCACCATCGAATCCTCATGACATGGCAAAGCGGATGTGCGGCGCCCGTTGCTTTCCGGTCAGTTCGTTTGATCAACCATTCCTGATTGTGCCGCAGATCCGGGCGCATGCGCGGCCTCTAAGATCAAGTCGGCAATCGCGTCCGGTTGCGAGATCAATGCCAGATGACTGGCAGCCAGTTCGACGGTGCGGGCACCCATGCGATCTGCCATGAAACGCTGCAGGTTTGGATCGATCGTACGATCCTCGCGCGATATGGCATAGAAACCGGGCTTGTTTCGCCACGCCGCGACATCGGCCCGGCCGGACAGAATTGCGCGACGAAACGGCATTTGCACGGCATGGAGGATCTTTGCCCGTGCTGTCGGCAGATCTCCCGCGAAGTCGCGCAGGAAAGCCTGTTCGGACAATCGCCCCTCGTCTCCATCATAAACAATGCCGGCCGAAGCGGGCGGCGTCGGGAACCGAGCCGCCAATGCGGCATAGTCCTCGTTCGCATCCGGTGCCCGGGCTGCGACGTAAACGAGCGCAGCGACATTGGGATGCGTGCCGCATTGCGTCACGAGCATCCCGGCGAACGAATGCCCGACCAGCACGGTCGGCCCATCCTGCCGCGCCAAAACCCGCTCCACCGATTCGATTGCTTCGGGGAATGTGGTCAGCGGGTTCTGGACCGACGTACAATTGAACCCGAGCGGCTGGAGACGCGCGATGACGTCCGACCAGCAGGAGCCGTCGGCGAAGAGCCCGTGGGCCAACACGATATTGCGCGCATGAGTCCCACGGCTCGCAGACACGGCGCGACCGGCCGCGAAAGCACCCAAGCCTCCAGCCAAGATGGCTTTGGAGAAGGTTCGTCGATTCAGGTCCATCTCATGGCCACCTTGCTGGAGTGAGTATCTTGCAATCGCGTTCCGCTGTCGAAGGCTCAGCCGCGGATGAACGCCAGCAAATCAGCGTTGATCGTCTCGGCGTTCACAGTCGCCATGCCGTGCGAGAAACCCGGATAGATTTTAATCTCGCCCTGCTTCAGCAGCGTGATCGCGATCTTCGCGCTGTCGTCGATCGGCACGATCTGGTCGTCATCGCCATGCAGAAGCAGGGTCGGCACCTCGATCGCCTTGAGATCGTCGGTGAAGTCCGTTTCCGAGAACGCCTTGATGCCGTCATAATGGGCCTTGGCCCCGCCCATCATGCCCTGCCGCCACCAATTGTCGACCACGGACGGCAGCGTTTCCACGCCGGGCCGGTTGAAGCCGTAGAAAGGACCGGACGCGACGGCGCGGTAGAAACTCGCCCGATCGGCCGCGAGCGAGGCGCGAAAACCGTCGAACACCTCGATTGGCAGGCCGCCCGGATTGGCCTCGGTCTTCACCATGATCGGCGGGACGGCGCCGATCAGCACAGCCTTCGCCACCCGGCCCGGCTCGGCCCGCGCGACATAATGCGCCACCTCGCCACCGCCGGTGGAATGGCCGATATGGACAACGTTCCGGAGATCGAGCGCTTTCACGACGGTCGCGACGTCCGCCGCATAATGATCCATGTCATGGCCGTCGGCGACCTGCGACGAACGGCCATGCCCGCGCCGGTCATGGGCGATGACACGATAGCCCTGCTGGACGAAGAACAGGAGCTGCACGTCCCAGTCGTCCGCGCTGAGCGGCCAGCCGTGGTGGAACATGATCGGCTGGGCGTCCTTCGGTCCCCAGTCCTTGTAAAAGATTTCAACGCCGTCATCGGTGGTCACATAAGCCATGATCAGTCTCCTGCGCTTGAGAGGTTTCGGAATGGGATTCAGTTGGTCCGCGCCGCCGGCTGCGACACATGGCGCGCCGCGCGGTCGATCACGTCGGCGATCGCGCCCGACTGTGTAATGAAGGCCGCGTGGCTTCCGGGTATTTCGACGATCTGCGCGCCGATGCGACGCGCCATGCCGAGAAGCATGCCCTCGCCGAAAGCGAGGTCCCCGCGCGCAATGATCGCCCAGCTCGGCCGCGACCGCCATGCCGCGTTCGTCAACCTGGTTTCGAAGACGGACAAGCGGATCGGGACCTGCGAATCCCGCAGGAAAGCCGCATCCTCCCTAGCCATGTCGGCAGCGAAACCCGCGTGGAAGCGGTCCGGGCGGACGAAGCCGAATCCATCATCGCCGGCGTCGATCACGAACTCGGGCGCGGCCGGATAGTCTTCATATTGCCGAGAGGTCGTCTCGCCGACATCGGGCGCAAGCGCGGACACATAGACGAGGCCCGCGACACGCGGATGCACGCCCGCTTCGGTAATGACCGTCCCGCCCCAGCTGTGGCCGACGAGAATGGCGGGGCCATTCAGGCGAGAAAGAACGCGTTCGGTCGCGGCCACGTCATCCTCCAGCGAGGTGAGCGGATTCTGGACGATGCTGACCCGGTAACCGCGCGCGGTCAAATCATCATATACGCCGCGCCATCCAGACCCATCGACGAACGCCCCGTGCACGAGCACCACATCGCGCACATTCTGGTTCTGCGGAATACCTGCGCTGCTCTGGCCATACGCGGCGCCTGCAAGAGCGCCGGCGGCCAAGGCCGCGACCATCAATTTACGAACGACACCCATTGCGGTTTCCTCTTTTAAAAATCGTATGCGATTAAATCGTGCACGATATATATGTACGCATATTCGAAGTGTCAATTGCTTGCGATTATATCGCACGCGATCTATTTGTAGGTGATGGTGTGTTGTGCGTTAGAGGGTCAGGCAGATGAAAAATCAGCAAAAATCGTCACAGGTTGCGTTGCCTCCGTCGCTGCCCGCCTTCCTGTGCTTCGCGGTCTACTCGGCCAATCTGGCGTTCCAGCGGGCCTACAAGCCGCTGTTCGAGTCGCTCGGCCTCACCTACCCGCAATATGCCACCCTCGTTGCACTCAACGAGGAAAACGATCAGACCGTGGGCCAGCTCGGCGAGAAGCTCTTCCTGGAATCGAGCACGTTGACACCGCTGCTGAAGCGGCTCGAGGCGACCGGTCACGTTACGCGCCGGCGCGACAGCAAGGACGAGCGCCAGGTCCGCATTGCCCTCACTCCAAAAGGGCGTTCGGTCTTCGACCAGGTGTTCTGCAGCTGCGACACGATCCTCGACGCCATCGGGCTGGATCAGAAAGATTATGAACGCCTGCAGCGTGATCTCGTCAAAGTCCGCGACAATCTCCTCACGGGAAACACAAAGTAGGACCCGGCGCGTTGACCGTTCAACGATACGGAGGCCATATCGCACTTGGCGGAAAGTCCCAGAAGCGGCTTGACCCAGCCGGGAGACGGATTCAGACTATAATGAGCCGCAGATTTCTGCGGTTTCCGACGATAAGCCGGTTTAGCTCAGCTGGTAGAGCAGCGGTTTTGTAAACCGAAGGTCGCGGGTT
>CAYTMM010000116.1:0-7365 GCA_964438875.1 uncultured Sphingosinicella sp. | reverse complement strand
TCCTCCAGGGCGGCGAGGAGGCGGGCGGTCACGTCTTCCGGCGCGCCGGAGGCAGCGACGATGCGGGACCGTTCGGGGCTCTCAGCGGCGAGGCGGTCGAAGGCCGAAACGACCGCGCGATGATAGCTTTCGGCGCGTCCGCCGATCAGGTCCGCGCCGCCCTGGTCACGGGCGGCGGCGCGGCGTCCTGCTTCGCTCTCGTCCAGACGCAGCAGCAGCGTCCGGTCCGGCAGGAAGCCGCGGCTGCCCACCTCATGCAGGGCGCGGATCGCATCATTGCCGAGCCCGCCGGCGCCGCCCTGATAGGCGATGGAGCTGTCAAGGAAACGATCGCACAGCACCCATTTGCCGACGTCGAGCGCCGGACGGATGGTGCGCGCGACATGGTCGGAGCGTGCGGCGGCGAACAACAAGGCTTCGGCCTCTGGCAGCCAGCGTTCCTCGGTGCCATCGAGAAGCAACTTGCGGATCGCCTCGGCCCCTGGGCTGCCGCCCGGCTCGCGCGTTTCCACCACGTCCTGGCCCTGCACACGCAGCGCTTTAGCCAGCGCCCTGACCTGGGTCGATTTGCCGACCCCTTCCCCACCCTCGAGTGTGATGAAGCGCGCTGTCACGCCAGCCCGAACAGGCCCTTGAGGCCGGTCCACATCCGCCGAAAGAAGCCGGCTTCGCCAACGGCAGATTCAGCGATGAGCGGCGTTGTGGTCGCCGGCATGTCCCCGACTTGCACGACGAGATCTGCGATATGCTGGCCCTGTTCGATCGGCGCGCGCACCGGCCCTTCATAGACGATTCGCGCGCTGATATTTCGCCCCAGCCCGGCGGGATAGGTGACGGCGAGATTGCGCGGCGCGACGAGGCCGACACTGGACGCGCCGCCGAGCTGCACCCGGGCTTCGCCAATCCGCTGTCCTTCGCGCAGGATCGGACGCGACTGCCAGGCGCGGAAGCCCCAATCCATGAAACGCACCGATTCCTCGATCCGCTGGTTGAAGCCGGTCAGTCCCGCGACCACCATCACGATGCGTCGGCCATTCTGCTCGGCCGATCCGGTAAAGCCGTAGCCGGCTTCCTGCGTGTGCCCGGTCTTGAGGCCGTCCGCGCCGTCGATCCGACCCAGCAGCGGATTGCGATTGGCCTGTGTGATCGGCTGGTTGCCGCCCAACGTTCGGCCCCAGGTGAATTCGCGCATGCCATAATATTCGCGATAGAGATCGGGATGCTCGCGGATCGTCGCCGCGGCCATCTCGGCAAGATCGCGGGCCGTGGTGTAGGTGACGCCATTGTCCGGCCAGCCGACCGGATTGCCCCAATGCGAATTGGCGAGACCCATCGCCTGAGATTCACGGTTCATCAGCGCAACGAACGCGGCCTCCGTACCCGAAATGCATTCGGCCAGCACCACCGTCGCGTCGTTGCCGGACAGGGTCACGATGCCGTGGAGCAGATTGCTGACACTCACCTGCTCGCCCGCCGACAGGAACATGGTGGATCCCGCCTGCGGCCCGTGCCAGCGCTGCCAGGTTTCCGGGCGCACCGTACACATCCGTTCGGGGTCGAGTTCGCCCCTCGCGATCAGATCGAAGGCGACATGTGTCGTCATCATCTTCGCCATCGAAGCGGGCGGAATACGACGATTTTCGTCCTTGGCGTAAAGCACCGCGCCGGAAGAAAGATCGATCATATAGGCGATCGGTGCGGCGGTTTCGAAGGGCGGCGCAGCGGCACTGGCGGGTAGCGCAAGCGCAGACATGAACGTAAATGAAAGCAGTGCTTTGCGCAGCATTTTCGGAGACGCCTTCAGAGGATTCGACATGGTCTAGCGGCCGATCGAATCGGCCAGCAGGCCGACAGTGAGCGCGTAGAAGTTCGAGCAATTATAGTCGAGGATCGTGCGGTAATTGGTGGTGAGAAGCCAGGCGCCCCGTCCTGGCCCGTCCGGCTCGAACAGCGAGGCCATCGCGGAATCGGGAATAGCGCCTTGCGGGATCACGCCCATGCGCCGCCATTCGGATACCGTCATCCAGCGGCTGTGCCTGGCATGGACCGCCGGACAGCGCGGTGCGCGCAGCCGGTTGGCGATCCCGGCGCGGTTGAGCCCGGCGGGTACGGTCGCGGCCACGCCCCAGGGCTGGCCGGGTCGCCACCCTGCGTTGCGCAGGTAATTGGCGATCGAGGCGAGCGCGTCGGTCTGGCTGCCCCAGATGTCGGCGCGCCCGTCCCCGTCCCCGTCGACGGCGAGGCGGATATAGACGGAGGGCAAGAACTGCGACTGGCCGGTGGCACCCGCCCAACTCCCCTTCAGTGCCGAACGGGGAAAACCGCGATCCATCATCTGGAGCGTGGCGATGAACTCGCGGGTAAAAAGCTCCCGCCGTCGTCCTTCATAAGCGAGGCTCGCCAGGCTGTTGAGTAGGTCGAAATCACCCATCACATTGCCGTAGCTGGATTCCTTCCCCCAGATCGCGACCAGCACCTCGGGCGGTACGCCATAACGGCGTCCGATCTCGCTCAGCCGCGCCGCATTGGCCGCATAGCGCCGCCGGCCACCATCGATTCGGCTCTGCGTGACATGACGCGCACGATAAGGTGCGAAAGGCGGAATGGCGCTGGAGCCCGCGCTGCCGCCCGGCTGGGCACGATCGAGTTCGATCGTGCGGGAAGAAAAGGTGAGATCGCCGAACACCCGGTCGATCGTCGCACGGCTGACGCCAGCACGCTGCGCCTCGGTGCGGAGACTCGGCAGATAGGCTTCAAAGCCGGCCTGGCTGAGCCCGCTCCCCTGCGCCAGTGCCGGTGTCTGCAGGCCCGCCAGCGACAATCCCGCGCTCAAGATTGCTGCCGTCAGGATCGTCTTGATACGCATCACATCGCCCTCTCTCACTCTCCTGCCTTTATGGCACGGTCGCCCCGAAACGCGAAAGGCCAGAAAGCCCGCGGCTTGCACGGACCACCTCGCCGCCGCTATGCGCCGGCTAACGAAGGATGGGTGGCCGAGTGGTTTAAGGCAGCGGTCTTGAAAACCGCCGTGGGTTCACGCTCACCGTGGGTTCGAATCCCACCCCATCCGCCAGATTGCCGCCTCTATTGTTGGCCGAAGCAGTCTAGCCAGCCCCCAGTCCGGGCGTTAGCATCGTTCAAGAATATCGCAGGGGGACGGATGATATGAATGGCCTGCATATCATAGCCTTGTCTTTTATGGCTTTGATCTTTCTCGGTACGGGACCGGCTCAAGCACAATGGCTGCGGGCAGAGAGCCCGAATTTTATTATCTACAGTCAGGACAATGAAGAGCAGGTTCGTGCGTTGGTGGCGACTCTGGAGGATTTTGATCAGCTCTTGCGCGCCTTGACCGCGACCAGGGCGCCGCCCTCTCCAAACAAGTTGCATGTCTATATGGTGCGCGGCAATAACGCGATTCGTGAGATCGCACCCCATATGGCCAGGACGGTCGCCGGGTTTTATACGGCGCGCTCCACCGGAATTGCCGCCGTCGCCGATAGCCAGATGCGGTTCAACGACAGACGGAACGAACCGCGTTTACACACGCTATTTCACGAATATGCCCATCATTTCATGATGCAATATTTCCCCGCGGCTTACCCGCCTTGGTATGTCGAGGGCTTCGCCGAATTCATGATGAACACACGTATTGACGGCCCGGTAATTGAATATGGCGGTATTGCTGACGACCGCGCCCGCTGGCTCACCATGGGCCAGTGGGAGGAAATGGACCGCATCCTGTTCGAGCCGCGCCGTGCCGATATGGGCATGTTCTATGCCCAGAGCTGGATCACGGTTCATTACATGTTCCGCAATGCGGAACGGCGCGCGGCGCTGATGAACTACATCACCGCTTATGGCCGGGGCGAAGACCCGCGCGAGGCTTTCGAGCAATCCTTCGGAATGCGGCCGAGCCAGCTACAGGCGCAACTGCGCCGTTACATTCGCGGCCGCGGCATTCCCGTAACCCGGCTCACCCGATCCAGCGCCGCGACGCCGCCGCCAATTTCGGTCACGCGGTTGCCGCCGTCGGCCGAGGATCTTCTATTGCTAGACGTCGGCTTCACGCTTGGCACATTCGGCAATCGAACCGACGCGAAACTTGCGGATGCGCGAAGGCTGGCGGCCAGGCATCCCGACGATCGTTTCGCTCTGCGGGTGCTGGCCCGCGCCGAGGCATTCTATGGAGACACAGAAGCGGCGCGACGGATCATCGCGCGGCTGCTTGCCGAGACACCCGACGAAGCCGAGCTTCACTATCTGTCGGGGGTTCGGCATTTCCGCACCACCCAAACTGTCTCGGACGATTCGAGCCCGAATATGCGCGAGGCGCAGCGTGCTTTCGTTCAGGCGCATCGTCTCGATCCAAACCATTTTCCGACGCTCTTCAGTTACGCGCAAAGCCTACAAAATGAGCCCGAATACGTGTCCGAGAACACGTCCAACATCCTGCTTCTGGCACAACAACTCGCACCGCAGGTGGCGACATTACGGTTCGCGGCCGCGATCATGCTGATGAACAGGGACGAGTTTGAACAGGCCGAAGCTCTCCTAACCCCCCTCGCCGCGGATGTGCACAGCGCTCAAGCAGCCACGCACGCGCAGGAAATGATCGCCCGTGCCCGTGCCCGCGAGCGGCCGGGCGATGAAGAGACGCCGGTCGAGACGGATCAGAACACCGGTGAAGATGATGGTGGGGCGAACGACGAAGAGGACGGAGCGCCCACTTTATAAGAAAACGAGCCCGGCCGGACGGCAGCCAGGTCGGGCTCGAAGTCTCAAGCGGCCATCGTTCCGAACCGGCCACTGTTGTAATCGTCGATCGCCTGGCGGATCTCCGCCTCGCTGTTCATCACGAACGGGCCGTAGCCGAAGATCGGCTCGTCGATCGGTTCGCCGGTGAGGACCAGCACGGTGGCATCGCCGTCCGCGTGGATGCCGACATTGCCGCCTTTCCGGCTAAGCTGCACGACCTCCGCCTCGCCGGCCTGCTCGGCGCCGTTGACCGTAACATGGCCGGACAGCACCACCAGCATCGCATTATGGCCCTCCGGCAGCGCCAGCGACACGTCGGCGTCGCGATTGAGCCGGACGTCCCAGACATTGATCGGCGTGAAGGTGCGCGCCGGTCCCGTCACCCCGTCATGCGTGCCGGCGATCACCCGCACGCGGCCAGCGTCATTGGGCAGAGCGACCACGGGAATGTCCGCGTCGGTTATGCCTTGATAGCCGGCCGGCGCCATCTTGTCGGCGGCCGGCAGGTTCACCCAAAGCTGCACCATCCGGAACGGCCCGCCCGTCTTGGTGAAGGCCTTGGAATGGAACTCCTCATGAACGATGCCGCCCGCGGCGGTCATCCACTGGACGTCGCCGGGACCGATAATGCCGCCATTGCCGGCGGAATCGCGATGCTCGACCTCGCCGTCATAGACGATCGTCACGGTCTCGAACCCGCGATGCGGATGCTGGCCAACACCGCGCGGCTTCATCGCCGGCGCAAACATGAACGGCCCGCCATAGTCGAGCAGCAGGAACGGGCTGACGTCCTTGCCCTGCTCATTGTATGAAAAGAGCGAGCGGACGGGGAAACCGTCGCCTACCCAGTGCGCGGACGTGTTGCCGAAACGGCCGAGGATCGTCTTGTTCATGATCATTCTCCGAATGCGAGCGGGCTAACCATCCCGTCGCGCCTGAAGATAAGATAGGAAGCACGGCGGTCGACATAAAGACATAAGCCGCCGCCCTTCCCTCGTGTCGCCGGAGCGGCTAGTCGGCGGACAGACAAAGACGAGGATGACATGGCCGATCCCAAGCCCCTGCCCTTCGACTGGACCGATCCCTTCGCGCTGGATGCGCAATTGTCCGACGAGGAGCGGATGGTGCGCGATACGGCCGAGGCCTATGCGCAGGAGAAGCTGCTGCCGCGCGTGACCAGCGCCTATCTGGACGAGCGGTTCGACCGCGAGATCATGCGCGAGATGGGCGCGCTGGGGCTGATCGGCGCGACGATCGCGCCCGAATATGGCGGCGCGGGGCTCAATTATGTGAGCTACGGCCTGATCGCGCGGGCGGTGGAGCGGGTGGATAGCGGCTATCGCTCCGCGATGTCGGTCCAGTCCAGTCTGGTGATGCACCCGATCAATGCCTACGGATCGGAGGAGCAGCGGAAGAGATATCTCCCCAAGCTCGCCAGCGGCGAATGGGTCGGCTGCTTCGGTCTCACCGAGCCGGACGCCGGGTCCGACCCGGGATCGATGCGCACCCGGGCGAAGAAGGTGGACGGCGGCTACCTGCTGTCGGGCGCCAAGATGTGGATCACCAATTCGCCCATTGCCGACGTGTTCGTCGTCTGGGCGAAGTCCGACGCGCATGACGGCAAGATCCGGGGGTTCATCCTGGAACGGGGCATGGCCGGTCTTTCCACGCCGAAGATCGAGGGCAAGCTCTCTTTGCGCGCATCGATCACCGGCGAGATCGTGATGGACGGGGTCGAGGTGCCGGAGGAGAATCTGCTGCCCCATGCACAGGGGCTGGGCGGGCCGTTCGGCTGCCTCAACCGGGCGCGTTATGGTATCGGCTGGGGCGCGATGGGCGCCGCGGAGGCCTGTTTCCATGCCGCCCGCACCTACACGCTGGAACGCAAGCAGTTCGACCGGCCGCTGGCCGCGACGCAGCTCGTGCAGCTGAAGCTCGCCGACATGGCGACGGAGATCACGCTGGGCCTGCAGGCCGCGCTGCGCGTCGGGCGGCGGCTCGACGAGGGCGAACTGATCCCCGAGACGATTAGCCTCATCAAGCGCAACAATTGCGGCAAGGCGCTCGCCATCGCCCGCACGGCGCGGGACATGCACGGCGGCAACGGCATCAGCGCCGAATTCCACGTCATGCGCCATGCGTCGAACTTGGAGACGGTCAACACCTATGAGGGCACGCATGACGTCCATGCCCTCATCCTCGGCCGCGCGATCACGGGGCTCCCGGCCTTCTGATGGACCAGCCGCTCGCCGGGCTGAAGGTCGTCGAGCTGGCGCGCATCCTCGCCGGCCCATGGGCGGGGCAGTTGCTCGCCGATCTTGGCGCCGAGGTGATCAAAGTCGAGCGGCCGGGCGCTGGCGACGACACGCGCGGTTGGGGCCCGCCTTTCGCCGACGACGGGGCGGCCGCCTATTTCCACAGCTGCAACCGGGGCAAGACCTCGCTCGCCATCGATCTGGAGAGTGCGGAGGGCCAGGCCCAGGTACACGATCTCGTTCGCGACGCCGATGTGCTGATCGAGAATTTCAAGGTGGGCGGGCTGACCAAATATGGCCTGGATTATGCCAGCCTGTCGGCGCTCAACCCATGCCTCATCTACTGCTCGAT
>CAYTMM010000115.1:0-7543 GCA_964438875.1 uncultured Sphingosinicella sp. | reverse complement strand
TCAGGCCCGGCGTCGCGGTTGCCTCTCTGTTAAGTTGACAAAGTTGACAGGGTGAGGGGTGTTTCGGCGGGGTGGAACTTCACCATCTTCACCCATATGCGCCACGGTGTGGCCGCAAGATTTCTTGCGCGATGCTGACGGTGGAAAGAGCCGGATCTGCGGGGTTGGACCCCGAGTCGCCGCGAGTGTGACAGGCGGAATCCTATTTGTATCCAACAAAGGCGGCTCTGCTTTTGCGGAGATGGGAGACCATGGCAGGAATGCGCCCGAGGTGTCGTTGAGCCGTTTCGATGTTGACCCTGAAGGTGGACCTTGGTTCATTTAGACAGACTGCTTGCTCCGGTGGTAAGCGGCATAGGACAGCGATTTTACACGGATACGGCTGCTACGCGGCCTCACGCCGAAGAGGACCTTTGGGAAACTCTTCCCATGTTTGTCCATCAAGAGTCCGACCGGCTTTCTTCTTGTTGACGCCACCCCATTGTTTAAAGTGGAAGGCTACTTCGGCGGACCGGCATTGATCCCGTATGGATCGCACCCAGCTTGGGTCCATCGGCCTTGCGCCTGGGCCGCTTTCACCACCCGCGATGACCCAATCGATGCCCTGTAGGTTCATAGCTTCGAGGGGGCCAAGCAGGGGTTCCAAGCTCAGGAACTTGATCGCGGCATTGGTTCGACGAAGGTGGTCAATGCGATGAAGGTAGTCAGCATTTTCCACGCTGACCCCCATCCAGACATTGTGCGGCCAATCTAGCTCGGTAGCGAGCTCTTCAAGCCGCTCCTCGCGCTTCGTCAGAATCTGGTAAGTGTGCTGCGGGGTCGCTGCCATCGTCTGAAAAACCCGTTGCACGAATTCAAGTGGCACTTCATCGTGGAACAGGTCTGACATTGAATTCACAAAAATCATGCGGCCTGTACGCCACGTTTCTGGCAATTTCAGGCTGTCCTCGTCGACGCGAACAACGCCGTTCCACTTCGGTCGGCCGCCCGATATGCGAGTGGTGCCACTGTACTTCGGCTGACCCATTGCCTCGAGTCTGCGCGCCATTCGCATAGCGTAGCAGTTTGTGCAGCCTGGTGAGATCACATTGCAGCCTACGACGGGGTTCCATGTGGCCTCTGTCCATTCGATTGATGAACTTGTCGCCATGCTCAGTGTCCGTCCTTGAATTGAATCTTCACATGATCGGGGAAGGTGTCTCTGCGCCGTGTCCCTTTCGTCGAATATGCTGACACGTGGTCTGCCGCCTCCAACGCGCTTAGCGCCTCGCGATAATTCTTTTTGATATATGGCTTGCCAACGCTGTGCCGCTCGTAGATTTCCGTGAGGGACAGGGTCTGCCCTGCGAAATCTTCCAGCAGCATTTTCTTTAGCTTCGACATCGGCTGGGTCAGCGAAAAAAGCAGCGGCATCGACGCATCAGCGGGCGAATAGGCGAGCGACGGGACGCCTTCATCTAGCGTTGAGCTTTCCGCAGCCATGATGTCCTTCATAATCTCATAGCCCTTGAAGTGCTTGGAGACGAAAATCAGCTTGTGCGAGGTCCTCGTGCCCTCGCTGTTTCGGAACGTGAATGGCAACACATGCTTGCCGCCGAGCGACTGAATTTCGCTTGCTAGCTGTTCCAGAATGGCAGCTTCTCGTAACTCTGGCGTCAAACCGGGCAACCTTGCCCTTAACGCATCTGCACGTTCTTCTCCGAACAAAGCATCCATGTGCTTCTTCACGCCGGGATTGTTGATACCCGCGTTGATCCTATTGTAGTTGAAGAAAAAGACACAGTCACAACCCCAGTCTTTGATGACTCCTTGAACGATCCTCAGCGATAAGCCTTTGTATCCGAAAGGATCGACGAACGAGAACGACGGGACGAGCCGTGTTTCGTTGAAATAGGTCGCGGCGTCATCATCGACCTCTCCACACGTGACGACAGGTTTATATTTCAGCTTTCCGATACCCGGCAGCTTGTCGATTTCCGACTGAAGCGTTGAGGTTTTGTCGTCGTCCACGTCATTGAAATAGGCCGTGAGCATTTGCGACATCTGCGGGTGATTGATTGCCGTTTGCAGCACGAGCAGAGGCGTAGAAGCCGCACCGTCTCTGTAGCGGCCCGGCCCTGCATAGAGGTCCATGTACGCGATCTTCCCTCCGCGCTTCGCGACCGTCGGCATAACGACCTGCGCCCAAGTGGAGAAGTATTTGTTCACGATGCGGGCTTTTACCTCCGACTGGTCGGTCCGCTCTTCGAAGAACTTCTGGTTCGCCATGTTTCTACATCGTCCCGTAGGATCACAATCCTTAGAACAAAATACGAACGAAGACAAATTGCTTGCACTGTGGTGGTGCCATGCCCGCCACCGGTAGGACTCGGTGATGGCGCTTGGCCGCCTTTAACGTCGGCTTCTCGCGAATTCTGGCTGAAAGCCGCCTGTCCGCTCCCGGCCAGAATCCCCACACACATTGACTTTTTGCACCGCAGCATCCATATGCGCGCCCAGCGAGGCGTCATGCAGCGTGATCTGCTCCGGGATTGATCCGGAGCCGGCTCCGCCTCGGTTCTTTTGAGAGCTTCCCTTTTCACGCGGGTCGTTCAGGCACCCGCCGCGTTCGTGCGCGCCGTTTCGGCTGCGCGCGGGCAACGCACGAATGAAAGTTTATACCTAAAATGTCTTTCCAATCCCTCGGGCTGTCGCAGCCCGTTCTCCAGGCGCTCGCCTTCAAGGGCTATGACCAGGCGACGCCGATCCAGATGCAGGCCATCCCGACCGTTTTGACCGGCCGCGACCTGCTCGGCATCGCGCAGACCGGAACCGGCAAGACCGCGGCCTTCATGCTGCCGTCGATCGACCGGCTGGCGGCGGGCAACCGCCGCGCTTCGCAGCGCGCCTGCCGGATGCTCGTCCTCGCGCCGACGCGCGAGCTGGCCGGGCAGATCGCCGACAGCGCACGGGCTTATGGCCAGTTCGCCGGGATGCGCGTCGCCACCGTGTTCGGCGGCACCTCGCTCGGCAAGAACCGCGCCGATGTGGCGCGCGGCGTCGACGTGCTGGTCGCCACGCCCGGCCGCCTGATCGACCTGGTCGAGCAGGGCGCGCTGACGCTGCGCGAAGTCGAGATCCTCGTCCTCGACGAGGCCGACCAGATGCTCGACCTGGGCTTCATCCATGCGCTGAAGCAGATCGTGAAGATGCTGCCGGCCAAGCGCCAGACCCTGTTCTTTTCGGCCACCATGCCGAAGGCGATCAAGGATCTGGCCGACCGCTTCCTGACCAATCCGGCGCAGGTCTCCGTCGCCCCGCAATCGACGACGGCGGAGCGGGTGGCGCAATATGTCACCTTCTGCCAGCAGAGCGAGAAGCAGGCCCTGCTCACCATGATGGTGCGCTGGGGCTTTTCGGAGCGCGGCAATATGGACCGCGTGCTCGTCTTCACCCGCACCAAGCATGGCGCGGACCGGGTCGTGAAGCTGCTCGCCGGCAACGGCATCGCGGCGAACGCCATCCACGGCAACAAGAGCCAGCCGCAGCGCGAGCGCGCGCTGGCCGAATTCAAGGCGGGCAAGACGCGCATCCTGGTCGCGACCGACATCGCGGCGCGGGGCATCGACGTGTCCGGCGTGTCCCACGTCATCAATTTCGAGCTGCCCAACGTGCCGGAGCAATATGTCCACCGGATCGGGCGGACGGCGCGGGCCGGAAACGACGGCGTCGCCATCGCCTTCTGCGCCGACGACGAGAAGGCGTATCTGCGCGACATCGAGAAGCTGACGCGGCAGAAGGTCACCGTCGAGCCGCTGCCGCCGGGCTTCCTGGCCGAAGCGGAGCGGATCAAGGCGAGCCGCACGACGCGGCCGGCCTTCGAGGACCGGATCGCGCCGCGCCACGACGAGCGCCCGCGCGGCCGCCAGCACCCGCAGCGGGGCCGCTTCGCCAAATCGGTGAAGCCGGCGGGCGGCAAGCGGCGGGCGGCGAGAGGTTGATTTGGGCAGGGCGCTCTGTTAGGGGCGCCCCTTCCCGCCGGGGCTCATGCCTCCGGCGATTCTTTTTCATGACGATCTGAACGCACGACAAGCACAGGAAGAGTGGCGAGCATTTATGCAAATCATCGTTCGCGATAACAATGTCGATCAGGCGCTGCGGGCGCTCAAGAAGAAGCTGCAGCGCGAAGGCGTCTATCGCGAGATGAAGCTGCGTCGCCATTACGAGAAGCCGAGCGAGAAGCGCGCCCGCGAGCGCGCCGCCGCCATCCGCCGCGCCCGCAAGCTGGAGCGCAAGCGGGCCGAACGCGACGGCACGCGGTAAGGTTTGTTTCAAAGTCTGTTTCAGCTTTGCTGAAACAGAGGCGGCACCGGCCCGCTCCCCCACCCGGCCTCCCCAACGGCCAAAACCTGGGGGGGGCCGGGTGGGGGAGCGGGCCGGTGCCGGTTCAGCGCAGCTGAAAACGATTCCCATACATATCCAAGCTTCACGGCTTGGCAGGATGAGCGGGCGGCGATAGACCATCGCCGCCCGTTCCTGTTTGGGGCCTATCCGTTTCTGGGGGAAGCCGATGTCCGCCGTTACCGCCGTTCCGATCCTGCCTTTGCCCAAGGGCGCTATCCTGAAGCTGTGGATCGCGATCCTCGCGCTTGTCGTGGGCGGTGCCGCCCTGGCCTGGTTCGGCACCAGCCCGCTGCAGCGGCACAGCATGGAGAATGGCGCGCGCTACCAGATCCTCGAGGCGGGCGAAGGCGCGACGATCACCTCGGCAGATCTCGTCCTCTTCCATTTCGTCGCGCGCCGCGCCGATGGTTCTGTCTTCGCCACCAGCATGGGCCGCGATCCGGTGACCACCGCGCCGGACAACAGCTTCTTTCCCGGCGTTGGCGAGGGCCTGAAGATGATGCGCAAGGGCGCGCGCTATCGTTTCTGGCTGCCGCCGCGCCTCGCCTTCCAGGGCGAATTGCCTGAGGGCGCGGGCCTCGATCCCGACGAGGTGCTGAGCTTCGACGTCCAGGTCGTCGACGTGGCGCCGGGGCTGGCCGCGATGCAGTCGCTGATGGGCGGCATGGGTCCGGGAGGCGCCGGTGCCGGCCCGCATGGCGGCGATCCGCATGGCGGTCTCCCGCCGGGTGTGGAGTTGCCGCCGGCGCAATAACCCGGGAGCGCTCAGGATGAGAGGCTTTCTGTAATCAGGGCAGATCCTGGCCGCGCGCCACGGCCCGCCGCACGACGACCCATCCGAGCGCGGCGCCGCCGAGCAGGATGGCGGCGGCGATCAGGTAAGAAAGGCCCGGCGCTTCCACCCAGGCGAGCGGGCCGACCGTGACCGAATAGAGCCAGCCGAAGAAGAGCGGCGAAGCAATGCCGGCCAGGCTGGCGACACTCATATTCGCGCCCTGGAGCTGGCCCTGCTCGCGCTCGCTGACCCGCTGCGTCATCAGCGACATGAGCGTCGGCATCGCAAAACCCCACAAGGCGCTTACCACCAAGGCGGCGATATATTGCCAGGGCGTGGCCGCGAGGCCGAGCCCGGCCAGCCCGACACCGCCGACCGCGAGCCCGATCAGCATCGTCGCCCGATCGCCGATCCGCTTCACCACCGGGCCGACCAGCACACCCTGCACCAGCGCGTCGAGCGCGCCCCACAAAGCCAGCGTCATCCCCACCTCCCAGGACGACCAGCCGAAACGGTAGGCGGCGTGGAGCACGAACACGGCCGAAAAGACGTGATGGGCGAAATAGAGCAGGAAATTGACGATCGAGAGGCCGGTCAGCTCCGGATGCGAGCCGAGCAACCTCAGCGCGCCCAAGGGATTGGCCCGCCGCCAGGAAAAGGCCATGCGCCGCTCGGGCGGCAGCGATTCCGGCAGGACGAAGAGGCCGTAGAGAAAGGCGAGGCCGCACAGCGCCGCCGCCCACCAGAAAGGCACGCGCGGGCCCCATTCGCCGAGCACACCGCCGATCAGCGGGCCGGCGATGAACCCGACGCTGAACGCCGCGCCGATCAGCCCATAGGCCCGCGCCCGCCGCTCCGGCGGGGTGATGTCGGCCATATAGGCGTAGACGGTGGTGAAGCTGGACGAGGTGATGCCGCCCAGGATGCGGGCCACCGCGAGCCACCACAGATTCGGTGCCAGCGCCATCAGCACGAAGTCCGCCGCCAGCCCCGCCGTCGAGATCAAGATGACCGGGCGCCGCCCGAACCGGTCGGAGAGCGAGCCGATGATCGGCGAGAAGATGAACTGCATCGCCGCCCAGATCGCGATGAACAGGCCGTTATAGATGCCCGCCTTGGCGTTCGATCCCGCGAATTCCTCGACCAGGGTCGGCAGCACGGGGATGACGATCCCCATCGCCATGATGTCGAGCACGGCGGTGACGAAGATGAAGGCGATCGCCGGCTGGAAGCGGGTGCGGAGCGACATGGGCGGGCCGCCATGCCCGCATAAGACAGTGGCGTCCAGCGGGATTAGGCGAACAGCTAGGCCGCCAATGCCTCCGCGATCAGCTTGCGGCTGTTGGCGAGGCCGTAAAGCGCGATAAAACTGCCCATGCGCGGCCCCTGTGCGGAGCCGAGCAGGGTTTCGTAGATCGCCTTGAACCAGTCGCGCAAAGCTTCCTTGCCGTAATGCGCCTTGCCGACCTCATAGACCTCGTTCTGGATGTCTTCGGGCGTGGCACTTTCGGCCAGGGCCGCGAGCCGCGCGTCAAGATCGCGCAGCGCCTCGGTCTCCTTCGCATCCGGCGCGCGGCGCTTGAGCGTCGGGGCGACGAAATCGCGGGCGTAATTGACCGCGAGCCCAATCATCGTGTCGAGCTCGGGATCGCTGTCCGGCGTCGCATCCGGCGCGCGGCGCTGGACGAAGCCCCAGATCGTCTCGCGAGAGGCGCAGCCCGGCAGGCTGGCGAGATTGAGCAGCAGCCCGAACGTGACCGGCGGGACATGATCCGGCACCTGGCCGTCATGGATATGGTGGACGGGGTTGCCCAGCTTCTGCTCGATCGGCTGGGCGGCATAATTGCCGCGGAACTGCCAGTACTCGTCCACCGCGCGCGGGATCACGCCCATGTGGAGCGACTTGGCCTTTTTCGGCTCGCGATAGATGTAGAAAGCGAGGCTCTCCTCGGTGCCGTAGGTCAGCCAGTCCTCGATGGAGAGGCCGTTGCCCTTGGACTTGGAGATTTTCTCGCCCTTCTCGTCGAGGAACATCTCGTAATTGAACCCCTCGGGCGGGCGGGCGCCGAGGATGCGGGCTATCTTCGAGGATTGCGTGACCGAATCGATCAGATCCTTGCCCGCCATCTCGTAATCGACGCCGAGCGCGACCCAGCGCATCGCCCAGTCGACCTTCCATTGCAGCTTGGCCTTGCCGGACAGGATCGACTGCTCGATCCGCTGCCCGTCATCCTCGAACGCGACGATTCCGGCTTCGGCGTCCACCACCTCGACCGGAACCTGCAGCACGATGCCGCTGGCCGGTGAAATCGGCAGGACGGGCGAATAGGGCGCCCGGCGCTCCTCCCGCAGCGTTGGCAGCATCACACCCATGATCCCGTCCCA
>CAYTMM010000114.1:2701-7659 GCA_964438875.1 uncultured Sphingosinicella sp. | reverse complement strand
GGATCCGATGCGACGTCGGCGGTACCGGTCTTGGAAAAGACCACCGCGACCTGCGGCAGCTCCGCCAGCCGCCGTTCGACCTGTGACTGCATCGCCTGGCTCTGCTCGATCGACGTGCCAGGCACGCGCAGCACCTGCACGGTGAGATCTCCCTCGTCGAGCTGCGGCAGGAATTCCTGCCCGAGCGTCGTGAACAGGAGCGCGGCGGCCAGCACAGCGCCGGCGGCCGCGCCGATGGTGGCGCGAGGCCGCGTCATCGCCCGGTCCAGAGCGGGTTCGTAGCGCCGCTTCATCCAGCCGACGATCCGCCCCTCTTTCTCCGCCACCGGCCGGCTCAGCCAGATCGCGATAGCCGCCGGCACGAAGGTGAGGGAAAGAATGAAGGCGCAGCCAAGCGCGATGATGACGGTCAGCGCCATCGGCGTGAACGTCTTGCCCTCGATGCCGCTCAGCATCAGCAGGGGTACATAGACGAGGATGATGATCGCCTGACCGAAGACGGTCGGCCGGATCATCTCTCGCGCTGCCAGCGCGACCGTCTCCAATCGCTCGTCACGGGTCAGGGTGCGTCCGACCACGTGCTGGCGCTCGGCGATCCGCCGCAACGAATTCTCGACGATGATCACGGCCCCGTCCACGATCAGTCCGAAATCGAGCGCGCCGAGGCTCATCAGATTGGCCGAAACGCCGGCGCGCAGCATGCCGAAGCCCGTCATCAGCATGACGATCGGGATCACCAGCGCCGCGATCAACGCTGCGCGCACATTGCCGAGCAGCAGGAACAGGACGGCAATAACGAGCAGGGCACCCTCGGTCAGGTTGCGCGTGACAGTGGTGATCGTCGCATTGACCAGCTTGGTGCGGTCCAGCACCGGCTCGATGATGATGTCGGTTGGCAGCGAGGCATTGGTCTGTTCCAGACGCGCCGCGACGGCCGAGGCGACCTCGCGGCTGTTCTCGCCGATCCGCATGATCGCGGTACCGACCACGACCTCCGATCCGTTTTCCGAAGCTGACCCCATCCGCAGCGCCTGCCCCGGCCGCACGGACGCGATCTGCCCCAGCAGCACCGGCACGCCCGCGCGCGTAACAATCGGCACACGGGCCAGATCCTCCGCGCCGGTCAATCGCGCGTCGGAACGGACGCTCAGCCCCTCGCCGTTGCGGTTGACTGTACCGGCGCCGATGCCGCGATTATTGGCCTCGATCGCCTGCGCGAGATCGTCCAGCGTCAGCCCGCGTGCGGCGAGCTGCTGGAGATCGGGCACGACAAGATATTGCCGGACATAGCCGCCGATCGAATCGACGCCTGCCAGCCCCGGCACGGGCCGCAGCAGCGGCGCAACGATCCAGTCCTGCACGGTGCGCAGATAGGTGGCCTTCTCCGCCTCGCTGACCAGATGCTCGCCCTCGGGCGTGATATAGGTCTCGTCCGGCTGGAGGCCGGGCTGCCCCACATCATGGTCGTCGCCCGGCCGGTGCGCCATGCGGACCGTCCACATATAGACTTCGCCAAGGCCGGTGGCGATCGGCCCGAGCTCCGGCACAGCCCCTTCCGGCAGCACCTCCTCGACCGCCCGCAGCCGTTCCGACACCTGCGCGCGCGCGAAATAGATGTCGGTTGCGTCGCTGAACACGGCCGTCACCTGTGCGAAGCCGTTACGGCTGATCGATCGGGTGCTTTCCAGCCCCGGCGCACCGGCCAGCACCGTCTCGATCGGAAAGGCGATCTGCGCCTCGACCAGCTCCGGCGACAGGCCCGGCGCGCGGATGTTCACCTGCACCTGGTTGTTGGTGATGTCGGGCACCGCGTCGATCGGCAGCCGCATCAGGGATACCGCGCCGATCGCGGCGGCGATGAGAGTCAGGAGCAGCACCAGCCAGCGCCGCTCGACCGAAAGGGTAACGATCCGTCCGATCATGGCTCAATGCCCGCCATGTTCGGCTTCGCCCTTGCCGAGCTCGGCCTTCAGGGTGAAGCTGTTGGCGATCGCGATCGTCTCGTCGCCGGCCAGGCCCTGCGTCACCGACACCAGCGGTCCGTTACGTGCGCCGAGCGTGACCGGCACAACGCGAAAGCCCTCCTCTGTCCGCACGAACACGACCGGACGGTTCTCCACATTTTGTACGGCAGCGGCCGAGATCATCAGCGTGCCGGTCCCGGTGGCATTACCGGTGATTTGCAGTCGCGCCTGCACCGGTTCGCCCGCGCGCCATGTTCCCGCACGATTATCGAGATCGGCGATCACCCGGACCAGCCGCGTCTCTGCGTCCAGCGCCGGCGCCACGAAGCGCACCCGGGCCTGACCCCGCCGCTCGCCGGCGACGATCTCGACGGGAACGCCGGGCCGCACACGCGCCGCATCGGCAGGCGCCAGCGATAGAGTGGCGCTCAACCGTTCGAGATTGGCGATACGGAACAGTTCCGTCTCCGCCGCGTCGGCGGTGAAGACCTGCCCCGGCACAGCGCTGCGCGCGGTCACCCGGCCGGAAATCGGGGCGACGATCACGATCCGGTTCAGGCTTCCTCCGCGCACACCGGACGCGCTGAACTGTTGCCGCGCAAGACGCAGATCGACATCCGCCTCCTCGAATGCTGCGCGCGAAATCTCCACTTCGCGCAGCGCCCGGAAACCGCGCGCATAGAGTGCTTCGTCGCGGTCCCGCGTGGCGCGGGCGAGATTGACGCGGGTGCGGGCGCGCTCGACGTCCGCCTGCAGCGTGGCGGCGGCGCGGCTTTCGATAACGGCCAGCGTCTCGCCCCGCCGCACGGCATCGCCCAGATTGCGGCTGAGCGAGACGATTCGCCCCTCCAGCGGCGCAGCGACGATCCGGGTCGCGTCCGGATCGCTTTCCAGCAAGGCGGGCGCCTCGATCGCGGCGGCGGCGTCGGCGCGGGTCGGCTGGCCCAGCGTGATGCCGGCGGCGGCGATCTGCTCGGCCGAGAGCGCGATCGTGTCTTCGGTGTGGTTTTCGGTGGATTCGGGTGTGGCCACGGGCGCGGACGCGCCGCAGCCCGCGACGAGCAGTGCGGCGCAAAGCGCCACCGTGAAACGGAACATGATTTTGAACTCCTGACGATGGACGTAAGCGCCGGGCGGGCGCGGGCGTCGTCGTCAGGCTCTGGGCGGGCGGAGCAGCGCGCCGGGCGGTCCGGCGGCAAGGGTGGTGTCGGCGGCCGGGCGCGGTGGCGCCAGGCGCGCGAAAACCCCCGGGCCGCTTGTTCTGGCGGCAGAAGTCAGGTCATGGCCGTGGCAGATGCTGTGATGGTGCGGATAGCCCTGCTGGTCCGTATCGTCCGGTGCAGGGTCATGATCGCCGTCGATATGCTGTCCAGCCATCAACGCGGTGATCTCGCTTTCTCCCGCCTGTTCGGCGGCGTGCAGCACGGTGCCGCCGGCCAGCCCGGCGCACAGCCAGAAAGCGAGGATCAGGCGAAGTAAGGCGCGCATGATACCCCGCCTCTAGCCGATCTCCCGGTGATCGGCAAAAGCGGATTGCCGCCGCAACCTGCGCTCTTGCCCCGTTACGCGCGCATCGCTACATAGCCCTTTCAATCCGGCATGGTGGAGAGCGGCGCCAGTTCCAAGGGACTGGGCAGCGGCCCCTTGCCCGGACGCCCGCGCAAAGGGCGTGAGACGAAACGAGGCGAGGCCAGCATGGCGAGAGTGAATCCCGGCGAATTTCTGCGGCAGGTCCGCACAGAGGCGGCCAAGATCGTATGGCCGGGCCGGCGCGAGGTCGTGATGGCCGGGATCATGGTGATGATCATGACCACTTTGCTCGCCCTCTTCTTTTTCGGGGTCGATTCCGCGTTCAGCGCGATCGTCCAGCAGCTGCTCGGCCTGCTGAGCTAAACAGGGAAAGCCAGGAACCATCATGTCCCGCTGGTACATCATCCACGCTTATTCGGGCTTTGAGAACAAGGTCCGCGATTCGATCATGGCCGAGGCCACACGCATGGGTCTCGACGCGCTCGTCGAATCGGTCGAGGTCCCCACCGAGAAGGTCACCGAAGTCCGCCGCGGCAAGAAGGTCACGAGCGACCGTAAATTCTTCCCCGGCTATGTGCTGGCCAAGCTCAGCATGAATGACGACGTCTATCACCTTGTGAAGAACACGCCGAAGGTGACGGGCTTTCTCGGCTCGTCCGGCAAGCCGCAGGCGATCAGCGACGCGGAAGCCGCGCGGATCCTCAACACCAAGGACGAGGCCGCCAAGGCCGAGCCCAAGGCGCGCATCTCCGTCGATTACGAGATCGGCGACGCGATCAAGGTGCTGGACGGCCCCTTCGCCAGCTTCAACGGCGTGGTCGAGGAGCTGGATTTCGAAAAGGGCCGCGTGAAGGTCAGCGTCTCCATCTTCGGCCGCGCCACGCCGGTCGAGCTGGAATTCGAACAGGTCGAGCGCGTCAAGTAAGCGCGCATCACGACAGAAGCAGCGAAGGCCGGGGCGCACGCTCCGGCCTTCTGCGTTTCACGCGGGGAGCAGGGCCACCGCGTCCACTTCGACCAGGCAACCATAATGCAACTCCGGCGCCGGCACGACCGTTCGTGCCGGGCGCGCTTCACCCAGCATTTCCGCATAGACGGCGTTGAAACGCGGCCAGTTCTCGGCGCCGACAATGTAGGCCGTGACCCGCACCAGCCGGCCGGCATCGCATCCCGCCGCATCCAGCACCGCCAGCATGTTGCCAAGTGCCAGGCGCACCTGATCCTCGAAGCCGAGATCGCTCCGCGCCATGCGGTTCGGCATGACGGGCAACTGGCCGGAAACGAAGACGAAACCGTTGGCGATCGCCGCCTGGGAATAATGGCCGGCCGGAACCGGCGCCTGATCAGTCGTCACAGCGCGGATATCGTTCGATGTCATCACCAGCCTCCGAAACGTGGCCAGACGGTCCGGATTTCGTCCGATCCGCCCTCGACCACATGATAGCGGTCATGCTGCGCGGCGGT
>CAYTMM010000114.1:0-2691 GCA_964438875.1 uncultured Sphingosinicella sp. | reverse complement strand
GGCATGATTGGGGAATATCCGCACCCGGTCTCCCACCGCCAGCCGGGGCGCCGATGCGGACGAACCGGGGCGGAGCGCAAGGATACCGTGCTCCTGATTGGCGCCGACGACGATCAGGTCGCCATAGGGCTTTGCGTCGATGTCGCAGACCAACCCATAACCCTGATCCACCTCCTGCTCCGCCGTGCCCCGATCGCGCGAAAGCGCCATCCAGCCGGCGTCGACCAGCGTCCAGTCCTTGTCCGCCTGATGGCCGATCACGGTGGCGAGCACGGAAATCGCAATATCCTGATGCGTGCAGACGCCGAGCCCCGCCATGACCAGATCGTGGAAAACATAGACGCCGGCGCGCACCTCGGTGACGCCGGTCAGATCGTCCGCATGATGCGCCGTTGGCGTCGAGCCGACGCTGATCACCGGGCAAGCGAAGCCGCCGGCACGCAAATGACCCGCCGCCACCACAACCGCGTCGCGCTCCGCCGCCGCGCAGGCGCGCATCGCATCGGTGCCCTTCGCCCCATAGCTGCCGCCGGCATGGGTGAGCACACCGCGCAGCTCCGCGCCTTTGGCGAGCGCGGCGCCGATGGCGACGAGTCGCGCCGCATCGCCGGGCGCCACGCCGGCACGGTGTCCGTCGCAATCGATCTCGATCAGCGCCGGGATCGCCGTGCCCGCCGCGACGGATGCCGCCGCCACCGCCTCGGCCTGTTCCGGCGAATCGAGCGTGACCGCCAGATCGACCCCGGCGGCGCGCAGCGTTAGGACCTCGTCCAGCTTGGCCGGGCTGATCCCGACCGCATAGGTGATGTCGCGCACGCCCGCCTCCGCGAAGCGGCGCGCCTCCGCCAGCGTCGAGACGGTCGCCGGTCCCTGCGGCGTCGGCATCATCCGGCGCGCCACGTCGATCGACTTGCCCGTCTTGAGATGCGGACGCAGCGTCACGCCCAGCGCTTTCACCCGGCCGCGCAGCCGCGCGATATTGCGGTCCATCCGTTCGGCATCGAGCACCAGGCAGGGCGTCGGCAGGTCGTGCAGGGTGGCGGGGATGTCAGGCATGGCGCACTCCGGTCGTTTCCGCCGCCATCGCCCACCGGCTGCGGGATTACAATCTGCCGGACATGGATTGATCGCGACAGCCATCTGCGCGCATCTCTTTGACGACAGCCGCCAGGTCGGCGCGAAGGGAGGCATATGATGTCGATGCTGCGTGAACAGCTTTCCCAAAAATTGTTCGGCAAGGAGGTTCACGCGCTTGATCGCGATGAATCAATCGTCCTTGCCGGTATCGAGCGCCAGGCGCCGATCAGCCAGGATGCCGCAGAGGCCAGCCTGGCCGCATCCTCCTTCGGCGATCGGCTTGCGGACCGGGTCGCCGCCGTCGGCGGCTCGTGGATCTTCATCCTCGCCTTCTGCGCCATCCTGCTCGGCTGGATGCTGCTCAACAGCGACATCCTCGATCATTGGGGCCACCCGTTCGATCCCTATCCCTATATCTTCCTCAATCTGATGCTCTCGACCCTCGCCGCGATCCAGGCGCCGGTCATCATGATGAGCCAGAACCGGCAGGCGGAGAAGGACAGGCTGGCGGCCCAGCTCGATTATCAGGTCAATCTGCGCACGGAACTGGAGATACTGCGCATCCAGGAGAAGATCGACGACGCCATCATCGCCCGGCTCGACCGGATACTGACGCGGATCGATTTGCGACCGGTCGATCAAGGCTGAGCCGCATTTGCGCTTCACGGGGACTTGCGCTATGGGCGCCGCCTTCCACGCGACAGCATGGGAAATTGCGGGAGGCACGCTTGCGCGCCGCTTGTACCGCTAAACTTGAAAGTGGGAGGATCGCGCGTCGATCCGACCAGAAATAGAGAGTGACACATGGCGAAGAAGATTACGGGCTATATCAAGCTCCAGGTGCCTGCGGGCGCCGCCAATCCCTCCCCGCCCATCGGCCCGGCTCTGGGTCAGCGCGGCGTCAATATCATGGATTTCTGCAAGGCGTTCAACGCCGCCACGCAGGAGCTGGAAAAGGGGATGCCGATCCCCACCATCATCACCGTCTATGCCGATCGCAGCTTCTCGTTCGAGACGAAGACGCCGCCGGCAACCTTCCTGATCAAGAAGGCGGCGAACCTGAAGTCGGGCTCGAAGGAGCCGGGCAAGGTGAGCGCGGGCAAGATCAAGCGCTCGCAGCTCCAGCAGATCGCCGAGACGAAGATGAAGGATCTGAACGCCAACGACATCGAGTCGGCGACGAAGATCATCGAAGGCTCCGCTCGCGCGATGGGCCTCGAAGTGGTGGAGGGCTGAGGACATGGCGAAGCTGACCAAGAAGCAGAAGGCGCTGGCCGATCTCGACACGCAGAAGCTCTACGGCGTCGAAGAGGCGATCAAGCTGGCCAAGGCCAATGCAACCGCGAAGTTCGACGAGACGATCGAGGTTGCGCTGAACCTCGGCGTTGACCCGCGCCACGCGGACCAGATGGTACGCGGCGTCGTGACCCTGCCCGCCGGCACTGGCAAGGACGTGCGTGTCGCCGTCTTCGCCAAAGGCGACAAGGCGGAAGAAGCGAAGGCGGCGGGCGCTGACGTGGTGGGTGCCGAGGATCTGATGGAAACCATCCAGGGCGGCACGATCGATTTCGACCGCGTCATCGCGACCCCGGACATGATGGGCGTCGTCGGCCG
>CAYTMM010000113.1:0-7671 GCA_964438875.1 uncultured Sphingosinicella sp. | reverse complement strand
TGCGCGAGCTCGACCGCATGGAGTTCTACTGCTACGAGACGCGCGAGCTGGTCCGCGCCAGGCACCGTCCGCTGGTCTTCATCACCTCGAACAACGAGAAGGAGCTGCCCGACGCCTTCCTGCGCCGCTGCTTCTTCCACTATATCAAGTTCCCGGACCGCGACACGATGCAGGCGATCATCGATGTCCACTTCCCCGGCATCCAGACCATCCTCGTACAGAAGGCGATGGACATCTTCTATTCGGTCCGCGAGGTGCCGGGCCTCAAGAAGAAGCCGTCGACCAGCGAGTTGATCGACTGGCTGAAGCTGCTGCTGCACGAGGATCTGCCGCTCGATGTCCTGCAATCGAAGGATCCCAGCAAGGCGATCCCGCCGCTCCACGGAGCGTTGCTCAAGAACGAGCAGGACGTGATGCTGTTCGAACGCCTCGCCTTCATGAGCCGGCGTCAGGGCGGCTGACCGGCCAGCCCGCGCTCTTCCCTATCCGGTTGCCGGAGTCCCCGTTCAGCCATAGACTCCGCTCGGGAGGGGATCGGCTATGTTCGCTTTTCTTGTCGCACCTATGCTGGCGCTTGCCGTACCGCAGACAAACGCACAACAGCCCGCGGCCGAAAACTGGCAGGTGTCGCGCGGTCAGGCGCTGTTCACCGCAGAAAACATTGCCTTTCCGGATCGCGCCGGGCCGGTGACGTTGACCCGCACCTCAGAGTTCAGTCACCCCGGCACCGGCCTCGACAACGGCCTGCAATACAGCACGCGCGATCGCGAGGTTTTCGTCACCGTCTACATCTATTATCCGGGCCTCGCCCATGCCGGTCTGACGTCATTTGCCACCAATCGCGCGATCTTCACACAATCACCGAATACGCGGACAGAGGGAACCCAAGTCGTTTCGGCGGGCGGTCATGACAATGCGGCCATCCGGATCGACTATTCCGGCTATCGCGACAATCTTGCGAGCAGCGCCGCCTTCCTGAAGATAGATCGCTGGCTCATCAAGATCCGCGCTTCCGGTCCGCAATCCCGTCAATCGGAGGTGAATGCCGCGATGACGGCCCTGCTGGATGGGATGCGTTTCGAAGGCGCCCGCAGACCCCGCCCGGCGACTCCTCTGACAGTGAGCGCCTGCGACAATACATATCCTGCTGCCAACGCTCTGCCGGACGGTGATCTCGCGCAACAGATGGAGAACTGGCTGGTCGCAAATATGGACGGCGGCGGCCATGAGGCGGAGGCCGATGCCGGCGTCGACGATACCCCACAGGCTCTGCACTCGCGCATCGGCGCAAACTGGTGCCAGACGAGTCGAACGATACCGGGCAATCCGCCGTTGCTCATCTTGCGCGCACCCCCAGCCGGCGAAGGAATAGACGGCCTTTCGCGCATGCTCGTGCCGATCAGCGATTCCGGGCGGACGCTCGAACTCGTGCAATGGCGGGATCGCTACATGCTTATGCACCACGATATCGGCCGCACCGATCTGCTCGGCAGCTATGAAGGCCCGCTGTCCGACGATCAGTTGGTCGCCATTCTGAACGGCCGCGACAGCGATGGCGGCCGTATCCGTGCGAGTATCCGATTTCGATCGGATGGCGGGACGGAAACGGATATAAGCGTGCTGACGGAATAGCGATTATTCCGCCGTGTCCTCGTCCCGATAGGCGAGTTCGAAATTGCCGTAGCGGCGGCCGCCGATCTGGAGCGGCACGAAGACGTTCTTGACCGGCAGATAGCGGCCGCCACCCAGCGCCATGCCGTAGGTGGCGAGCATCGCCTCCTTGTCGCTGGCGATGGCGCGGCGGGTGACGTCGTCGATGAAATTGCGCCGGTTGCGGCAATGTTCGGCATTCCATTCGGGATCGTCCGACCGCTGCGGCTGCGAACGCGCGGTGATGTGGGTGGGCAGATAGCCGTTGATGTCGGTGATCGCGGTGCCGATGATCCGCGGCTCCTCTTCCGAAAGGCGGTCGAGGATCGGACGGATCCAGGCATCGGCATAGTCGCAGAATCGCGTCGAATACTGGACCGGATTGGTGCCGGGCATCGGTACATAGTTGAAATCGAACACGTCCTCAGTCGACACCTCGCCGGTACGGATGCCCCGTTCGATGACGCTCTGGATTTCGCGCATCGCCTTCTGGGCGAACTCGATGAAGGGCGTATCGTCGATATGCACGCCGGAACTGGCGAGCATGTCGAGCATGTCATTGGAGCGTAGCTCCAGCTTGCTGAGCCGGTCCTGGGTCTGGCGAAGCTGGCCGCCATTTTCGCGCGCGTCGGCGGCGAACAGCGAAAGGCCGCTCTTCACGCTGTCGACGCTGGCCTGGATATGGGCGGTGGACTGGGCGATACCGTCGGTCTGGCGATCGACCAGAGCGACGATCTCGGCGACGTCGCGCACCGTGTCGTTGATTTTCGAGAACGCGCCCTGCGCGACCCGACTCTTGTCGACCCCGGCCTTGACCTCGGCGGAGACCGCCTCGGCCTCGCGAGTGAGCGACGCGACAGTGCCGGCGATCTCGCTGGTCGCAGCGCGGGTATCGTGGGCGAGCTTCTTTACCTCGGCGGCGACGACCGCGAAGGAACGCCCCGCCTCACCCGCACGTGCCGCCTCGATCGTGGCGTTGAGCGCGAGCATGTTGGTCTTGTTGGCGATCGTCTCGATCGCTGCAGAGACGGTCCGCACCCGGTGCATCGCTTCGGCGAAACCGGCCATGCGGTCACCCAGCTGAACGACGAGATCGGTCAGACCGGAAAACACGCGGATCGTGTCCTCGATCGCGCCTCGCCCCTGGTCCAGCTTGCCGCGCGCCTGCTCGGCGAGCACACGCGCTTCGTCGGTGGAATCGGCGACCGTCGCCTGGTCGGCGAGCAGACGGGTGGTCACCTCCTCGAGACCGTCGAGCATCTTCAGATTGGCGGAGATGCGCTCGTTGACCCCTGCGACATAACCGGCGACGTCGCTGCATTCGATCGCCAGGCTGCCGCAATTGCGCGCCACTTCACTGATCGCCTCACCATCCGTCCGTTCGACCGCGCTGCTCGCCACCCCGTATCCCCCTCGTCTCGCGAGCGGTCTGGCTAAGGCGAATTGGTTGAAAGGACGTTAACTATGCGGACATCACCTTCTCACGTTCCTCAGCGAAGACCGGGGGCCATGCACAATCCGTATCTATGTCAGCCTGCGCCGGCATGACGGAGCAGTGGATTGAGTGGTCGGGATGATCTAAGCCAGCTCCATGTTCTTCTCCTTCGTCGACGAGCTGCGCGCCGCGGGCATTCCTGCCTCCATGAAAGAGCATCTGACCCTGCTCGAGGCGCTGGACGCTGAGGTGATCGCCGCGCGACCGGAGGATTTCTACTATCTCGCGCGCGCCACCTTCGTGAAGGACGAGGGGCTGCTCGATCGCTTCGATCAGGTGTTCGGCAAGGTCTTCAAGGGGCTGGAGACCAGCTACGGTACCGAAGAGGCGCCGATCCCGGAGGAGTGGCTGAAGCAGGTCGCCGAACTTTACCTGACGCCGGAGCAGATGGCGGAGATCAAGGCGCTCGGCTCCTGGGAAGAGATCATGGAGACGCTGAAGAAGCGGCTGGAGGAGCAGAAAGAGCGTCACCAAGGCGGCTCCAAGTGGATCGGCACCGGCGGCACCTCCCCTTACGGCAATTCCGGCTACAATCCCGAAGGCGTCCGCATCGGCGGAGAGAGCCGCAACAAGCGCGCGATCAAGGTGTGGGACAAGCGCGAATTCAGGAATCTCGACAATGAGGTCGAGCTCGGCACCCGCAACATCAAGGTGGCGCTGCGCCGCCTGCGCCGCTTCGCCCGGGATGGCGCGGCCGACGAACTGGATCTGGATGCGACGATCGACGGCACGGCCCGGCGCGGCTGGCTCGACATCCGGATGCGCCCGGAGCGGCACAATGCGGTGAAGCTGCTGCTCTTCCTCGATGTCGGCGGATCGATGGACCCGCACATCAAGCTGGTCGAGGAATTGTTCAGCGCGGCCACGGCCGAGTTCAAGAATCTCGAATTCTTCTATTTCCACAATTGCCCTTACGAGGCGGTGTGGAAGGACAATCGCCGGCGCTTCACCGAGCGCACCCCGCTGTGGGACGTGCTCCACAAATTCGGCCACGATTACAAGCTGGTCTTCGTCGGCGACGCCTCAATGAGCCCCTATGAGGTCACCCATCCGGGCGGCTCGGTCGAGCATTTCAACGAGGAAGCCGGCGCCGTCTGGTTGCAGCGGATGACGAACACCTACCCCGCCACCGTCTGGCTCAATCCGGTGGCCGAAAAATATTGGGGCTATACCAGCTCGATCGGCGTCATCCGCCAGCTCATGCAAGATCGCATGTACCCGCTGACCCTGGCCGGCCTGGACGACGCGATGCGGACGTTGAGCCGGAAGAACTAGCCCTCACACTCGCTCCCTGCGCAACAATCTTGCCATTGGCCGCCATTCTCAGGCAGGATCGCCCCCGCACAGGGGAGTTCGATGGCGGCAGCATCGGCGGAATCGAAACGGCACTTGCCCGGCAACCCGCCATCGCGGATCGCGGGCCTGGCCAGTCGCGGTCTGACCCGCGCATGGGAGGCGAAGGTGCTGCCCCGCCCGCTGCTGGAACCCGCTTTGTTCGAGGCGACGGCGCTGAAGGGCAAGCCGCGCGCAGCGCTGGGAGCGGCGCAAGAGTGGCGCGCGCCGTTCGAAACGCTCGTGCGGTCGCTGCGCGAGGAGGCGGACCTCAACCCGCTCGGCCTTGCGATGGTGCACGGACAGATCGTCGATGCCCTGCGCGCCCGCATCCGGGCGGCGCGACTGTGGGAGCGGCATCCGGACATCCTCGCCCGCCCCATCCCCGCGCCGATCGTGATCCTCGGCCCGATGCGCTCCGGCACGACCCGGCTCCAGCGTCTGCTCGCCTGCGATCCGCGGCTCGCCCATACGCGCCTTTATGAGTCCCTCCACCCCGTCCCGGCGCGGGGCCGCGCGATCAAGACCAGCGCCAGCATTGCCGCGCTCAAGCTCTTCAATCCGGACGTCGCCGCGATCCATCCGATGAAAGCGAAGGATCCGGACGAGGAATTCGGCCTGTTCGGCTTCTCATTCGGCTCCGCCCAGTTCGAGGCGCAATGGCGCGTGCCCGCTTTCACAAGCTGGTGGGAGGCGGCGGATACGGACTGGCTCTACCGCGAATTCCGCGCTTTGCTCCAGACGATCGGCTGGGCGCGCGGGGAAGCGACGGATCGCCCCTGGGTGCTGAAGGCGCCGCAATTCATGCAGGATCTGCCCTCGCTGCTCGCCGCCTTCCCCGACGCCCGCCTGCTCTGTCTCGACCGTGAGACCGAGCGCGTCGTCGCCTCCTCGGCCTCTCTCGTCTGGCATCAGATGCGCATCCAGTCGGACAGCGCCGACCGGGAATGGATCGGCCGCGAATGGCTGCGCAAGACGCGGCTCCGCCGGGAGCGCACCGCCGCCGCCCGCGCCGCCTGGCCGGACGTGCCGCAGCTCGACATCGCCTGCGAGGCGATGGACGAATGCTGGGAGAGCGAGATGCAGCGCGTCTACGCCTTCCTCGGCATGGAGCTCACCGGCCAAGTCCGCGCCCGCATGGCCGCCTTCATCGCCGGCGCCCGCGCCCATCACGGGCACCGCTACACGCTCGAGCAGTTCGGCCTCACCCGCGAGGCGCTGGCAGGCTCCTAGCGCTATCAACACTTTCCCGTTCGGGCTGAGCCTGTCGAAGCCCTGTCCTTCTTCTTTACAACAAGAAAGGACAGCCCTTCGACAAGCTCAGGGCGAACGGAGTGTGGGACAATCCCTGTGCGCTACCGTCCGATCAGGTGGAAGCGGCTCTGCCGCCCGTCCTGGTAGCTGACCCGCTGGCCATCGAAATACGCCATTTCCTCCAGCCGGAAATCGACCTCCTGCCCGCCCCATTCGGGTACCTGATGGCGGGCTGCGAGTTCGATTGACCAGGCGGTGTTGGCACGCACCCGCCTTTGGCCGCGCGGATCGGGTTCCTGATTGTCCCAGAAGCCGATCGACGGGCCGGCGCCGTGGCCGTGAAAGCCGATCGGGTGTGAATAGAGCGTGGCGTTCACGCCCGCCGCTTCATTTTGTGCCCGGGCCCGCGCCAGTATCTCGTTGCCGCTCAGCCCGACGCGGAAGTTGGACGTCACCGCATCCTGCGCCGCATTGGCGGCGGCGAGCCCGGCGCGCAGCCCGGCCGGCGCCTCGGTCTCGCCGGGGCGCAGCACGTAGGCGAGATGCTGCGTATCGGTGTTGAGCCCCAGATAGGTGATGCCGAAATCGACCCACAGCATGTCGCCCGGCTGGATCACCGCGTCGCCCGACAGGGGCGCGGCCGAACCCCGGCGGAAGATGTTGACGCTGGTGTGGAACCAGGTTTCCAGCCCCAGGTCCGTCACGCGCTGGCGATACCACCAGACCAGATCGTCGGCCGTGGTCGTCCCCGGCGTGACCGCGCGGGTGGAAAAGCCCTCCGCGACGATGGCGTGGGCCATCCGCGAAATCTCCGGATAGCGGACCATCTCGGCCTCGGTCCGCGTCTCCAGCCAACCGATCGCCAGATCGTCGGTCGGAATCACCCGGCCGCGCAGCGCTTCCGGCAGCGCATTCATCAGGCCCTCATGCTGGCTCACGGTCAGGCCGTCGGCGAAGGCGCTGGCCGGCGAGACGTGAACCGCGATCCGGCGCGGGTTCCGCTCGGCGATCAGAGCGCCGAGCGCGGCCCACTGGTCCGGCTCGGCATCGGGATCCCAGGCCGGCGCGAACAGGCCGCCCAGCCCGTAGCGGCTGACGGTCAGCCGCTCCACTGGGCGTCCCTCGCCCGGATCGAAGAAGATCAGGATGGTCCGCCGCCGCGCGCGCAGGCTGGTCGCGTTCAGCATCGTCGCCATCACCGGGTCTTCCAGATATTCGCGCGCGATCATCACCCACATGTCGAAGCCATGTTCGCGCATCAGCGCCGGCGCCACCGTGTCGAGCCGCTCGGCCAGCCAGGCGTCGCGCACCTGCGCCTGTTCGCGCAGGGACAGGATCGGCGGCAATACCGGATCGGCCTGTTCCTCCACGTTAAGCGCCGGATGGCCCGATGCGGGCGCGGCGGCCAATGCAAGGCCGATCGCGAAATGACGCAGCATGAAATTCCCCTTCTGGCTGTTCGTCAGTAAAGCAGATGTGCGCGGCGCACCTCGTCCCAGGCTTTTTCGTCCGGCACGGTCAGCGCGTCGAGATCGCCGGGCGCGGCGGCGGCATCGTCCACCCATTCACGCAGCAGCGGCGAGCCGTTGATCACGTCGATGGGAAGTTTGCCGAACGCATATTCGTACGGGAAATCGCGCCACAGATCGTAATCGGGATGCAGCGCGCGGATCGCCTTGAAGCCGAGCGCCTGGAGCCGCCAGGGCCGGAAGGCCGCATGGTCGTAAGCCGCGCCTTCGGCATGGAGGAAGACCCCCGCGCACAATTCCCCGACATGCTTGTGGAATGTCGGCTGGAACCACATGTCGCGCAACGTGCAGCCATCCAGCCAGTGCGGCGCGATCTCCCGCATCTTCGCGATCACCGCTTTGGCGTCGATGTCCGGTGCGCCGAACAGCTCGAGCGGCCGGGTCGTCCCCCTGCCCTCGCTCAGGTTCGTG
>CAYTMM010000112.1:0-7674 GCA_964438875.1 uncultured Sphingosinicella sp. | reverse complement strand
GCCCGACCATTTGCCGAACAGGATCTTGTCGCCAGCCTTGACGTCGAGCGGGGTCACCTTGCCATCTTCGGCCTTGGCACCGGCGCCGACCGCAACCACTTCGCCCTCCTGGGGCTTTTCCTTGGCGGTGTCGGGGATGATGATGCCGCCGGCCGTCTTTTCCTCGGCCTCCACGCGGCGGACCAGCACGCGATCGTGCAGCGGACGAAATGCCATAAATCCTACCCTTTCCTAGACGCGCGGCAACCTTTCCTAGAAAAAAGCCACGCCAATGATTCGTGTGTTAGCACTCACTTACGGCGAGTGCCAACGCGCGCTGATTTAGGCACGCCCGGGACGGGGTCAAGGGCACAGGCCGGCTTTTCTTCGGACGGGTACGATTCAGGGACGGAGCGAGACCCGCCAGCCCAGCGACACGCGCCAATCCGATGCGTAGCCCGCGAATGGCCGGTCGATCGTGCGGGCATATTCCAGTTCGATCATCGCCTTGTCGATCCAGGCGAGACGCACGCCTATGCCGGCCGAGGCGAGATCGAAGTCCTGCCCTGCGAAGCCCGGCCGCGACAGCAGGCGCACGGCGGCGATGTCGGCGAAGCCGTACAGCTCGCTCGCTGCGAATCGTCCGCCGGAGATCGGCCGCCAGCCGATCTCCCCCAACCCGGCCAATCCGCGATCCGCGCTGACGATCGCTGCTTCAAAGGCGCGCCCGAAATCGGCACCACCGACCGCGAAACGCTCGATCGCCGGCAACGGATCGCGCGTCCACTGGCCGCTGGCGCGCAGCCGCAGCACCGCGCGGCGCCCCAGCGCCTGATCCACCCCGGCGCGGCCATTGATCTTGAGGAAAGTCGCATCGCCGATCGCATCCGCGACATCCGCGCCGAATATGCCCACGCCCCGGCTGACGGTCATCCCGGCGCTGAGTGCGCGGCGCTCCGCCACCTGGGCATAGCCGACCGCCGCGCGCAAAGCGCGGGTCCGCTCGGTCGCGATCAGGGAGCCGAAGGCGGCATCCTGGCTATCCAGCCCATCGAAGGCGAGGCTGAGCGTCAGATTACGCCGATAGGCGCGGATCATCGGATAAGCGAGGACGAGGCCGAACGAGGTGGCTTCGCCTCGCCGACCTGTCGCCGGCGGGCGGGTGACGAGATGACCGACGCTGCCGGTCAGCCGCATCCCGTCATTGCCGAGCGGAGTCGAATGGCTGCCACCGACATAGAGATAATCGTCGAAATTGACCGAGGCGGCGGCCGCGAGCTGCGTCTCGTCGCCTTCGCGCAGCAAGCCGTAGCCCCGCGCCGTGACCTGAAACTGGCCATCGCGCACCAACCGCGTGGTGCGATTGTCGAAACTCGCGGACAAGGTTGGCCGGCGATAGTCGAGCGCCAGGACGAGCCGCACGCCGCCCGGCCCTTCCCCCATTTCGAGCCGAGATTGGACATCAAGGCCGGGAATGTCCTGGATGAGCGAGAGATAGCGTTCCAGCGTGCGGCGGCTGGTCGGCCGTTCGCGCGTCAGCCGCTCGGCATAGCCGCGCACCAGCCGCAGCGGCCGTCCCTCCACCTCGCCGGTCAGCAGCACCGCCTCGACATGGCCTTCGCCGATCCAGACGGTGATCTCGCCGGTGGACAGATCCTGATCGGGAATGGCGATGGTGAAGAGCGCGACCTGCGAGCGGCCATAGGCCCGCGACATCGCATCGGCGAGCGCCTGGAGCGTGGCCCGCGTCGCCGGCCGGCCCACAAATTCGAGCGCGGCACGCGCGACGACCGCGGGGACGTTCGTGCCCTGAAAGGCGATGGTGCGGATCGGTGCGGCCGCTTCGTCGCCTGCCTCGATGCTGACCGCCCCGGTCGGAGCGTGCGGCGCGTCCGTCATCGGCGGCGGCGCTACGGGCTGGGCGCGATCGACGCGGTCTCGGTCGATCGGCGTGCTGGTTTGCGCGCCGGCCGTGCTCGCGCAGGCGAGCAAGGCGAGCGCGCTCAACGAAAATGCTTTCATCGCAGCCCCCTGCTGAAAAGGCGGAGGCGCCCGAAGCGCCTCCGCTTGTTGCAACGCCGGTCAGTCGTTGTTGCCACCGCCGCCGAGCGGCAGGCCGAGCAGGCCGCCACCCTGATTGCCGCCGAGGGCACCGGTAACGCCCTGGACCACCCCCTGGACGGGATTGCCCGGGCTGCCGGGCTGCCCAGGCTGCGTGCCCGGGACCGCGCCGGTCACCGTCTGCACGACCTGACCCACGACATTGCCGGCCGTGCCGCCGCTATTGCCGCCCGGCCCGGCCACGGTCAGCAACTGACCGCCCGACCCGGCCCCAACGGTCAGCGCCTGACCCTGGGTCTGGGTGGGAGAGAGCACTGAGGCGCCGATCAGTGGCGACTGGCCCTCGGCGCCGATGACGCGGGCATTGCCGACCGAGACGTTCACCAGCGCACCCGGCGCGGCGGTGAGACCGTCCACCAGATAATCCTGACCGTTGCCGGTGCGGACCAGCGCCTGGCCAGTATTGGCGACCACCTCGACCACGCGGCCCGCGATCGGTATAGACCCCGGCAAGGCGGCATCGACGCGATCGGCGAGGATCACGCCGTGGCCCGCGACTCCTTCCAGCGCGCCGCCCGTCGCGACGAGTACGCCGGAAACCGCCGGAATGCGGCTGTTGGGATCGCCGGTATTGGCGAGCAGGCCCGTGCCGGCAATGCCGTTCGGACCGACCAGCCCGCCAATGGCGAGATTGCCCGCAGGCCCCAGGCCGACGCTGCCACCCGGCGCACCGGCAGGGCCTTGCGGGCCAGCCGGCCCTTGCGCACCCGCCGGCCCCTGCGGACCTTGCGCCCCTTGCGGTCCGGCCTGCCCAACGCTGGAAAAGCGGGTAGAGCCGCTAGATTCGCATCCGGCCAGTCCGACCAAGAACACAGTCGAGCAGGCAGCGGTCATTAGTTTTTTGACTGATGCATGCATGGGTTGAACTCCTCTCCTGTTGTACCCAGGAAAGGGGTAACTCACTTTTATTTGAGTTTGTTCCAACTCATCATCCGTATTGGATGAGACTAATTGATTTATATTAAACAGTATTTGCCATTTTTGAAAAATTCTTGCTTATTTTATGATAATTTTTAATTGATGTTTAGCGGTTCCTTGCTGCCGTTTACATGCGATGCTCGGTGCGTTAGCCCGACAGGACGGCTTGGAGGAATGGTATGAGCTTCGCAGGCAAGGTCTGGCGGCTGCTGGTCGGGATCAAGGACGCACTCGTCCTGATCTTCATGCTGCTCTTTTTCGGGGCGCTCTACGCAGCGCTGTCGGCCAGCCCGCACCGCGACAGCGCGCGCGAAGGCGCGCTTCTGCTCGATCTTTCCGGCGCGATCGTCGAGCAGCCCGCAGAGGCCAGCCCGATCGACATGCTGGCCGGATCGATCACCCGCGAATACCGGCTCGCCGAAATCGTCCACGCGCTCGACACCGCCGCAGCCGACAGCCGCATCCGTGCGGTCGCGCTCGACCTCGACATCTTCACCGGCGGGGGCCAGGCGGCGATGAGCGATGTGGGCGATGCGATCGACCGGGTCCGCCGCGCCGGCAAGACCGTCGCCGCCTATGCGACCGGCTACAGCTATGACAGCTACCAGCTTGCCGCCCATGCCGACGAGATCTGGCTCGATCCGATCGGCGCGGTCGCGGTGGCCGGGCCGGGCGGCGCCAATCTCTATTATGCCGGACTGATGGAGCGGCTCGGCATCACTGCCAACGTCTATCGGGTCGGCACCTACAAATCCGCGATCGAGCCCTATACGCGATCCGGCATGTCGCCCGAAGCGCGGCAGGCGACCCAAGCGGTGGCGGATTCGCTTTGGGAGAACTGGCTGGAGGATGTCGGCCAGGCCAGATCCGACGCACGTATCGCCGACTGGGTGCGCGACCCCATGCCGTTCATCCGCGCCGCAAATGGCGACCTTGCCCGCGCTGCCCGCGACGCCGGGCTGGTCGATCATGTCGGCGACCGCACCGCTTTCGGCCGGCGGATGGCGGAGCTTGCCGGACGCGACCGCTCCGGCCTGCCCGGCGGCTTCCGGACCGTGAGCTACGACGCCTATGTTGCCGACAATCCGGTAAGCCGGCCGGGCGGGCGGATCGGCGTGCTGACCGTCGCCGGGACGATCATGGACGGGCGATCCAGCGCCGGCACGGCGGGCGCGGAAACGATCGTCGAGAATCTGGAGCGCGGCATGCGCGACAACCGGCTCGCCGCGCTGGTCGTGCGGATCGACTCGCCGGGGGGATCGGTGACCGGATCGGAGCGCATCCGACGTGCCGTCCAGGCGGTGCGCGCGCGCGGCATCCCGGTCGTCATCTCGTTCGGATCGGTGGCGGCGAGCGGCGGCTACTGGATCGCCACGGCCGGCGACACGATCCTGGCCGAGCCCGCGACAATCACGGGCTCGATCGGCGTTTTCGCCGTCCTGCCCAGCTTCGAGGAGACGCTGCGCCGGATCGGTGTCGGCGCGGACGGCGTACGGACCACGCCGCTGTCGGGCCAGCCGGACGTGCTCGGCGGCATATCGGACGAGGCCAGCGCACTGATCCAGACCGGGGTGGAGGCGACCTATGCCCGCTTCGTCGCCCTCGTCTCGCAGGCGCGCGATCTGCCCGTGGCGCGGGTCAACGAAATCGCCCAGGGCCGTGTGTGGGACGGCGGTACGGCGCGACAGATCGGCCTGGTCGACAGTTTCGGATCGCTGCCCGAGGCTATCGCAGAAGCCGGGCGCCGGGCAGAGATCGAAGGCAGCGCGGCCGAACCGGTCTTTCTGGAGAAGGAGCCCGGCTTCCTCGCCGCCATGTTTGCCGGGCTGAGCGGGGCCGAGGCGCCTGCCGCGTCACGCGACGCCTTCTCCCGGCTGGGCACGCGGCCCGAAGCGATTGCGGCGCGAGCCGTCGCTGATGCCGAGGCGATGCTGGCAGGGCCGGCGATCCAGGCCCGCTGCCTGGAATGCCCGGTGAGCAGCGCCCTGCGTCCCGCACCGCGCACTCAGAACGGGATGCTGGCGAACCTAGTCGCCTGGCTTATGCGGAGCTGACAGGTCCGGATAAGCGGGCAGCGACCAGCCGCGCCAGATCGCCGTGCCACGCAGCGCGAAGCCAGCCAGCGCCGCGATCGGCCCGGCCACCCCGCCGGGGAGGCCCGCAAGGCTGAGCCCCACCATCAAAGCGGCCGACAAGGCTGCAGCAGTGACGTAAAGCTCCGGCCGCATCAGGATCGACGGCTCTCCCGCCAGCACGTCGCGGATAATGCCGCCGAGGCAGCCGGTGAGTACCCCCATCGCGAAGGCCGGCAGCGGTGCGATGCCGAACGCCATCGCCTTGGCCGCACCGAAGGCGGAGAAGGCGGCAAGCCCGATCGCGTCGAACCAGAGCAACGCCTTGTCGTGCCACAGCCGGCGTGGCAGCGCCCAGACGGCGAACCCGCCGACCAGGCAGATCAGCAGCGTCACATTGTGATGCACCCAGAAGACCGGCGCATCGATCAGCACGTCGCGTACCGTCCCCCCGCCGACGCCGGTGATCACCGCGAAGAAGGCGAATGTGACAAGCGTCTGGCGCTTTTCCGCCGCCAGCAGCGCCCCCGACACCGCGAATACGGCGATGCCGGCAAGATTGAGAAAGTCGAGCGTCGGCCCGAGCGCATCGGGGAAGGTGGGCGGCGTCATGAGGTGGGCTTACCAAGGCGGGCAGGCGGGCGATAGCGTCGCATCGGTTTGACCGGTCGTGCGTTGAAGGGCAGATTGACCGTCTGGAGCTCATCAATGAGTCGTGCGGAAACAACCCATATCGACACCGTGCTCGACGCAGTCCATTCGTCAAGCCGGGCAGCGATTTCGCCGCTCGCAGCGTCCTGGTGCCGGTCCGCTCTGCATCACGGACTGGATCCCGCCGCCACGGGAACGGCTGAACGACTCGACGCCGCCGCCTTCGCGACGCTGCGCGAGGCGCACGAGCCGTTGCTGGCCGTCGCCCACCCCGTTCTCGACAACATCTATCGTTCGGTCGGACGTTCCGGTTGCAGCGTGGTGCTGAGCGATGCGCAAGGGATCATTCTGGCGGCACGCGCGCCCGATTCCGATCGCGATGCCTTCGCGGCGGCAGGGCTGACCGAGGGTGGCCTGTGGAGCGAGGGCGCACAGGGCACCAACGGCATCGGCACATGCCTCTATGAAGGCGCGCCGGTCGTGATCTACCGCGACCAGCATTTCGCCAGCCGGAATATCGGCCTGAGTTGCATGGACGCGCCGGTCCACGATCCGCAGGGCCGGCTGATCGCGGCGCTCGACGTGTCGAGCGTACGCGAGGATCACGGACCGGCCATGGCCGACATGATCGCGGCGCTGGTCGGCGAGGCGGCGAGGCGCATCGAGCGCGACTATTTTTGCCGCCATTATGCGGAGTCCCGGATCGTGCTGATCGCCGACGAGCCGGCGATCGGCCCCGCTCTGGTCGCGCTGGACCGCGACGGTCTCGTCGTCGGCGCCAGCCGGAGCGCGCGGAACCGGCTCGGGCTCGCCGACGGGGCGCTGACCGATCCCGCGCCGCTCGACCAGTTGACGGGGCGCGGCGGCGCCACTGGCTTCGCGGACGGCGAACGGGCGGTACTTCGTCAGGCGCTAGCGCGGGCTGGCGGCAATGCCAGCGCCGCGGCGCGGTCGCTGGGCATCGGCCGCGCGACCCTCTACCGGCGGATGAAACGGGCCGGGATAAGCGCCTGAGGCGATTGTCCCGCATACCTGTATCGCCAGGGAGACAGGTTGGCAGCCTCCAAACCGCTCCCTACCTTCCCGCGCCCTCTCCGTCATGACAGGCCTGTCGGGCAACGCCGAACAACGGCGCCGCCCGACGTGGAAGAGGACCTGATCATGGACATGCTTGTCGCCGAACGCCCGCAGACGCTGGAGGCGCCTTTCGCCGCGCGCTACGACAATTATATCGGCGGCCGCTGGACCGCCCCGAAATCGGGCCGCTATTTCGAAAACATTTCTCCCATTACAGGCAAGCCGGTGGGCGAAATCGCCCGATCCGACGCTGCCGACATCGAGGCCGCGCTGGACGCGGCCCACGCCGCGAAGGACGCCTGGGGCCGCACCGCCGTCGCAGAACGCGCGCTGATCCTCAACCGGATCGCGGACCGGATGGAGGCGAACCTCGAGACACTCGCCACCGCCGAGACTTGGGACAATGGCAAGCCCATCCGCGAGACCATGGCGGCGGACCTGCCGCTGGCCATCGATCATTTCCGCTATTTCACGGGTGCTGTTCGCGGTCAGGAAGGCTCGATCGGCGAGATCGATCACGACACGATCGCCTATCATTTCCACGAGCCGCTGGGCGTCGTGGGACAGATCATTCCGTGGAATTTTCCACTGCTTATGGCATGCTGGAAGCTCGCCCCGGCGCTCGCCGCGGGCAATTGCGTGGTGTTGAAGCCCGCCGAGCAGACGCCGGCCTCGATCCTCGTCTGGGCCGAACTGGTCGGCGATCTGCTTCCGCCGGGCGTGCTCAACATCGTCAACGGCTTCGGGCTGGAGGCGGGCAAGCCGCTCGCCTCGTCGAACCGGATCGCCAAGATCGCCTTTACGGGCGAGACGACGACCGGCCGGCTCATCATGCAGTATGCGAGTGAGAACCTGA
>CAYTMM010000111.1:0-7868 GCA_964438875.1 uncultured Sphingosinicella sp. | reverse complement strand
CGTGCGCTGGCCGCGAACCGGCAGGCCCTTGCGATGGCGAAGCCCGCGATAGCAGGCCAGGTCCATCAGCCGCTTGATGTTCATCGCCGTCTCGCGGCGCAGATCGCCCTCGACGGTGTGGTCGGCGTCGATCGTCTCGCGAATCTGGAGGACCTCCTGGTCGGTCAGATCCTGGACGCGGCGCTCGGCCGGGATGTTCAGCTTGGCGGTGATTTCCTTGGCCTTCGTGCGACCGATGCCGTGGATATAGGTCAGCGCGATTTCGACGCGCTTGTTGGTCGGGATGTTGACGCCCGCGATACGTGCCATGTGCTTCTGTTCTCCTGCTCCACGGGCCGCATGGCGGAGCGGCCCATCTCAGCGCTTTGAAAATCCCCAAACAAGCAAAGCCGACGCGCGCACGAATGCGCCGCCGGGTGGCCGGTTAGCGGGATGGAGGGCAGATAAGTGGTGCAAGGAGAGGAGTCAAGCACTCCACATCTCTTCCCGTCCCGATTCTGAGAACGCTGTTAACGGGCCGAGCGGGTGCAGAGCGTGTCGGCCAGATAAACGCGCCGGTTAACGGTCTCCAGCGCTTGGTGAGCCGAGCCATTCCAACCGCGTTCACGGCAATAGCGGACGGCGGTCTCGGCCGCGCATCTCGCGGTCGGCTGACCGAGCTCGCAGGCTTCGATACGACGGCCGTTGCGGGTCGGCGCGGGGAAGAATTCGGCAGCCATGCCACGCAACGAGCGATCCTGTACAGGTGGTTCGGGCGGGCCGCCGCCCGGCAGCGGGCGCATCGAACCGATCCGGTCGAGCAGATTGACTTGCCGGCGCAGGTCTGGTGTGTCCCGGTCGATCGTCTCGCAGCGGCCGCGATAATTGGCGAGCGTGCACAATTCCCAGCGCCCGGAACGTATGCGGATAGAGCGGACCGGCCAACTGAGCCGCAGATTGGGCTCGGCGCGGCTCACGTTCACGGCTGGCCCGGCATAGCCGACATCCCGATAGATGATTGCTTCACCCCGGAATTCGGGGCTGGGCCGGCGTTCCTCGGGTTGAGCGCCGGCCGGCGCGGCGAGAATGGCACCGGCTGCCGCAGCGAGAATGAGATGGTTCTTCATCATACGAGTCCTGCTAATCCCTGCGGAACAGGGGGGGATACGAATACGGTGACGAAACGTTCCCCGCCGGACTGCAGAGGTGTCGCCCTGACACTTGACATAAGTGTCTCCATCCGCTCTAGGCGCTCGTCGCGTGGCGGGTCTCAGAGGCCGTGCTCGCGTTCGGGGTCTGGGCCTTCCCCCATTTGACGGCCTGGTCCGGAGTACCTTGAACGGCTCCGGGACGAACGAAGGATGAAGACATGCGCCATCGCGTCGGCGGCCGCAAGCTCGGCCGCACCTCCAGCCACCGCACCGCCATGTTCCGCAACATGGCTGCCGCGCTGATCAAGCACGAGCAGATCACGACCACGCTTCCCAAGGCCAAGGAGCTTCGGCCCTATGTGGAGAAGCTGATCACGCTCGCCAAGAAGGGCGGCCTGTCCAATCGCCGTCTCGCCCATGCCCGCCTGCTTGACGACACGCAGCTCGTGAAGCTGTTCGACGTGCTGGCGCCGCGCTACGCCGAGCGCGCCGGCGGCTATTGCCGCGTGCTGAAGGCCGGCATCCGCGCCTCCGACGCCGCGCCGATGGCGATCATCGAGCTGGTCGATCGCGATCCCGACGCCAAGGGCCAGGATTCAGGCCCGGTCCAGGGCGCCGACGAGGAACTCGAAGCGGCCTGATCGCCGCTTCGGTTTCGAGTAGATGAAGGGGGCCCGTGCGGCCCCCTTTTTCATGGCCTCGGCACCGTCCGATCCCGATTGCGGCGGCGGCGGAAGAGGCGCATGATTGCCGCGGATTTCGCAGGGGAGGATGACATGGCGAGCAATCCGGGTGCGCGGGTGCCGGGCTGGTACTGGATCGTCGCCGTGCTGGCCCTGCTCTGGGCGGCGGCCGGATGCTTCGCCTATGTCTCGCAGGTTACGATCAGTCCCGAGGATTTCGCCCGGCTGCCGGAGGCGCAGCAGCAGATCTGGGCATCGATGCCGGGCTGGGTGACGGGCGCCTATGCCGTGGCGGTATGGATTTCGCTGGCGGGTGCGGTGGCGCTCCTGCTCCGGCGGCGACTGGCACGGACCGCCTATCTGGTGTCCCTGATTGCGGTGCTGATCCAGTTCGGCTGGGTCTTCCTGGCAAGCCCGATCCTGAGCGTGTATCCGCTGGCCGAAGCGGTGACCTTCCCGCTTGTCATCATTGTGCTGGGAATCGTCCTGCTCTGGTTTTCGAACATGGCGGCCGCGCGGGGCTGGTTGCGCTGACGCTCATGCGGATTTGAGCCAGGCCGTCAGCGTCTTTTGCTCCTTCGGGGTAAGGACGAGACCGAGCTTGGTGCGGCGCCACAATATGTCCTCGGCGGTGCGCGCCCATTCGTGGGCGATGAGATAACGGACCTCCGCCTCGTACAGGTCCGCGCCGAAATGGCGGCCCATGCCGGCGATGTCGTCGATGCCGTCAAGGATGCGGTCGAGCCGGGTGCCGTAGGCGCGGCTCAGCCGGTCGAGCATCGGCGCCGGCATCCAGGTCGCCAGCTCCCTCAGCCAGGCGTTGAAGCCCGGCATGATCTGCCCGCCCGGCAGCGGCGAGGTGGTGGTGAATTTGAGGCCGCCAATGCCGAGCCGGTCCAGCGCTTCGGACGCAAGCGCGCGCGCGGTGGTCAGCTTGCCACCGAAGACGGAGAGCAGTTTCGGCCCCGGCGCGTCGTCCAGCTCCAGTCGGTAGTCGCGCGTCACCTTGCTCGCCTCGGCCGCGCCGTCGTCATAGAGCGCACGGATGCCGGCATAGGACCAGATGACGTCTTCGGGCGCGATCTGCCGGCGCAGATAGGCGCTGGCGGCGGCGCACAGATAATCGGTCTCCGCCGGCGTGATCGCGGCATCGTCCGGTCGTTCTGCAGGTGCGTCGGTCGTGCCGATCAGGCTGTTCGGACCGTAAGGCAGGACGAAGACGACACGACCATCCCGCTGCGGCAGGATATAGGCATGGTCGCCATCATGCAGGCGTGGCACGACGATATGGCTGCCCCGTACCAGCCGTACACGGCTCTCGCCCCAGACGTTGAGCCGCCCGTTCAGCAATTCGGCGACCCAGGGACCAGCGGCGTTGACGATGGTCCGGGCCGAAACCGTGCGTTCGCCGGACAGCGTTGCCGTCCAATGATCCCCCTCCCGCCGGGCAGAGAGGAATTCGGTGCGAGTCGCGATCTCGGCACCTCGCTCATGCGCATCTCGCGCGTTGAGAACGACCAGGCGCGCATCGTCCACCCAGGCGTCCCAATAGGCAGCCAGCTTGATCGCAGGATCGCACAGCGGCGCACGGGCGACGGCATCGCCTTTGCCTACCCCGCGTGATCGCGGCAGGCTGGAGCGGCGGCCCGCCAGAAAGTCGTAGAGCAACAAGCCGGTACGGATCATCCACCACGGGCGGCCGCCGAGCGGCTGCGGCAGGACGAAGCGCAAGGGGTGGATGATGTGCGGGGCGGTGCGCAGCATCGTCTCGCGCTCGTAGAGCGATTCCTTCACCAGCTTGAAATCGTACTGCTCCAGATAGCGCAGCCCGCCGTGGATCAGCTTGGACGAGGCGGAGCTGGTATGGTTCGCCAGATCGTCTTTCTCGACCAGCAATACGGACAGCCCGCGCCCGGCCGCGTCGCGTGCGATCGCGCAGCCGTTGATGCCGCCGCCGATGACGAGGAGATCGAAACTGTCCACCGCGGCCGGACCGACTCAGTCCTCGTCCGCCGCGTCGAGCATGTCCATGAAGTCGCGCGCGGCCTCGCGATCCTCTTCATCCTCGAACGCGACGTCGAGGTCGGGCGCGGCGCCGAGCATATGGAGCAGGGTCCACAAAGCGAAGCGGCGATTTCTGTCCTTCTCCAGCCCGAACTCGACGCGCATCCGATCGACCCCCGCCGTGATCGCGTCGGGTGAAAGCGTGTCCAGATCGGCGGTCCCGAAATGGCGGCGGAGCTGATCGTCAAAGTCCATCGCGCGACTATAGTCGTGGACGACGCGCAGCGCGAGGCTAGTGCGCGAGATTGCTCCACGGCGTCAGCATCCATGCTGCCATCGCGATCATCATCAGATTCTCGGTCAGCGAGACGAAACCCAGAGGCACGTTGCTGCCACCGCCGACGCAGGCGCATTTGAGCTCGCGCCGGTCGATATAGACCGCCTTGAACACCGAGACCGCGCCGATCGTCCCGATGAAGAGGGCGACGGGGATGGAGAGCCAATCCAGCGCGTGCGCGACCATCAGCGCGCCCGCGCCCAGCTCCGCAAAGGGATAAATGTAGCCATAAGGCACCCAGCGCTGCGCCAGCAGATCGTAGTTCAGGAACATGCTGGAGAAGGTTTCGACATCCTGCAGCTTCAGCATCGCCAGCGCCATCATGGTGAGCCCGATGAACCATTCGGCGGCGCGGACCGTGAAGGGCGTGTCGAAGCTGAACTGGCTGAAGGCGAGCGCCATCAGCGCGGTCACGGCGAAGACCGCCAGCACCGGGCCGTAGCTGGTCGCCTTGGGATCGCGGACATTCAGGCCGAAATGTGCGCGCAGATCGGTGTAGCCGCCGATCCGCTTCCCATCGATGAACACCTGCGGCGTCGTCGCCACAGCATGTTCGGCCTTGAAGGCATCCGTTTCGACACGGGTGGTGAGCCAGCGGTCGTCCACCTCATAGCCCTTGCGGCGCAACAGCCACAGTGCCTTGCGGCCATAAGGGCAGACATGGTTCGGCATGACCATGCGATAGAGCAAGGCGCGTCGTGGGGCAGGGGCCGTCATTGCGCTTTCCTTTCCGGCGCCGGGTGAAAGCAGGCGCACTTGTTCTTGAATGGACGGCATTCATATAGGGTCCGTACCATGGTACGGAGTCAAGCGATGGCGGTGATGACGATCTCGCGGCTCGCCAAAGCAGGCGGTGTCGGGGTAGAGACGGTGCGTTACTATCAGCGGCGCGGACTACTCGGGACGCCAGCGAAATCCGGCGGCGTGCGCTATTATGGCGTGCAAGATGTCCGGCGGCTCGGCTTCATTCGATCGGCGCAGGCGGCGGGATTCACGCTGGAGCAGATTGGCGAGTTGCTCGCGCTGGACGCGGGCGAGGACAAGGCACGGGCGCGCGAACTGGCGAAGGAGCGGATCGCAGCGCTCGACGCGAAGATCGCCGAATTGAAGTCCGCGCGGGCGTCGCTGGCGAAACTGGCTTCGGACTGTGCCGCCACGTCGCAGGGCCCATGTCCCATCATCGCGGCGTTCGACCGGGAATGAGTGGCTCTCAGCGTCATGCCGAACTTGATTCGGCACCCATGAACACGGATGGTGCGAGAATGCTTGGACATCCGCATGACGGGGGAGGGCGATGAGCGGAGATACGATCCTCGTCATCGACGAAGGCACGACCAGCACTCGCGCGATCCTGTTCGCGGCGGACGGATGCTCTGTGGACAGCGCGGGCAAGGAGATCGCGCAATCCTATCCCCGGCCCGGCTGGGTCGAGCATGATCCGGAGGAAATCTGGCTGGCGAGCCTGGGTTGCGCACGCCATGTCGTGGACAATGGCGGGCGGGTCGCCGCGATCGGCATCACCAACCAGCGCGAGACGATCGTCTTCTGGAACCGCCGCACCGGCCGCCCGCTCGGTCCCGCGATCGTCTGGCAGGACCGTCGCACGGCAGACGCTTGCGCTCGGCTGAAGGAAGCGGGGCACGAACCGGTGGTGCAGGCGAAGACGGGGCTGTTGCTCGATCCCTATTTCTCCGCCTCCAAGATCGCCTGGGCGCTGGAGCACTGGCCGCAATTGCGCGAGGCGGGCGATGATCTCGCCATCGGCACTGTCGAGAGCTGGCTGGTCTTCCGGCTGACTGGCGGACTGCACGTCACCGACGCCACCAATGCCTCGCGCACGGCCCTGATGGATATCCATGCAGGGCGCTGGGACGAGGGGCTGTGCGACTTGTTCGGCGTGCCGCGCGCCGCGCTGCCGGAGATCGTCGATTGCGCGGGTGATTTCGGCACGACCGGTCTGCTCGGCACGCCGATCAGGATTGCGGGACTGGGCGGCGATCAGCAAGCCGCGTCGATTGGGCAGGCCTGCCTGTCGCCCGGCGACACCAAGGCGACCTACGGCACCGGCGCTTTCGTGCTGACCAATACGGGGAGCGAGGCGCCGGTTTCCCGGAACCGGCTGTTGACCACTGTGGCGTGGCAGATCGGCGGCGATCGGGCCTACGCGTTGGAAGGCTCGGTGTTCGTCGCGGGCAGTGTGGTCAAATGGCTGCGCGACGCGATCGGGCTGGTCGCGACTGCGGCGGAAACCGAGGCGCTGGCCCGCTCTGTCGATCACAATGAAGGCGTTTATCTGGTGCCGGCCCATGTCGGGCTGGGGGCGCCGCACTGGGTGCCGGATGCGCGCGGCGCGATCACGGGCCTCAGCTTCGGCGCCGGGCGGGCGCACATCGTGCGCGCCGCGCTCGAGGCGATGGCGCACCAGACGCACGATTTGATGACCGCCTTCGCCGCCGACGGCGCGGATTGGTCCCGGCTCCGGATCGACGGCGGCATGGCCGCGAACGACTGGATCGCGCAGGACCTCGCCGACATGCTGGACCTGCCCGTCGACCGCCCCGACTTCGCCGAGACCACAGCGCTGGGCGCGGCCATGCTGGCCGGGATCGGCGGCGGCCTGTTCGCTTCGCTCGACGAGGCGGCGGCGATGCGTGGCGCCGTCGAGCGCTTCACGCCGTCAATAAACGCGAGGAATCGTGCGACCCGGCTGGCGGGGTGGCGTGCGGCAATCGACAGCGCGATCGGCTAACCCGTTGCCGGCTGCGTCCAGCTGTCGTCGATCATCTTAATGATCGCAGAGAAGTCCTTGCCGCCCCCGCCCAGGCCTTCCGCGAAGCGGGTGTAGAGTTCCTCCGCATGGGCGCCCATCGGAGTGTAGGCGTCGGCGCTCTTCGCGGCCTCCATCGCGAGACGCATGTCCTTCAGCATCAGCGCCGCCGCGAAGCCGCCTTCATAATCGCGGTCGGCCGGCGTTTCCGGGCCTACGCCGGGGACGGGGCAATAGCTCGTCATCGACCAGCACTGGCCCGACGCCTTTGACGAGATGTCGAAGAAGGTCTGGAGATCGAGCCCAAGCTTTTGCGCCATCGCGAAGGTCTCGCAGGTCGCGACCATCGAGGCGCCGAGCAACATGTTGTTGCAGATCTTCGCGGCCTGCCCCGCTCCCGCGCCGCCGGCGTGGATCACGGCCTTGCCCATCTGGGCCAGAAACGGTTCGGCGCGCTTGAACGCCTCCTCGGTGCCGCCCACCATGAAGGTGAGCGTCCCGCCTTCCGCTGCGGCGATGCCGCCGGAGACGGGACCGTCGACCATCAGATAGGACGCGGCCTGCGCTTCGCCGATCACGTCGCGGGCGCTGTCCACGTCGATCGTCGAGCAATCCATAAGGATCGCGCTGGTCGGCGCCTTGCCGATGATCGCGTCGGCATAGACCTGCCGGACATGCTTGCCGGCCGGCAGCATGGTCACGACCGCCTCGGCTTCGGCGACCGCGTCCTCGGCGGAGGCGGCCCGCAGCGCGCCGCGCGTCTCGGCGCGGGCCAGCGCCTCTTCGGAAAGATCGAAGGCGCGCACGTCATGCCCCGCCTTGGCGAGATTCGCGGCCATCCCGCCGCCCATATTGCCCAGCCCGATGAATGCGACGCGTGCCATTGTCCGGTCCTCTCTCAATTCGTCATTCCGGATTTGATCCGGGATCCATGAACACCTGTCTGC
>CAYTMM010000110.1:0-7937 GCA_964438875.1 uncultured Sphingosinicella sp. | reverse complement strand
CCATGTCCTATGCGACGTTCGAGGGCACGATCCCCAAAGGCGAATATGGCGGCGGCACGGTGATGCTGTGGGATCGCGGCACCTGGCTGCCCGAGCCCGGCAAGGATCCCCGCAAGACGATCGAGGAAGGCCATCTCCATTTCACCCTCTCCGGCGAACGGATGAAGGGCGAATGGGTGATGTTCCGGCTGAAGCCCCGTCCGCGCGAGAAGCGGGAAAACTGGATCCTGAAGAAGGTGGATGACGATTTTGTCGGAAGCTCGACGAGGCTGACCGACACATATCTGACGTCCGTGGAGACGGGCCGGACGCTGAGCGAGATTGCGGAGGGCCGGAAAGCTGGAAAAGCCAAATCGGCTCCAACCGGAAGCTCCATTCCCAAATTCCGTGAACTGCAGAAGGCGACCCTGGTCGATCGCGTCCCCGCGGGCGAGGGCTGGCTGCACGAGATGAAGTATGACGGTTATCGCTGCATGCTCGCGATCGGCGGCGGCGAAGCGCGCATCTTCACGCGGACCGGCCTCGACTGGACGGACAAGTTTCCCGAAATCGCGGCCGCAGCCATGGACCTGAGCATCGGCTCGGCCCTGCTGGACGGAGAGATCGTAAAGCTGGACGATGAGGGCCGGACCGATTTCTCCGCCTTGCAGGACGCGATCAGCGAGGGCGGACGCGGGCTCACGCTATTCCTGTTCGACGCGCTGGGGATTGACGGCGACAAGCTCGACCGGCTGCCCAATGCTGAGCGCAAGCAGCGGCTCGCGGCCGCGATCGGCGCGGGTGCGCCGCCGCATATTCTCTACGCCGACCATATCGTCGGAAAGGGCGAGAAGCTGTTCGAGGCGATGTGCGCCGCCGGGCAGGAAGGCATTATCTCGAAAAAGGCCGACGCACCCTATCGCGGCGCGCGCACCCGCAACTGGCTGAAGATCAAATGCACCAACCGGCAGGAGTTCGTCATCGTCGGCTGGCTGCCGAGCGACAAGACGGGCCGGGGCTTCCGCTCCCTATTGCTTGCGCAGCATGACGGCGACGCCCTGCGTTATGCCGGCAAGGTGGGCACGGGGTTCTCCTTCGACATGCAGACCGATCTGCTGAACCGCTTCGGCAAGCTCGAGGCCGCGAAGACCCCGCTGGCAGCCCCGAAGAGCGAGACACGCGGCGCGCACTGGCTGAAGCCGAAGCTGGTCGCCGAAATCGCCTTCGCCCAGTTCACCGCCGGCAAGGTCGTTCGCCATGCCAGCTTCCTCGGCCTGCGCGGGGACAAGCCGGCTTCCGAAGTGGCGCGGGAAAGCGCATCATCCACAGCCGAAATGGCGGACGACGATGTCACGATCAGCAATCCCGGCCGGGTGATCTTTCCGGAGGCGAAGGTCACCAAGGGCGCGCTCGCCGATTATTATCGCAAGGTTGGCGCGCTGATGCTGCCATGGGTGACGCGCCGTCCGGTCAGCCTCGTGCGCTGTCCGCAGGGGCGGGCGAGGAAATGCTTCTTCCAGAAGCACGACAGCGGCAGTTTCGGCAGCCATGTGAACCATGTCCCGATCGCGGGGAAGGACGGCGGCAAGGCGGATTATCTCTATGTCGAGGACGTGGCGGGCCTGATCGCTTGCGTGCAGATGGGGACGATCGAGTTTCATGGCTGGGGATCCAAGGTGGGGGCGATCGAGGCGCCCGACCGGATGATCTTCGATCTCGATCCCGACGAGGGGCTGGGCTTCGATGTCGTGAAGAAAGCCGCGCACGATTTGCGCCGTCAGCTCACCGATCTCGGACTAACCACCTTCCCGCTGCTGACAGGGGGCAAGGGGGTGCACATCGTCGTGCCACTGACGCCAAAGGCGAAATGGCCGGCGGTGAAGGATTTCGCCCGCCGCTTCGCGCTGGCTCTCGCCGAGGCCGAGCCGGACCGCTTCACCGCAGCCCTCTCCAAGGCCCAGCGCAAGGGGCGCATCTTCATCGACTATCTGAGGAACCAGCGGGGATCGACCGCGATCATGCCCTATTCCGCCCGCGCCCGGGTAAACGCGCCGGTCGCCGCGCCGATCAACTGGGACGAGCTGGATGATATGGACAGTGGCGGGCGCTTTACCGTGAAGGATGCCGATCTGTTGCTCGAACGGGTGAACGGTCGCGCACTGAAAGGCTGGGGGGCGACTTCGCAGACCCTGCCCGATCTCTGACGCCGCGCGTACGGGAACAGCGGACCGCGGGGACGGTTTCCATTGCAGCGGGAGATACGCATGCGACGGGACGGCCTCACCCACCGACAGTTTATCGAGCGGCTGATCATCGCGATCGCCGTGGTCGGTGTCGCGCTCCTGTTCTGGAATCTGCGCGGGCTGTTCCTGCTCATCTTCGGCGCGGTTCTGGTCTCGGTCATTCTGGGTCTGATCGCCGCCCCGCTGCGGGAACGGCTCGGCCTGTCCCCGCCGCTCGCGCTGCTTGCTTCGGTTCTGTCCCTCGCGGCCGTGATCGTCGCCGCCTTCTGGGCGTTCGGCGCAGAAGTGGTCCGTCAGGCATCTGCGCTGCAGGAACTGGTGCCGGCCGCCTGGCAACTTGCGCAGGCGCGCCTTGATGCCTGGGGATTTGGCGAAGCGGTCAGAGAATGGAGCGAGGAGCTTCAATCGGGCGGCGGCATCGTCTCCAATGTCGGCAATATCGCCGTGTCGATCGGCAATGGCGTCGCCGATCTGCTGCTGGTGATTGTCGGCGGCATCTATCTCGCCGCGCAGCCGCAATTGTACCGCACGGGACTGCTGAAGCTGGTGCCCGCGCGCGGCCGGGCGCTGGCGGCCGACGCCCTCGACGGGAGCAATCGCGCACTGCGGTTGTGGCTGCTTGGGCGATTGGTGTCGATGGTGACGGTTGGCCTGCTCACCTGGCTGGGCCTGACGATCATCGGCGTGCCGTCCGCATTGTCCCTGGGCCTCCTCGCGGCCCTGCTCGAATTCGTACCGTTCGTCGGGCCGATCATTGCCGCGATCCCGGCGATCCTTCTGGCGTTCGCCGACAGCCCCGAAAAGGCGCTGTGGACGCTGCTGCTCTTCTTCGCGATCCAGCAGTTCGAGGGCAATGTGCTGGAACCGATCGTCCAGCAGCGCGCGGTCGATCTGCCACCAGCCCTTCTCCTGTTCGCGCTGGTGGCGGGAGGCCTGCTGTTCGGCATCGGCGGCATCCTGCTGGCAGCGCCGTTGACCGTCGTCGTCTATGTTCTCGTCAAGCGGCTCTATGTCCGCGAAGCGCTGAATACGGATACGCCGCTGCCGGGCAGCAGCGAGGATCGCTAACCATCAATCGCGCGCCAGTTCACGAAGATTGCGGGTTCCCGCGTCGGACGTCGGCTCCGATCCGACGCACGCCTTCGTCTCGCGCAGAAGTCCGCGCACCTCCTCGGACAATTCCGGGCTTCGCAAATAGCTTTCTATCATCGCCGCGAGCCGTGCCCTCCCCTCCCGCACCGCCGCTCGCTCGGTGTCATCGTCCTCGTCGAACCAGTCGTCGATCGCCAGACGGAGCTTGTCGAGCCACTGATAAGGCGAGCCGATATCCTCGCCGCGCCCGCGCGCCGGATCGGCCCTTTCCGCCAGGGCGCGCCCGATCGAATCAAGCCGCTCGCCTTCGCGCCTGAAGCAATCGGCCATTTGTGGATCCTCCGCCGATTTCGCCGCCGCACGATGGACTTCGCCGACATCGGCGATATGATCGGCCATCCCGCGAAGGGCATCCCGGTCGTGCGAGTTCATTCCTGTGCCTCCATGACTTGAGCCCCGGTGCGTCGCGGTCGGGCGATGTCATATCGCGAAGGGGAACCGACCCGCTTTCCAATTGGTTCCATCCGCGCACCGATCGCCACATGGGGGATATTCCCAACGATCATGACCGCGCCCATTTCATGGCTGCCTTATTGCGGCGCAGGTCTGGCCCCGGCCGAATTGATGGTGCGCTGGAATTTCGACCCGATGCTGCTGGGTGCCTTGGGCGTGGGCGGATTGCTCTACTGGCGGGCCTCAATGCTCTTCCCTGAGCGCCGGCCGCGCTTCGCTATTGTCATGGCGATCGCCCTGCTGCTGTTCGTGTCGCCCTTCTGCGCGCTGACCTCGGCGCTCTTCTCGGCCCGGGTGGTCCATCATGTCCTGCTCGTCGGTCTGCTCGCGCCACTGATCGTCGCCGCGCTGCCTGCGAAGCGCCTGAAGGTACCCGGCGGCCTCGTCCTCTGGACCGCGGCGCAGACTTTCGCATTCTGGCTCTGGCACGCGCCGCCCGCTTACGCCTGGGCGCTGTCCAGCCATGGTGGCTACTGGCTGATGCAGCTCACCCTGCTCGGCACCGCCCTAGGCTTCTGGGCGGCGCTGCGCCGTGCCACCATGCCAGGCGCGGTCGCCGCCTTGCTCGCCACGATGGTGCAGATGGGGCTGCTCGGCGCGCTCCTCACCTTTGCCGGATCGCCTTTGTTCGCGCCGCATTATCTCACCACAGCCGCCTGGGGTCTGACGCCGCTGGAGGATCAACAAATTGGCGGGCTCGTCATGTGGGCGCCCGCCGCCGGCTCCTATCTCGCCGCCGCCTTGATGGTCGCCTGGCGCTGGATCGGCCCCGAAGCGCCGCGCCCGCGCCCCGCATGATCCCGCGCATCCGCAAATGGGCGCATCGCCATGCCGAGGAGGGGCGCTACACGCCGGTCGGCATCGTCTTTCACTGGACGATGGCGGCGCTCGTCGTGTTCCAGATCGGCTGGGGCTGGTATATGGGGCGGCTCCCGGCAGGCGGCGACAAGCTCGCGGCCTTTCAGGTCCATGCTGATATCGGCCTGTTCATGCTGGTTCTGACCCTGCTGCGCTTCGGCTGGCGGCTGATCGTGCCGAGCCCGATCAACGATGCGGCGGAGCTGGGCTGGCAGACGCGCGCGGCGCACATCACCCATATCCTCTTCTACATTTGCTTCTTCGGGCTGCCGCTCAGCGGCTGGGCGATGTGGTCGGCGCTCGGCGACGGACCGAGCCTCGCGCTGCTCGGCTGGCTGCCCTGGCCGCACATGCCGTTTCAGGAGATGGACGTCTCGTTGCAGCGAATAATCCTCGACTGGGCGGAGGACATTCACCTCTTGCTGGTCATCGTCCTGATCATTCTGGTGCCGCTCCATGTCGGGGCGGCGCTGAAGCATCATTACGTGGATCGCCACGACGTGCTGGAAGGGATGCTGCCCGCCGAGGATCGCCAGCGCCGGAAAGCGAAGCGGCGTGGCGCGAAACCGCGCGCACCTCGTCCGGCGTCAGAAGGCGGCTGATCGCGCCCATCTCGCCCAACGGATCGTTGTGCCGCCGGCCGTCGCGCCAGGCGTCCAGCTGATCGGAGATGTAGGCTGCGCTCTGGCCAGCGAGCGGCGGGTTGCCGGGACCGACGCCAGCGCCGTCAACGCCGTGGCAGGACGCGCAAGAGGCCAGGCCGCGCGATGCGTCGCCTTGATTGTAGAGCGCGGCGCCCAGCGCATCCGGGCTTGAGGCGCCGCGCGGCACGAACGCCATGCCGGCATAGTAAGCCGAGACGCGCGCGCGCCCATCCGGTGAAAGCCGGCCGGCGATGGTTCGCATCGCCTTGTGGGCGCGACGGCCGCTCGCATAATCGTCGAGCTGACGGTGGAGATAGCCGGGGTCGAGCCCGGCGAGACGCGGCGCCAGCGCGCCATCCCCGCCGCCGTCCAGCCCGTGGCAGGAGAAGCAGGCATGGGCGACGCCGCCATCGCCGCCGCCCATCACGATCACCTCGCCATCGGCGGTGAAATGGCCGGGGCCGGCATCGGCGACGCCGCAGGCAGCGAGCGCAAGGACCGGAAGGATCGCCAAGGGGATCGGAAGCCAGGATCGGGGCATTGCGGACGGAACCTATCCCGCGCCCGATCGGTTCCGGATCGGCAACAATCGATAATGGGAGCCTTGGACCGCGCCGCATGGGGGCAGGACGGATATCCAGAAGCGCGATCGCGCCGGCCATGCTGGGCCTCGCCGCCTGCGGCGCTGCGCCGGTCGATCGCGATCTGCCCGCCGCCGATGCGGTCGCGCGCGGCAAGGACGCGATCGTCGAGGCGGGCTGCGCCAGTTGTCATGCCATTCCCGGCATTTCCTGGCCGCGCGGGCGGGTCGGTCCACCGCTCGATGATTTCGGCGACCGCGCGCTGATCGCCGGGCGCTTTCCGAACCGGCCCGACATTCTCGCGGCCTTCCTGCGCGATGCGCCGGCCCTGGTGCCGGAAAGCGCGATGCCGCCCATGCCATTGACGGAAGGAGAGGCCCGCGATGCCGCGGCCTATCTCGCAACCCTTCGCGCTCGCTGACGCGCTGTCCGGCTGGCCGCCGCCGGTGCTTGATCCGGCCGGCCCGCATGCGGCGTCCGTCACGTTGCTCGCCTGGGCGCTGCTGGCGATGGCAGTGGGCGTCATGCTGCTGGTGGTCGCGGCGATCGCCATCGCCGTGTTCGGCGGCCAGAAGCTGCGCACGCGCTTCGGCGGGGAGCGGATGATCTGGGCGGCGGGCATCGTGCTGCCGATCGTCGTGCTAACCGGCCTGCTGCTATGGGGCCTGCTGCTGACCCGCGACCTCTCCGCGCCGCCGCGCGGCGACGAAATGCGGGTGCGCGTGACCGGCGAGATGTGGTGGTGGCGTATCGCCTATCTCGACGATGCTGGCGCGGTCGCGCTGCACGACGCCAACGAGCTGCACATTCCGGTCGGCGAGCCGGTGGCGCTGGAGCTGGAATCCGCCGATGTGATCCACAGCTTCTGGGTGCCGCGTCTCGCCGGCAAGCTCGACATGATCCCGGGGCAGCGCAACATTCTGACGATCCGCGCCGACCAGCCCGGAATCTATGGCGGCCAGTGCGCCGAATATTGCGGCGGCCCGCACGCGCTGATGGGCTTCGTCGTCGTGGCCCACGCGCCGGAGGATTTCGCGCGCTGGCGGACCGAGCGGGTGCGGCCGCCGACGCCCGTCGCCGATCCGCTGGCGACGCGCGGCGCGGAGCTGTTCATGACGAGCGGCTGCGCGGCCTGCCATGTCGTGCGCGGCACCGAGGCGAACGGGCTGGCCGGCCCCGATCTCACCCATGTCGGCAGCCGGCGGACGCTCGGCGCCGGCATCCTGCCCAACAATCGCGGCACGCTGGCCGGCTGGGTCGCGGATAGCCAGGCGATCAAGCCGGGCAATCGGATGCCGGCCTATCCGGTCTTCACCGGCGAGGAGTTGCAGGCGATCGCCGCCTATCTCGAGCAATTGCGATGAAGTCGGAGACCGGGTTCGACCCGAAGCTCTACGATCGTTTCCCGACCAAAGACCCGCGCCCGAAAGGCGAACGCGAGGAGCTGGAGCGGATCTGGTGCAAGCCCAAAGGCTGGGAGCACCTCACCGTCGTCAACAACAATTATGTCGGTACCTATTATATCGGCACCGCCTTCCTGTTCTTCTTGCTCGCCGGCATCCTCGCGCTGGTGATGCGTGTGCAGCTCGCCCAGCCGATGCTGGAGGTGCTGCCCGTCGACATCTACAACCAGTTCTTCACCATGCACGGCACGGTGACAATGGTGGAGGCCGCCGCCGTGCTGCTGCTGCCGCAGATGCTGGCGGCGCGCGATCTGCCTTTTCCGCGCCTCTCCGCCTTCGCCTTCTGGGCCTATCTGGTCGGCGGGCTGTTCTTCTTCGCCTCGCTCTTCGTCGGGCTGGCGCCGGACGGCGGCTGGTTCATGTATCCGCCGCTCACCTCCAGCGCCTTCTCGCCCGGGATCAATGCCGATTTCTGGCTGCTCGGCATTGGCTTCATCGAGATCAGCGCGATCGCCGGCGCAATCGAGATTATCGTCGGCATCCTGCGTACCCGTGCACCCGGCATGAGCCTGGACAAGATGCCGATCTATGTCTGGGCGATGCTGGTCTTCGCGGTGATGATCA
>CAYTMM010000109.1:0-8037 GCA_964438875.1 uncultured Sphingosinicella sp. | reverse complement strand
CTGATGCACCGGATCGGCGGCATCGAGAAGAATGTCGGCACCGGCCATATCGACTATGCGCCGGACAACCATCAGGCGATGACCGACATCCGCGCGAACAAGGTGCTGGGCATCGCGAAGAGCTGCCCGGATCAGGACGTGTGCCTGGGCGGGGAGGGCGGCAAGCTCGCCGTGGTCGGCTGGGGCTCGACCTTCGGCCCGATTCACCAGGCCGTCCGCCGCGCGCGCAAGACGGGCAAGGATGTGAGCCATATCCACATCCGCCATATCTGGCCGTTGCCGGAGAATCTGGGTGACCTTCTAAAGTCTTACGACCGGATCATCGTGCCAGAAATGAACACTGGCCAGCTCAAGACCCTACTGCGCGACCAGTTCCTGGTCGATGCCCGCCCGGTCAACAAGACCTCCGGCCAGCCCTTCAAGATCGCCGAGATCGAAGCGGCGATTGAGGAGGCACTGGGGTGACCAGCGCGCTCGCCTTTGAGGTTGTCGACGCCGTCGTTGAGGATGGCCCGCTCGCAAATATGGAGACCTTTCTCCACCAGTTGAAAACACCCGCGGGCCGTGCGCCCTCGGCGGCATCCTTGCGGACTGCGAAAATTCTGCGCGATCTTTCGGATGAGGATGCGACATTGCTGGCAAGGCAGCTGATCGACGCATCGATATTCGGGCTGTTTTATCTGCTCGACAATCAATTCAAGAGCGATCTCAGGATCACCTTCAATCGTGGCGACTCAGAATGGACGCCCGAAGCCCCGGAATTGATCGAAGCCTATCGTAAGCGTGTCGATCCGAGTGGGCACCTCATCGACGCACGCCAAGGAAGGACGCTGGCATGAACGGCCCACCTCGCGTGCTTCCGTTGCTCGTGATGCTCGCCGTCGTGTGCGCGCTCATTTACTATTCGATGCGAGGCTGATCCGATGACCGAGATGGTCAAGCTGACCCCCAAGGATTTCGCGACCGACCAGGAGGTGCGCTGGTGCCCCGGCTGCGGCGACTATGCCGTGCTGAAGGCGGTGCAGCGCACCATGCCCGATCTCGGCGTCGATCCGGCCAAGACCGTGTTCGTCTCCGGCATCGGCTGCTCCAGCCGCTTTCCCTATTATATGGAGACCTACGGCTTCCACACGATCCACGGCCGCGCCCCGGCGCTGGCGACGGGCGTGAAGCTCGCCAATCCCGAGCTGGACGTGTGGATCATCACCGGCGACGGCGATGCGCTGTCGATCGGCGGCAATCACACGATGCACTTGCTGCGCCGCAATCTCGATTGCCAGGTGCTGCTGTTCAACAACGAGATTTACGGCCTCACCAAGGGCCAATATTCGCCCACCTCGCGGGTCGGCACGCGCAGCCCGTCGACGCCCTTCGGTTCGGTGGACCGGCCGGTGCGCCCCTGCGCCTTCGCGCTGGGTTCCGGCGGCCGCTTCGTCGCCCGCGCGATCGACGTGCACAAGAATTTGCCCGATGTGCTGAAGGCCGCGCATGCCCACAAGGGCACGGCCTTTGTCGAGATCTTCCAGAACTGCATCGTCTACAATGACGACGTGTTCGCGCCGTTCACCGCCAAGGAGAATAGCGGTAAGCAGCTCTGGCTGAAGCCGGGCGAGCCGATGCTGTTCGATGGCGGCGCCAAGGGCCTGACGCTGGATCGCGAGGCGCTGAACCTGCGCGTGGTCGACGTGACGGACGGGGACTGGGAGGAGGCGGGTGTCATCACGCATGATCCCACCAACCGCGCCGTCGCCCATATGCTGATCGACATGCCGATCGGGAGCTTCCCGATGGCGCTCGGCGTCATTTACGACGATCCGCGCCCGACTTTCGAGAGCGCGGTGCGCGAGCAGACCGAGGCTGCCATCGCCGGCAAGGCCGCCGATCTCCAGGCCCTCGTGTCGAAGGGCCAGACCTGGCAGGTGACCAAGGAACCGCGGGAGATATGATCCTTCTTCCGCTTGTGTCGGCAGTGGCGGTAGCTGATACAACCGCCCAAACATCGCCTCGTCCGCCGAGTGCTTCGAATGAGTTTTCCGAACTTATGCGGAGCCGTGGTTTTTCAGACGAAGCCATCGGAGTTCTCCAGCAGGACCACCCGGAATATCGAGCTGTCATGGAGAGTTTTCGGCCTAGGCAGGAAGCGCTCAACCGGGAGTTAAGCGCAGCGATTCGTGTTCCTGAGCCCGATCCCGCAATTATCGACGATGTGTTGCGGCGATTGAATGCTCTCGGCCAAGAATTAGTCGAGGTAGATAGGCAGCGCCATATCGATATTCTGTCGATGCTTTCGCCGGCAGATCGCCGAATCTACCTTCAGCTCATGGACCCGTTGCCGCCGGAAGGCGTGCAACGGCCTAGAATTATCAGGCCAACGGCACCCCCGGCCCCTTCGCAAACGAACCGCTGACTCCGGGATTGCTCGCCAAAATCGAAGCCTTGCGGTCCCACGGCAGGCAATGGCTTGCGTACAGTGGTTTTGCCCCTCATCTAGCCAGCATGGCGACGCGCAGGGGAAATCATCTGATCGCCGCCGACCGGGGCTTTGCAACCGGAGGGGGGCTGATCGCGTGCCTGTTCGCGGGCGGGTTCGCGCATGTGCTCGATGCGATCGATCGGGGGATTGGCGAAGGCCGGCTGGAGGCTCTGCTGCCGGACGGGAGTTCGCGCATCCTCGGCAATCGCGCGGCCGGTCCCGTCGCGCACGTTCATCTCAGGAGCTGGCATGCGCTCGTCCGGCTGGCCACGTCCGGTTCGGTCGGCTGGTACAAGGCCTGGGCGAAGGGGGAATGGGCGAGCGGCGATCCCGTGGCCCTGTTCGAACTGTTCATGCGCAACGCCGCCACGCTCGGCGAGACCGGCCGGGCAAAGGGGCCGTGGAAGCTGGTCAATCACATCGCCCATGCGCTCAGGGCCAATTCGCCGGCGCGCGCGCGGCGGAACATCGCCCACCATTACGATCTCGGCAACGATTTCTACGCCGCGTGGCTCGACCCCGGCATGACCTATTCGAGCGCGATCTTCGCCGAGCCGATCGCAGCGGGCGAGCCGCTGGAGGCGGCGCAGGCACGCAAGATCCGGCTGCTGCTCGACCGGCTCGACCTGAAGCCGGGCCAGCGCCTGCTTGAGATCGGCTGCGGTTGGGGCGGCCTCGCCGAGATTGCGGCGCGCGACTATGGCGTGGAGGTGGTCGGCCTCACCTTATCCGAGGAACAGAAGGTCTATGCCGAGGCGCGGCTCGCGGCGGCAAGGCCGAACGGGTCGATATCCGACTGGTCGATTATCGCGATGTCACCGGGCAGTTCGATGCCGTCGCCAGCGTTGAGATGGTGGAAGCGGTCGGGCAGGAATATTGGCCGGCCTATCTTGAGACCATCGCGCGAGTCCTCAAGCCCGGCGGGAAGGCGGCGCTCCAGCTTATCTCGATCCGCGGCGAGCTGTTCGATGCCTATGCGTCCAATGCCGATTTCATCCAGACCTATATCTTCCCCGGCGGATTGCTGATCGAGGAGGAGCGGTTTCGTGGCATCGCCGCACAGGCCGGCCTCTCGTGGCGGGATCGTATCGGCTATGGCCTCCATTATGCCGAGACGCTGCGGCGCTGGCGCGAAAGCTATGACGCTGCGGTGTCGCGGGGTGCGTTCGGGCAGGGATTCGACACCGCTTTCCACGATCTGTGGCGCTATTATCTGATGTATTGCGAAGGCGGGTTCCGGGGCGGCGGGATCGACGTCGCGCAGGTTACGCTGGCGAAGGCGTGAGCGCCTTGCTGCTATGCCGGCCATCGGTTACGCCGCCTGCATGACCGATGCGACGCATGCCGAGACGAGCAAGGCCGACTGGCTCGCGCTCGCCATCCAGCTTCTCCGCCGCGAGGGGCCGGCATCGCTGACCGTCGAGCGGCTGTGCAGTCGGGCGAAACGAAACGAGGCGTCGTTCCGTCTTCACTTCAAGGGGATCGGCTCGCTCGTTCTCGCGCTGGCCGAGCATTGGGCCAATGCCGAGGCGCGGATCGTCTCGCAGGCGACGCAGAGCGAGGGCGCGCCGATGCAGCGGCTGATGGCGGTGCTGTCGCTGAGCGGTGTGTCCGATCCGTCGCTCGACCGGGGCGTGCGCGCGCTCGCCGCCGATTATGCCGAGATCGCCGATCTGGTCCGGGTGGCGGACGACCGGCGCGAGATGATGTTGAGCGCGATGCTGGCCGAGGTTTACGGTATCAAGGGCGATGAAGCGCGGGCGTTCGGCCGGCTGTTCAACGCGCTGCACATCGCCGCGATGACGCGCGCGGAAGGCGAGGGCGCCGCTTATGCCGAGGCGCCGGCCAGGGCGCTGACCGCGATGCTGGGCTCGAACTTCCCTATCGACTGAGCGCGAGCCGGTGGCCGGTCTCGAAATCGCCGACGAGCAGTTCGAGGATGGCGTCCGCCACGGCCGACGGCGGCTTCAGCGTATCGGGATCCTCGCCGGGATAGGCGCGGGCACGCATCTCCGTGCGGGTCGCACCGGGATCGACGATCGCGACCTTCACTCGGGTCACGTTCTGCATCTCCTGCGCATAGCTGGTCGCCAGCGCTTCCAGCGCCGCCTTGGACGCGCCATAGGCGCCCCAATAGGCCCGGTGCGCCGCGCCGACGCTGGACGAGATCGCGATCAGCCGTCCGGCGTCGCTCCGCCGCAGCAGCGGATCGAAGGCCGCGATCATCGCCTGCTGCGCCAGCACGTTCAGAGTGAGGACCTTGTTGAGCTCCTTGCCGTCGATCTGCGCAACCGGGCCGAGCGTACCGAGCATGGCAGCATTGAGCACCAGCACGTCGAGCGCCTCCCAGCGGGAGCCGATCGCTTCCGCCAGCTTGCCGATGCTGCCCGGCTCGGTGAGATCGATCGGCGCGATCGTCGCCGATCCGCCGGCCGCGTGGATGCGCTCCTCGACCGCTTCGAGATTCCCGGCGGCGCGCGCGGTCAGCACGACATGCGCGCCGGCCCCAGCCAGGGCCTCGGCCGTTGCCGCACCGATCCCCCGGCTGGCGCCGGTGACCAGCGCCAGCTTTCCGTCAAGCAATCGGCTCATCAGGCGTAGCTCTTTGCGGGGATGAGCTGGCCCTGCTGTTCGACATCCTCATGGTCGGTGAGGCGGGTCGGGTAAGCGCCGGTGAAGCAGGCATCGCAATATTGCGGTGCTTCCTCGTCGCGCATCGGCTCGCCGAGCGCACGGTAGAGGCCGTCGATCGAGATGAAGGCGAGGCTGTCCGCCTTGATATACTGGTTCATCTCCGCGACGTTCATCTGCGCGGCGAGCAGTTTCTTCCGCTCCGGCGTATCCACGCCGTAGAAGCAGGAATGCCGTGTCGGCGGGCTTGCGATCCGCATATGCACTTCGCGCGCGCCGGCCTCGCGCAGCATCTGGACGATCTTGAGGCTGGTCGTGCCGCGCACGATCGAATCGTCGATGAGGACGAGCTTCTTGCCGGCGATCAGCGCGCTGTTGGCATTGTGCTTCAGCTTCACGCCGAGATGGCGGACCTGATCGCCGGGCTGGATGAAGGTGCGCCCGACATAATGGGAACGGATGATGCCTAGCTCGAACGGAATGCCGCTTTCCTGCGCGTAACCGATCGCGGCGGGGACGCCGGAATCGGGCACCGGCACGACATAATCAGCGTCGACCGGATTCTCCCGTGCCAGCTCCGCGCCGATCGCCTTGCGCACCGAATAGACGGACGAGCCGTCGACGATGCTGTCGGGCCGCGAGAAATAGACATGTTCGAAGATGCAGGGGCGCGGCCGCTCTGCCGCAAAGGGACGCAAGGAACGCACGCCCTGTTCCGAGACGATCAGCAACTCACCGGGCTCGATCGTGCGAAGATAGGTCGCGCCGACCACGTCCAGCGCAACCGTCTCGGACGCGAAGATATAGGCCTCGCCCAGCCGGCCCATGACGAGCGGGCGGATGCCGAGCGGGTCGCGGCAGGCGATCAGCCCTTCATTGGTCAGGCAGACCAGGGAATAGGCGCCCTCGACCTGCTTCAGCGCATCGATGAAGCGATCGAGCAGGGTGCGGTAGGTCGATGTCGCGACAAGATGGATGATCACCTCGGTGTCGCTGGTCGACTGGAAGATCGAGCCGCGCGCATTGAGCTCGCGCCGCAGCCGCATCGCGTTGGAGATATTGCCGTTATGGGCGACGGCGAAGCCGCCGGTGGAGAGCTCGGCGAAAAGCGGCTGCACGTTGCGCATCGCCGTCTCGCCGGTCGTCGAATAACGGACATGACCGATCGACGCGTTGCCGGCGAGCGCGCGGATCACCGAATCCTTGTCGAAATTGCCGGCGACATGACCCATCGCGCGATGACTGTGGAAGGCGGCGCCGTCCCACGAGGTGATGCCGGCCGCTTCCTGCCCTCGATGCTGGAGCGCGTGGAGGCCGAGCGCGGTCACGGCGGCGGCGGTGTCCGCTCCCCAGATACCGAACACGCCGCACTCTTCGCGCAGTTTGTCGTCTTCAAATGGATGAGTGGTCAGCATGGTCTTCCCGACAGTCACGCTCGCATTGGCCGCGCATATAGGGGCGTGGGCGCCGCTTGTCGCCCCCTGCCTTGCAAAGAATCTGAAACATCGCCGGGGCTTCGATATTGTGTGCCGTCCGGCTATGGTGGTGGCTGCCGAGCAGAGGAGGGTGGCTGTGACGATCGATGGACCGCTGGCCCGCGCCGCACGCGCACTGGTACAATGGCCACGCGGTCATGTCGCGCGCAAGGCGAAGCTCGACAAATCCGCGCTGGCCGCGTTCGAGAGCGGGACGGCGGGGCTGGACGACGATGCGATTGGGCGGCTGCGCGCCGTGCTCGAGGAGGGCGGAGCGGTCTTCATCCCGGAAAATGGTGGCGGGCGCGGGGTGCATCTCAAATTCGCGCGCAAGGACGTGCGCGCGATCAACCGCATGGAAGGCGAAGGCGGCCCGGTCGGCGACGACGATGTGTGAGCCTGTTCCGCTTGACGCTAACGTCAACGTAACTTAGCCTCGCCGTATGTCAGAAGCAGCGCTCCATTCCGATTATCGTCCGACGGGTCGGGACGAACGCAGCTACACCATCACCCAGCTTTGCGAGGAGTTCGGCGTCACCGCGCGGGCGCTGCGTTTCTACGAGGATGAGGGCCTGATCTCGCCCGAGCGCAACGGCATGGCGCGCATCTATTCGTGGCGCGACCGCGCGCGGCTCGCCTGGATCTTGCGCGGCAAGCGTGTCGGCTTCAGCCTCGCCGACATCCGCGAGATGATCGACCTTTACGATGTCGGCGACGGTCGCCACGAGCAGCGCCGGGTGACGCTGGAGAAATGCCGGCACCGGGTCGATGTGCTCAACAAGCAGAAGATCGACATCGACGCCACGATCGACGAGCTCGAACGATTCATCGCCATGGTGGAAGCGGCGGAGACCGCGCCCGCCGAATAATTTCCCAGGGAGAGGAACATGCCCAGCTATACCGCGCCCGTCCGCGATACGCGCTACGTGCTTGAGCAGGTGCTCGGCATCGAGCGTTATTCCAACCTGCCGGGTTTCGAGAATGCGACGCCCGACATGATTGAGGCGATCCTCTCAGAAGGCGGTCGCTTCGCGTCGGAAGTCCTGCATCCGCTCAATCGCAGCGGCGACGAGGAAGGCTGCACGCGCCATCCCGACGGCAGCGTGACGACGCCCAAGGGCTTCAAGGAAGCCTATGCCCAGTTCGTCGAGGGCGGCTGGACCACTTTGTCGGCGCCGGAGCAATATGGCGGGCAGGGGCTCCCTTCGGTTCTCGCCACTGCCGTCACCGAATATCTGCTCGCCGCCAATCAAGCGTTCGAAATGTATAACGGCCTGACCCAGGGCGCGATCGCCTCGATCCTGGTCAAAGGATCGGAAGCGCAGAAGGGCACATATCTGCCAAACATGGTCGCGGGCCGCTGGACCGGCACGATGAACCTCACCGAGCCACATTGCGGCACGGACCTGGGCCTGCTCAAGACCAAGGCCGAACCAGAGGCGGACGGCAGCTACAAGA